>JBJEBJ010000094.1:0-31820 GCA_051869955.1 Candidatus Cryptobacteroides sp.
AAAATATTAACATCTAAAATTATTTTCTGTGTCTACTTCTCGCGCGCGGTACACGGCAGGGAGTCGGTGGATGGCTGCATAATGTAAATATTTCCCGAATAAATATTCGGTTTTCACAAAAATAATAAAGTTTTTTGAAATACAATAGCAAAAAGGATAATAAAATGGCCCGTATTGAATACATTAAATGTTTAAATACGGGTCAGTTGCGCAAAACGCATATTTTACGCAAATATCAATTACGATTTGTAAGGCAATTTTCGCTAAAATGTTTTAAATTTAAACGATTCCAAAGGTCAGATAATGGCTCCGAGCCCCCTGACAGTCTCCACTAATTGTGAAATTTCAATGTCCTGGACGCTCTTTCCGGATGCGATGCTCTGCGCGGCGGCAACTCCGGCTGCCTGTCCGGTACCCATGCAGCTCGCCATCACGCGGAGCGATGCGAGAGCCTGGCGGTCGGTGGAAATGCACCTGCCTGCCACAAGAAGATTCGGAAAATCAGGAGCGATGAGAGCACGGTAAGGCACATAGGCTGGCTGCTCAAGTTCTATCCTCACCTGCTTCGTACCGCTACTGGCGTGAATGTCTATAGGATGTATTCCCCTCGATATGCTGTCTTCGTAACGGAAGCCTTTCACGTATTCATCCGCAGTGACCGTATGGACGCCGAGTATTCGCCGGGACTCCCTGACTCCTGCCTGAGGCGCAGTGGAAGAGACATAGGAATTCCTGAATTCAGGGAAATTCTCGCGCAGGAGCTCTGCAAAACGGAAAATATCCTCTCTCAGGCTGCATTCAACCGATGTGAAATTACGGTTGTCGGTAGAGTCTGCGGCACGTCGGGTTATGTTCACGGCCACGCTGCCCTCGTGGAGCACATTGTTGAACCAGGGACCTCCGAAATCCGGAATATCAGCCCCGACCTCCTTCAGGGCAAGAAGTTTCTCCCTTACAAGACGGCACTGGCTCGGACCGTTTATCCCGTTGTGATACATGCATTTATTCAGGAGTTCACTCTTCGTGTCCACTCCGGAAAGAATGAAGCAAAACGAGGAAGGCTGGAGCTCGTTGTCCGGATTGGGCTGCATCGGTACCTGCGCCATGTGGGCCAAGTCGGCATCTCCAGTGCAGTCAATGTAGCGGCCCGCCTCGAGGGTCTCGAGCCCGTTCTTGTTCTCTATTATTATACTTGATATAGTCTTGCCATCCATCTCGCAGCCCACGAGTGAGGAATGCATGTAAAGTTCCACTCCTGCCTCGAGGACCATTCTCTGGCAGCATAGCTTGTAAAGTTCAATGTCGAAATCAATATTGGCCTTTGGCCACTCGATGAAAGCCCCTCCCATGGATTCGAGACGCTTGACGAATTCCCAAGGGATGCCACCTATGACGAGCTCGTTGTCCTTGGCGAAAACGCTGATTGGAGCGACATATCCTGCCGTAGCCATCCCGCCGAGGAATCCGTACTTTTCCACAAGGGCTGTCCTTGCTCCCTGTCTCGCTGCGGAAATTGCTGCAATGAAGCCTGCGGGGCCTCCTCCTATGACCACCACGTCATATTTCCCTGCAAGAGGCGCGAATTGCCTGACATTTGTACCATCGGAATCCTGCCCTGCGCAGGAAACAAGTTCAGGAGCCACTGCGATTGCCGCGAGGCCTGCAACGCCCTTTTTCAGAAAGAGCCTTCTGCTGATTTCAGACATAATCAGAGTGTTTATGATTTTCAAAAATATTAGAGTGTTTACGTTTTACAAAAATAATAATTTTCGTAATTTTGCAGCCTTGAAAATGCAAAAATATAAGCCCATGATACAATCGATGACAGGATACGGCAAGGCTGAGGCAAGTCTTGAGACCGGAAAACTAACAGTGGAGATTCGCACGCTTAACGGAAAATCAGCCGACATAAGCATCAAGAGCCAGCTTCTTCCGAAAGACAAGGAGTTGATTGTCAGGCAGAAACTTTCCGAGAGACTGCATCGCGGGACTATCGACATGTTCCTGAATTTCGAGCCTAATTCAGTATCGGCAGCCAAGCAAATCAATGCCGGACTGGCTGAGGAATATTTCCGCCAGATCAGCGAGCTCGGAAGCAGGCTCGGCATCACGACAGACTCCGCCCTCTACATGAGCAGCATATTGAGATTCCCCGACATCATCGACAACACGCGCCAGGACGTCATCAACGAATCCAACTGGCCGGAAGTTGAGAAGGCCGTGGACAGGGCCATCGAACTGACCTGCGAATACCGCGACCGCGAGGGTGCAGCCCTTTACAAGGACGTGACCGGACGCGTGAACAATATCCTCGAACTTGAAAACGAGGTGGAGTCATTAGACGGAGAGCGCATCGAGACAGTCAGGGCGAAAATCAGCAAGGCTATTGCTGAACTGCAGCTGAAGCCCGACCCGGCACGCTTCGAGGAAGAAATGATATATTACCTCGAGAAATACGACGTGAACGAGGAGAAGGTCAGGCTCCGCCAGCATTGCAAATACTTCATGGACACCATCGACGGGGAGAAATACCCTGGCAAGAAACTCGGATTCATCATCCAGGAGATGGGCCGCGAAATCAACACCACCGGTTCCAAGGCCAATCACGCCGGCATCCAGAAGGTGGTGGTGAAGATGAAGGACGAGCTCGAGAAGATTCGCGAGCAGTCGATGAATATCTTATAATAAATTATCCTACAGCGACTTCGCTGAGACGATGGTCACTTCGATACCCATTTCCTGAAGGCTCTCGAGATACATCTGCGGGATGCCGTCATCGGTGATAATCCTGTCAATCTCTCCGAGGTCGCATATCTTGCTGAATCCTTTCTTGCCGAACTTGGAACTGTCTGCGAGAAGGACTGTCTGCTGTGACGTATTCATCATCATGCGGTTCAGATTGGCCTCCATCATGTTGGTTGTGGTAATACCGAACTCGAGGTCAACTCCGTCGGCTCCCATGAAGAGAAGACTGCAGTTGAAATATTTCAGCATGTCCTCCGCGAATGAACCGACAACGGATACAGAACTCTCCCTGACCATGCCGCCGAGCTGGACCACGTCGATGTCCTTGTTCTGGGAAAGCATCGAGGATGCGGAGACGGATGCGGAAATGACTGTAATGTCCTTCTTGTCTATGAGTTCCTTGGCCGTATAGAGTATGGTGGTACCGGATGCCATGAGGATGGAGTCATGTTCGTGCACGAGCCTTGCAGCCATCTTGCCGATTGCCCTTTTCTCGAGCACCATCTGCTTCTCTTTCTCGTTGATGTGGCGGTCACCGATGTACGGGCTGATAGGGATGGCACGTCCGTGCGTCCTGTAGAGCTTGTTCTGCTTCTCAAGGACGGAAAGGTCTTTCCTGATGGTCACCTCGGAGACCGAGAGACGCTCCGAGAGATCCGCTACGGAAACGCTTCCCTGAAGCTGAAGGATATCCAATATCGCCTTGTGCCTTTCGGACAGGGAGTCAAGCTCCGGACTTGATTTGAGGTTACTTTCCATGTTAGTCATTGTTTTAATATTATTTACTTGATCTTACTTCCAGGGTTGCGGCCTGAAGGCCCCAGCACCCGTTCTGGACGATTGGAATATCCTGTCCGTCAAGGTTTTTCTCATACACTATATCCTTGAGGAAGGTATGCGAATGACCTCCCACGACCAGGTCGATATTACGTGTCGCACGGACCAGTTCAGGATCGGTGAACTTCTCTCCGCTGAAGCCGATATGGGTCAGGGCAATGACCATGTCGCATTTTTCGGACTCCTTCAGCCATGCCGCCCACTTGTTGGCAGTCTCGATGTCATCGAACTTCGGAATCCGGTCGGCAATCGTCCTGTCCACAACTGTCGTAATGTCCGTCAGAAGTCCGAAAATGCCAATCTTCAGGCCGGCCTTGCGGACAATCGCATAAGGCCTGACATAACGTCCCAGCTCGAACGGGGAGAAATCATAATTGGCACAGACCACAGGGCATTTCACTGATTTCAAGCGCCTTGCAAGTTCTTCCAGGCCATTGTCGAATTCATGGTTGCCGAGAGTAATTACGTCATATTTCATTGCGTTCAGCAGGCTGATCTCCACATCTCCGTCAAGCAGGGTGAAATATGAAGTCCCCTGGCCGAAATCCCCGGCATGAAGCAAAAGCACGTTCCTGTTGCCCGAGGCAGCCCTCACGCTGTCGACATAGGCCGCCCTCTCGATGACTCCTCCGAGCCCTGCCTCTTCACCTGAGCGTTCCGGTTCGAGATGGCTGTGAGTATCATTGAAATGCACGATGACGAGTTCCTGGGCTGTTGTCCGGGAGATTGACAATGCTGCACATAGCAATGCAGATATCAGATATATGACAGGCTTTCTCATCATTTCTTCACGATTTTGACACGGCCGTCGGCCTTGTATTCTATAAATTTGCCTTCTGCCGTGAGTTTCTTCACATAAGGGAGCATCACGTCCAGAATATAAGGCTCCAGAATCTCAAGAGTCCTGGCATTCTTCGCTATGGCATATCCGTCGCCTCCGTCGAGAAGGAAACTGATGGTAGCCACTCCATAGACCCTGTCGTCATCCAGCGGCTCGCCGTCAATCTCCGCGCCCAGGAGCCTGCCGTCCTTCGTGGCCGTGCATCTCACTCCCCCGATCACCTGCCAGCCTCTCGAGGCCATCTGCTCAAGTATCACACGGATATCCCTTCCCTCAAGTTCGAGATAGCAGAGATTGTTCTTGAACGGGAACATTGACATTATATCGTCCAGGAGGACATCTCCTTTCGGCATATCCACGCGGATTCCCCCGAAATTGGTGAATCCCACATCCACCTTCTTTCCGGTAATCTCCTCACAACCGGCCATAAGCGCGTCAATGAACCAATCGGAGAGAGCGCACTCAGGCTTCCTGCGAATCATTGCCTCCGGAGAATAGGCAATAACCTGCTTCACCTCGGCCATTTCAGGCTGCACGTCGAGCATTATCTTCGCTACGGCCGGGACCGTTCCGCCCTTGAACACTTTTCCAGACGGGGAATAATATTTCTTTCCCTGCACACTGCCCATGGCCTCCTCCACATCATCCGCACCGGAAGACCTTACTCCCGTGCGGCTGCCGTCCACTGCTGACCTGGTCCAGGAGAAAGAATATTTCCCCTGTGCTCCGGCCGGCTGAATGGCAAGGAGACATAATGCAACGAGCAATATCTTGACTGACTTCATCATTAGATTTTGAAATAATTATTTCATCTTGAGCCATTTCCAGAGATCCTTGAACGAGGATTTCTTTCCGAACATCAGGATGCCGACCTTGTAGATCTTCGCTGATACCCAGGCAGATCCGATGAATGACAATATGAGGATGACAAGAGAGAGCACAATCTCCCAGGTCTTGACCCCGAACAAGGCTCTTGAAAGCATCACCATCGGCGAGGTGAACGGAATCATCGAGGCCCAGAACACAACTCCGCTGTCAGGTGACTTGTAAACGAACATTGCGATGAAGAAGCCTATCATCAGCGGCACGGTCAGGGGCAGCACGAGCTGGTTGCTGTCAGCCTCGTTCTCCACGGCAGAACCGATTGCGGCGAAAAGGGACGCGTAAAGCAGGTAGCCGAATATGAAGAAGAGTACGAAGACAATGATGAGGCGGGTATAGTCAATGTTCATCAATGTACTGAATATCACAGACTTCTCTGAAGGATATGCAGATGTCGAGTCAGCCGGCTCGGTCACTTCCTGCATGAGGGATGACATATCCGGGACAGACCCGTCAGGAAGCTGGGAGGTAATGCCGGTAATCTGGGCCGTAGGGTCTGCCGCAGCTCCCATGTCCATGAGGCCAGCACCGGTGATGCCACCCACGACTGCAAGAATCAGGGCTGTCAGCGCAATCCACATGAAGAACTGGGTGAGGGCCACGAGTGCGACTCCGATAATCTTTCCGAAAAGCAGTTCCGTAGCCTTAACAGAGGAGACAAGCACCTCGACCACCCTGCTGGACTTCTCCTCGATGACGCTCGACATAACCATTCCGCAGAACATGGAAATGAACATGTAGATAATCATTCCGAGCACCAAGGAGAGCATCATGTATATGCCGGACTCGCTCAATGTCTCATTGCCGGACTCGTCCATCTGGTAGGAAACGAGTTTCACGTCCGGCTTCACCTCCTGCATTATCTTGTCGAGGCCTTCAATCCCGTATGAACTGATCCGGTATTGCTCCACTGCGTCATTGATCTGGCGCTCTATGTCACCCGTCATGTCCACTCCGAGAGGCTTGGCCGAATAAGTCATGGCAGTCACTGTCCTGCGGGCGCTGTCAAGAGGGGAAATCGAGAGTAGGACATCCATCCCAAGACTGTCGAGACCGGCCTTGACCGCTGCAGGATCCGCTCCCTTGAATTCAGTGAAAGTAACTGTCCCTGTGTCCTCAAGCATGCCGGCCACTATTCCTGACTGGTCCACTACGGCTATCTTCTTGGCCTCTTCCTTCGCCATGAGCATTATCACGGACGGGAGGGTGCAAAGGGCAGCAAACAGCACCGGAACAAGGAAAGTGCTGATTATGAATGATTTCTTTTTTACGCGGGTGAGATATTCCCGCTTTATGATGATGTTTACAATATGCAGATTCATGATATCTTCCTCCCTGATTTATTCACCTTCGGTGACAAGTTTGATGAAAATGTCGTTCATTCTCGGAAGCAGTTCCTTGAATGAATTGACGGTCACGTCCTTCGAGAGGACAGATGCCAGAACTTCATTGGTGCCCTTGCCGTTCTCGAGTGCAAGCACCGCGGTATGGCGTCCTGCGTCATCCTGGTCCGAAAGCACGGTGAAGAGGCCTGCCTCTGATGATACAGGAGTCTCTCCGGTGTAGATGAGTTCGACATTGTTGTTGCCGTATTTCCTGCGAATTTCTTCAACGCCTCCGGTAATGACCACTTTGGACTTGTCTATCAATGCGATATCATCGCAGAGTTCCTCAACGGATTCCATATTGTGGGTCGAAAGGATGATGGTTGCCCCTTCTTCCTTGAGGGCCAGGATCTCTTTCCTGATGAGTTCGGCATTCACTGGGTCGAATCCGCTGAACGGCTCGTCGAGAATCATGAGGGCCGGCTTGTGCACGACGGTCGTGATGAACTGTACCTTCTGGGCCATACCCTTGGAAAGTTCCTCGACCTTCTTTTTCCACCAGCTCTGTATGCCGAATTTTATGAACCATTTCTTGAGTTCGTTCTGGGCGTCACGGGCACTCATTCCCTTGAGCTGGGCCAGATACATGGCCTGTTCCCCGACCTCCATCTTGCGGTAAAGGCCCCTTTCCTCAGGCAGATAACCGATTTTCTCGACATCCCTCTGGGTTATAGGCCTCCCGTCGAAGAATACATCTCCGGAATTCGGGATGGTAATCCGGTTGATTATGCGAATAGTTGTGGTCTTGCCCGCCCCGTTCGGACCGAGCAAGCCGAATATGCGGCCTTTAGGTATATCGAGGCTCACATGGTCAAGAGCGACCTTCTCCCCGAAACTTTTGCAGATTTCCCTGCATTCAATCAATCCCATATCGTTAGAATTAAATAATTATCAAGCCAATATCCTGGTCACCAACTCCACGAGGAGTTCATCCTGACCGGCTTCGCCGCACTCCCCTCCCTTGCCTTTGAAATCATACTCCTCGAGCAGGGAAATGATGCGCATGCAGTTTTTCACAGGATAGTTTCTCACCGCCGCGTCGTATTCCTCCACGAAGAAAGGATTGACTCCGAGCAGCCGGGCCTTGTCCATCTTTTGCATCGACGGATTTTTCATCAATGCAGCCTCATACCTGAGTATCCGGCTGAAATGCGTGAATATCGGTGCCACGGCCATCGGCATCGCGAATTTGGGCCCGGAACCGATGCGGGAGGCAATCTTCAACGCTTTCTGCACTCTCCTGTAGGACAATTCCTTGGTAAGTTCGAAGATGCTGTATTGGCGGCTGATACCGACATTGTTCTCCACATCGGCAGCAGTCACCGTTTTCGTTCCCTCAGGCAGGCTTTTGAGCATCTTGTCCGTCTCCACGGCAATCTTGCCGAGATCAGTTCCGGCATATTCAGCGAGCAAGGCTGCAGCATCGGGAGCGATTACCACACCACGGGAATTGAAATACGACGAAATCCATTCAGGCATCTCGTAATCCCTCAGCTGGGGCGAGTCGAGCACTATCCCGTTCTTGGAGACGTTCTTGTACAGGCTCTTGCGCTTGTCCGCCGAGGCTCCGTGCATCAGAATCACCAGGACAGTGGTATCCATCGGCTCTGCAGCATAGACCCCGAGTTCCTCGAGGGACTTCATGTTCTGCGCCTCCTTGAGCACGACAAGACGGCGTTCGGACATCATCGGATATCCACGGGCATCTGACGCCACTGTCCCGGCATCGGTGTCCAGTCCATAATACACTGACTGGTTGAAATCCCGTTCGCTGTCGGAAAGGGCGTATTTCAATATGTTCTCGCAGACCAGGTCAGGATAATACGGCTCCGCGCCCATCAGCAGATAGACAGGAGCGAATATTCCGTTCCTGGCATCAGTGATGATTTTCCTGCACTGTCCTTCGATATCTGCCGCGCCTTTCGCCATTGGGGAATCTCCTGAAATTATTTGGACGCGAGCACTTCAATCTCGACGAGAGCGCCTTTCGGAAGAGCCTTCACGGCCACGGCCGAACGAGCCGGATATGGCTGGGAGAAGAATTCCGAATACACCTCGTTCATCTCTGCGAAATAGGACATATCCGCGAGGAAAACGGTGGTTTTCACCACATTGGCATATCCGAGACCTGCTGCCTCGAGTATGGCTCCAACATTGAGCAGGGACTGTCTCGTCTGCTCTTTCACACCGCCCTCAGGGAATGCTCCCGTAGCTGGGTCGATAGGCAGCTGGCCCGAAAGGAACACGAGACTGCCGGTATCTATTGCCTGGCTGTACGGTCCGATGGCAGCAGGCGCATTTTTGGTATCAATCTGTTTCATAATTTTTAAAATAAATCAGAGGAATCTCCATTCGGCAAATATAATGCTTTTTTTGGAGATTCCTCATTATGATAGTCACAAGGATTTTCGCAGGACAGGGGCTACCTGATTTCAGCCTGTGCCTTGAGCTTCGCGATGAATCCGTCAGGCAATGCCTCATATCCGCTGAGGTCGTCAATCATTGCCTCGGCACTGATATCCTCAAGATACTTGCCGGCATTCTGCGGATCCTCCTTGATGAAGCTCGAGCACTGTGCCAGGGCGAGGAAACTGTCCGGAAGCATCATGTATGAATCCACATATTTCCCGAAGACGAGCTTGGTCTCCGGAGTCATGTCCATCATCCTGTGCATCAGGCCTTTCTTGCCGTTGAGCAGATCCCTGTGGGAAGCAGCATAGTCGCTGAAACGGCATTCCACCACTGTCTCTTCCGAAGCCGGTGCAACAGGAAGATATACCACTGCAGTGAGGGATGTGCCGTCATAGCTCCACTCGGCCACATTGGATGTCTGCTCCTGATTGTGCTCCGCGAAACGGGAATATGGAATCTCGACACCGTTCACGAACACGGCTTCCGGAGCGAACACACCCGCGAACGCAAACTGAAGCCTGCGTGAAGGGTCAATGCCGCAATACGTACCCTCCCTCGGAGCGACGGTCACTTTCACGCCATGGGCATCTGAGGTCTTGAACACCTTGGTAACCGCATATTCCTCCTTGTAGGCCTGGGTCTCGCCGTCATCCTCATATACAGACACTTCGCTCTCCCCGTCGCCAGGTGCCACGAAAAGTTTCAGCACATTGCTCTTCTCCTGAAGTGAAGTAATGTTGCCGGCAGCCATAGGAATCACGGCACCTGCCTTCACGTAATAAGGATTTTCGTTCACGGTATAACGAAGTTCCCTGACCTGTCCTCCTGCATATACGCTTCCGGTGGCCACATCATACCAGTCATTACCGGCCGGAAACCATACGGTACGCCGTGCAAGGGCGGTCACGCTGTCCACAGGCTGGCACACTACAGTGGCGAGGATATCGTCACCGAACATGTACTGCTCCTTGAAATCGTATGCCTCGTTCAGCTCAGGATAGTCGTAATACATCGGACGGCACATGGAAATTCCGGTGTCGTATGTCTGGCGTGCTGCATTGTAAATGTAAGGAGAGAGGTCGTATCTCAGGCGGACTGCGTCACGCATTGCATCGAAATGCTCCGGGAACACCCAGAAGCGCTTCTCCATGGTCTGGTCCTTGGTGGAATGGGTCTTGAAGATAGGAGTGAAGACTCCGTTCTGGATCCACCTCGTGTAGAGTTCAGGATCAGTGCTGGTCACGCCCTTCGGCTGCATGTGGCCTCCGATATCGTGGCCCCAGTAGCCATAGCCCACATTGGATGCCGTGGAAGTGAACCAAGGCAGATAACCGAGGACTTTCCATGAAGCGTATGTGTCACCGGAGAAGCCAATCTGGTATCTGTGGCTTCCGATTCCACCCCAACGGTGGTAGATGACCGGACGGCGGGCATATATACCCTCGCTTGCGCTCTGGCGGACCATGTCATTGAAGAATGTATAGTTCAGCCAGAAGGTGTTGCTGAGGCCCGGAGTATATTTGCTGATTCTCCACTGCTGCCAGTCGAGCCACCAGAAATCCACGCCCTGGCGCTCAAACGGACGTATCACGGAATTGAAATATGCATCGGCCCATGCTTCGTCGTCAATCCTGAAAGGAACAGGGGCTTTGGAACCGTCCGGATTGATATAGCCATTCGGGCCGTCATATTCGGAAGTTCGTGAAAGATAATCTTTTACGAACCTGTCATATGGTTCCTCGTATGGCTGGATGCCTGAAGCAGGATGAAGGTTGAGAGTAGTCCTGAGACCGAGATTGTGGAGGTCCTGGAGACAGTTGGCAGGATTCGGGAAGAGTTTCTTCTGCCAGGTGTAACCGGTCCAGCCGATGCGCTGTCCGAACTCGTCCTTCGGGGAATCCTTGCCCTTTTTGAGGGTCCAGGTCTCGTGCCAATCCATGTCGAGGACCATCACGTCAATCGGGATGCTGAGGGAACGTATCTGGCGTCCGAGCCCGACGAACTCGAAATCAGAATATTGCCAGTAGCGGCACCACCAGTAACCGAGTGTGTATTTTGGAGGCAGGGGAATGCGACCGCCAATTTTGGTGAAGTCCGAAACTGCAGCCTTGTAGTCGTGGCCGTAGGCAAACATGTAGAGGTCCTGACGGTTACCCTCCTCACGGTTCGCCACCCAGTTCTTCCAATCAGACTTCACCGGCGTAAAAACCTGACGGTCAGACTCGTCAAGCACGGCCCATCCGTCACGGGAAACTACGCCCTTGTCATAAGGCTCCTTTACTTTCTCGCCGTCGCATCCGTCGAGGGTCCTCGTGGTACCGAGCAGATTGGCGCTGTCATCCATGCCCGGATGCCAGATCACTGTCCTGACACCCTTTTTGGCCGCAGGGTCTGCCATGGTGAATGTAACGGAGAGATTATTCTCGTCAAACCTGCCTTCGCCCGTATATGTCAGGACAAGGTCTGCAGTACGTATCGTCACCTTCTTCCCGGAACGCTTTACAGTATATTGGGGCACAGGCATTTTCCTGTTCACTACACCGAAGGTGGCCCTGTCTTCGAATTTCCCGTCTTCAGCCCATTCCATGCGGACGAGACGGCTTCCGAGAACCGTGAACCTGGCATTGCCCGCAAGCACGACGGCCTTCGGGTCAGCGACCGGGTCATCCTCTGACGGAGGATTGTTCCTGAGTTCTTCGGTTCCGAGCAGGCTGCGCACGAGAAGAGGAGCGTTGGTGGTGATGCAGTCAACTCCGAGACCTATCATTGCTTTGATATCAGCTTCCTTGTTCACTGTCCACACGTTGACGCTCATCCCGAGGGACTGTGCTTCCTTCACCCATTCCGGATGGGCATAGAAGACCTTGTAATGATAGTCAATTCCGTTGATGCCGTCCTTGTGGAGTTCGGCCGGTGCGATGTCTCCGTTCAGATACTGGTTCGTGAATTCTGGAGCGAGCTCGGCCACCCTGCGGCAGACATTCATGCTGAAAGAGATGAACATCACCCTGGACGGGTCATAGAGCCCGTAAGCCTTCAGGCGTTCGAAAGTCTTGTCCACCATGAGGTTCTCCCTCTCGGCATTGTCTTGTTTCTTGAACTCTATGACGAGCACTGTGGAAGGGCATTTCACTCCCTGCGCAAGATATTCGTCGAGAGTAGGCATAGGCTCGCCGTTTCCCAGCTTGTACTGCCTGAGGAACGAATAGGTGTTCTTGTGGATATCCTGACCCTCGATATGCGCGTCATGATGCACCACAATGCTGTCATCCGCCGTGATGTGGATGTCAAATTCGCTTCCCCAGCAACCATTGTCCTGGGCGGCTTTGAGGGAGGCGATGGAATTTTCCGTCCTCTGGGTCGCCTCGCAATCCCAGAATCCTCTGTGGGCCGCAATCCTTATGCGTCCGGCCCCCTGTGCTGTGGCAGGGAGCATCATCACTGCCATGGCTGCGGCAGCTGAGATTTTCATAAAAGATTCGAACATATACAAATTGGTTTCATTTTGTTACAATTTCAAGCCTTGGTGATTTCGTGAAAAACCCGAATTTGCCCATTCCGGTTTCATATCGAACAAAGATACTTATTATTGGACATATTTCAATAAAATAATTAACTTTGCAGGACAAAATACTCATAAAAAATGGTAAAAATCAATATCGGAGGCTGTTCCTCCTTTGTAAAAGAAACAGAGTACAAGAATTATCTTGAGAAAGCGCTCCAGGCATTCGACGTCCTCGAATCGGAAACAGGAGCCGGCAATGATTTCCTCGGCTGGAAACACCTTCCTTCCGGAACTCCGGAATCCCTCGTAAAGGAATGCGAGGACATCCGCGACGACTGGAAATCCAGAGGAGTCGAGCTCGTGGTCGTAATCGGCATCGGAGGCTCATATCTCGGCGCTAAATGCGCAGTGGAGGCTCTGTCCCACAGTTTTGCAAGAGAGCTCCGTCACGGAGGCTCCATGGACGTGGTATTCGCCGGGAACAATCTCTCCGAGGAATATACCGCTGAACTCGTGGACCTCATGAAGGAGAAGAGCACGGCCTGTGTCGTGATTTCCAAGTCAGGCACCACCACAGAGCCTGCAGTGGCTTTCAGGATCGTGAAACAGCATATCGAAGACACATACGGAAGGGCCGAGGCCGCAGCCAGAATCGTGGCCGTTACCGACGCTCACAAGGGAGCCCTCAAGACTCTCTCCACACAGGAAGGCTACAGGACATTCGTGGTTCCTGACAACGTGGGCGGACGTTTCTCAGTCCTCACTCCGGTAGGTCTTCTTCCTATCGCCCTTGCGGGATTCGACATCAGGGCCCTGCTTGCAGGAGCTGCAGAGGAGGAGAAGGCACTCTCCGAGAGAAGTGAAGACAATGCTGCAGTAGCTTATGCTGCAATGAGGAATCTCCTTCATTCCGAGTACGGCAAGGCCATCGAGGTGCTCGTATCGTTTACTCCGAAATTCCAGTATCTCGGAGAATGGTGGAAGCAGCTCTACGGCGAATCAGAGGGCAAGGACCTCAAGGGTATCTATCCTGCATCCGTAGTCTATACGACTGACCTCCATTCACTTGGACAGTTCGTTCAGGACGGTGCGAGAGTGATGTTCGAGACCGTGGTGACAGTGGAGAAGAGCAACCGCAGCGTAATCATCGGCAGCGACCCACAGAACCTCGACCAGCTGAACTATCTCGCAGGCCGCCACGTGGAGCATTGCAATGCCATGGCCCAGCTCGGAACCATGCTCGCCCACATTGACGGAGGCGTTCCACAGCTCGAGATCTCAGTCGAGAGCATCAACGAGAAGACCCTCGGCGCAATCTTCTATTTCTTCGAGTTCGCCTGCGGCGTGAGCGCCTACATCCTCGGCGTGAATCCATTCAACCAGCCGGGCGTGGAGGCTTACAAGAAGAACATGTTCGCCCTGCTTGAGAAACCTGGTTTCGAGGAGCAGACGAAAGCCATCAAGGCCCGTCTTGCTGAGTAAAAGCAACTGGCATGGCAGAAGACATTTTCAAGAATACGATAACGCTGGCGGATGCTGCACGAATGACAGGTCCGCTGGCGTTTAATCTTATGATAAAGCCCGGCGGTTCGCTCTGCAACCTGGACTGCCGATACTGCTACTATCTCGACAAGGCATTCCTCTACGGAGGGCGCGAGCCCCGAATGACCGAGGACATGCTCGAGAAGCTGATAAGCAATTACATAGAGTCCTGCGACGTGCCGGAAGTGACATTCAACTGGCACGGTGGGGAGCCGCTCATCATGGGTCTGGACTTCTACCGGAAGGCAGTGGAGTTCGAGCAGAAATATGCCAACGGCAAGGTCATACACAACACCCTCCAGACAAACGGGACATTAGTTACGCCGAAATGGGCGGAATTTTTCGCCGAAAACCGTTTCCTCATAGGCATTTCCATAGACGGGCCGGAGCACGTTCACGACAAATACCGGAGCAGCAAGGCCGGGGAGCCTTCATTCAGCAAGGTAATGGCCGGACTTCGCAATCTCGTGTACGGCGGAGTTGAATTCAACACGCTCACTGCCGTTAGCAAGGCCTCAGAAGGGCACGGTCTGGAAATTTACCAGTTCCTCAAATCCGTCGGGAGCCGCTTCATGCAGTTCCTCCCGGTCGTCGAGAAGGTGGCATACAAGAAGAACAGCAGCGGGAAAGCCGTAAAGTCCGAGAGACCCAAGATAGTGAATCCCAACGAATTGGAGAATGACGGAATAGGTTCCTGGTCGATTAGCGACGTCGGATACGGAAAATTCCTCTGCGACATCTTCGACTATTGGGTGAAGCGGGATGTGGGCAAGTATTTCGTCGGGATTTTCGATGCCACACTCGCCTGCCTGTGCGGGGAAATGCCGGGGACATGCGTGTTCGGAGAAACCTGCGGAGGCAATATCGTAGTGGAGCACAACGGGGACGTTTACGTCTGCGACCATTTCGTATATCCGGAATACAAGCTCGGCAACATTGCCACTGACAGCCTGAAGGACCTCGCCGGATGCGACGGAGCCCTGTCATTCGGCATCGAAAAGCGCAATACCCTGCCTATGCAATGCCGCAGATGCGAATGGGTGAGGCTTTGCAACGGGGAATGCCCGAAGCACCGTTTCGCCAAAACGAAAACCGGCGAAAAGGGTCTCAATTCCCTCTGCGCCGGCCTGCAGATGTTCTACCGCCACACATATCCTTATATGCTCAAGATGCGTGAGCTGCTGGAGCAGAAGCGCGCACCGGCGGAGATAATGTTCATGGATATTTAAAAATGGTGATAATGCGGACCGAAACGCTCGAACGCAGCACGGTCCAATTCTTCACGGTCATCCGGATGGGCGATGCTGATCAACAGTTTCGCCCTTTCTTGTAATGACTTGCCATACAGGTCCACTGCACCGTATTCGGTGACAATCCAATGGGCGTCAGCACGCGGAGTCACTACGCCAGCTCCCTGGTTCAGGACAGGGACAATCTTGGATTTGCCGTTCTTGGTCCTGGAAGCAAATGCTGTCACGGATTTTCCGTCCTCGCTCATCGTGGCACCTTTAACGAAGTCCAACTGTCCTCCCGTACCCGAGAATATTCTCGTACCGATGGAGTCGGCGCTGATCTGTCCGGTCAGGTCCACCTCGGTGGCAGAATTTATGGCCATCATGTTCGGGTTCTGTGCAATAACCCAAGGGTCGTTGGTGTATTTGATATCCTTCATCAGGACGTCCGGATTGTGGTCAATGAAACGGTAAACCTCATCGGAGCCGAGCAGGAACGACGCCACCACCTTGCCCGTGTCAATTTTCTTGCGCCTGCCGTTGATGACGCCCTTCTTGATGAGCTGGAGGATGCCGTCTGCGAACATCTCTGTATGCAGGCCAAGGTCCTTATGGTCAGCCAGGGCCACTGCAAGAGCATTAGGAAGGGCTCCGATGCCCATCTGGAGGCAGGCTCCGTCCGGAACGAGCTCGGCACAATTCTTTCCGATAAGTTTCTCTATGTCGTTAGGCTGGGCGAAATCCTTGGTAACCAAAGGGGTATCGTCCTTCACGAGATAATCCACCAGTTCCGGGCTCACAAGGTCGCCATAGGCGTATGGCACATTCTCATTGACCACGGCAATGACAGTCTTCGCGCTCTCCACGGCAGCAAGGGAGCAGTCCACCGAAGTACCGAGGGACATCATCCCGTTCTCGTCAGGCAGGGACACCTGGACCATGGCCACGTCGCATCTCAATGCCCCGCTCCTGTAGAGTTTCTGGGACTCACCGAGGTGCACGGGAAGATAGTCGGCATAGCCGGCATTGACATTGGCCCTCACGTTCGGTCCGAGGAAGAATCCCTGGTCGAAGAAAATCCCTTCGTATGCCGGATCCGAATAAGGGGCCGGGCCTTCCGTATGGAAATGATGGAAATGAAGGTCTCTCACCTCCCCTGCATCTGCCCTGCGGCACAATGCCTGAATCAGTACATGCGGCACGCTCGCCACGCTGCTGAGATGGATGTGGTCTCCTGACTTGACTGCCTTGACAGCCTCGTCCGCTGTCACGAATACTGGTTGTTTCATATTGATTTATCAATTAGTGGTTATTCATCGTAATTTATTTGTCCACAGGCTCATAGAACATATTTCTCGAAGGCATGGCCTGTGAGTACTTTTCCCTGAGTTTCCGGAAAAGTCCCGCCGTATATCGCGTGAATCCCGGTCCCTTCCATGTGCTGGTGTTGGTGACCATCACCCAGCATTCGCCGTCGGGATAATATTTCACGAGCGCGCTCGTGCCTGAAAACGTTCCTGTCCTGGTCCATTCCCCGTCCGGCTTCGTGTCGTTCCAGCCGAGGGAATAGGTATTCTCGTCCACCCATCTCGTCATCTCCGCCACACTCTCCGGGGAAATGATGTCGGGAACTTCCGGACGTCCGTCGATGGAGGCCACGAAACGGGCAAGCTCAGGAGTGGAAGTCACCCAGGCTCCGGCCCCGGAAAGGGAATGTATGTCATTGCCCCCGTAGCAGCGGTCAACGAGCCTGCCGCTGTTGTTGTATTCCTCCACGAGTAGGGTGTCCGCCCCGTTGTAATATTTGACTTCTCCCGGATATCTGTCCTCGAGATAATTGCCGGCAATCCGCATCCCGTGGCACCCGGCAGGCTTGAGCACGTTCTCCTGCATGAAGGTCTCATAATCTTCGCCCGAGGCTTCCTCCACTATGAGACTGAGGAGAAGGTAGCCGAAGTTCGAGTAATACTGGGACGTTCCCGGCTGGAAACGCAGACGGCGCTTGAGCTGGGTCCTGAGCAGGGTCGTCCTGTCCGGAGGGGTGTCAAGATGATTCTGCAGCATTATACTTCTGGTCGAGAACATAGGGTCTCCGCCGGCTGAAGTGAAGCCGCCTTTGTGCCGCAGAAGGTCCTCAACGGTAATCTTCCTGTAGGCTGGGTCTCGTATGACGGAAGTATAGGAAGTATCAGTAAGTATCCCGCGTGGGCCGAATACGGTATCCTGCAGGGAGAGCAGGCCACGTTCTTTCAGGACCATTATGCCGGTGGCAGTCAGGAGCTTGGAAACTGATGCTACACGCATTGTCATATTAGGCTGCATTTCCTCACCTGCCTCGGTGTCAGCCCATCCGTAGCCTTTCGAATATAGCAGTGAGTCATTTCTCATCACGGAAAGGGACACTCCCCTGAGGTTCCACTGGGCCATGTACCTGCGCACCTCAGAATCCATTCCCCTTAGAGATGAAGTATCGGACAGTTCGTTGGTTATCACCTCATTGAGCATTACAGGAACAGGAGATGCCATCTCCTCCGGACCCACGGATGAGGAAGACAACGAAACGCAGAGGCCCACCAAAACGCAGGCTCCCGCCAAAATGAACAATCCGATATTGAATTTTTTCATCCCAGTTTCATTTCAATAGTCCCGCGCGTCTGCAGAAATCGATTATCATCTCCGCAGTGCCGTCGATTCCGAGCACGGAGGAATCCACGCATAAGTCATAATTGGATGCGACTCCCCAATGTCCGAATGTGTAATAATTGTAATAATTCTCCCGAGTCCTGTCCTTCTTCTTTATCAGTGAAACTGCATCTTCCGGAGTTATGCCCATCCTTTCGGCAACCCTGCGGACTCTCACTTCCTTCGGGGAAGTAATGAAGACATCGAGGCAATCCATGTCGCGCAGGACATAATCCGAACACCTGCCTATGAAAATCGCAGGACCGGACTCCGCAATGGTCCTTATGACATGGCTCTGGAGAGAGAACAACTGATTGTCCCCGAGGTAATTGTCAGCCTGCCCGAAACGTCCTGACTCAAAATATCCGGATAACGAGAGGATGTTTCTTCTCTCATCACTGCGGACGAAAAGATCGCGGCTGAAACCGCTCTCTTCCGCTGCCTTCTCCAAGAGTTCGTGGTCATATACCGGAATGCCGAGTTTATCTCCCAAAGCTTTCGCCACTAGCAATCCTCCGCTGCCAAACTGGCGTCCTATATTGATAATCAATCTGTTCTCCATAACCATATCAGATTTTACTGCCGAGTATTGACGGATCGTCACCGTCATCCAACTTTCCGAATTTGCGGAAAAGCCTTACGAGCAGAGTTGTGGAAAGGAATATCGAGAGGGAGTCTGCGACAGGGAAACTCATCCAGACTCCGTTGTATCCGAAGAATAGCGGCAGGAAATAAATCATCGGAACGAGAAAGAGAAGCTGTCTCGAGAGCGAGAGCAGAATCGACTTGTGTACCATTCCGAGACATTGGAACAGATTTGTCGCAACCATCTGGAAGCCTACGAGAGGGAATGCCAGATTGATGATTCTCAGGCCTTTGACTGCAAGGGCCTTGAGTTCAGGGTCATTGGTGAACAGGGCGACCGCAATGCCAGGAATACATTCCGACACGAGGAATCCGGCACAGGTCACGATCGTGGCGCAAGTCACCGTGAGTTTGTATACCTGCTTCACACGTGTGTATTTGCGTGCTCCGTAATTGTATCCTGCGATAGGCTGCATTCCCTGGTTGAAACCCATGTTCACCATGACGAAGAGGAACGATATTCTGTTCACGATGCCGTAGGCACCGATGGCAAGATCTCCGCCATATTTGAGCAACTGCTGGTTGATGAACATTGTCACAATGCAGGATGCCGCATGCATCAGGAACGGTCCCATTCCGATAGTAAGGGAATCCTTTGCAACCCTCATATCGAGGGAGAAATCCCGCAGGCGGGCCGGAAGATGCAGGAAATTGCCCTGGTTCCAGAAATATCTGAGGGAATAGCTCAGGGCGAGGGTCTGGCAGAGTACGGTGGCCAATGCGGCTCCCCTGATTCCCATATCGAATATGAAGATAAACACCGGGTCGAGGATGGAATTGGAAATGACCGTGAATATCGTCAGGCCCATGGCCATCCTGGGATTGCCGGAGGCGCGGATCACATTGTTCAGGCCGAAATACAGATGGGTCACCACATTGCCTATCAATATGATGAACATGTACTCCCGGGCGAAAGGAAGGGTATTCTCAGTAGCCCCGAAGAAGCGCAATATCGGATTCAGGAAAGGCAGGACGGCTGCCGAGAACAAGAGGCCGATGATTACGTTCAGCAACACGAGGTTGGAGAGCACCTTGTTGGCCGCCTGATAGTTTTTCTGGCCGAGAAGTACGGAGAGAATCGTGGATGCACCGATTCCAACAAGCGTACCGACCGCGGTGGCAAGGTTCATCAGGGGGAAAGTGACTGCAAGGCCGGAAATGGCGTATGAACCCACATCCGGAATATGGCCGATGAAGATGCTGTCGACCATATTGTACAACGAAGATGCAGTCATGGCTATGATGGCCGGGACTGCATACTGCATCAGCAGTGGACGTATATTCTTTTCTCCAAGTTCTGAGGGTACAGATCCGGGTACTGAAGACATACAATTCCTCCTCTATGGCTCGTCAACAATTTCAATTTCGAACAGGAGCGGAGCAAATGAAGGTATGCGATTGCCGCTTCCTGAATAACCGTAGCCGTACAGGGACATGAACATCCCGACTCCTTTCTCATATTTGCGCATCTGCCACAAGGTTCTCTGGAAACCGCTTATGAGGGATGAGGATGACGAACTGTCATCCGTCGACATTGTAATGCCGGTCCATGTATCTGACCATGTGATGGCAACCGGTTCGTAAGTACCTGAAGAACTGTAAACATTGTAGAACTTGGCAGTGTCGGCAATGGTGGTGTCGAAAACCTGTCCGTTCAGCAGCCTGCCGGTATAATTGATGTATATAGTCGTGTCCGAAGGGAATGAAACAGTATCCTTCGGCTCGACGAGCTGTTTGTAATAGAATCCGTAAGACAACGAATCGACCGAGTCGAGGTATTTTTCAGAAAAAGCCTCGAGGGAGTCCACCTCCGCCTTGATGACGTCATCAGTAAAACCAGTAAGTTCTATTGTGTAGATGGCATTGGAGCTCTCGGAATCATGCTTGAGATAGTCTGACGGTTTCTTGTAACGATCTGTCGTCATGAGCCATGCAGGAATGACCGCGGTCCTGGAACCTCCGACCCTCATTCCTTCGAGCATGTCGGCCACTCCCGCCTGAAGCATACCTTCAACATTGACCCAGACCTCAGGCCCGTAATAATATGACTTGTCATAAGAACCGATCTGCTGGGCAATCTTCTTCACGTTGGTGGAAGATACTGTTCCGTCGAGATTGGAAATCACATATTTCACGTACGCATAAGCCTCACCGTCATACAACTCTCCGTCACCCTCCTTCTCGTCCACGATGTACACGCCGAGGTCTGTCGGAGTCAGGTTTGGATGATTGATCTGAATCCAAGCGTCAAAAAAACGCTTGTTGGACTCGTTCGGCTCGGTCTTCTCCGACTTTGCACAACCTGCTGAAGCCGTCATGACAACAGCGAGGGCCAGCAAAGCTTTTCTCATTCCTTTATCCATTATTTTCATTTTAATTTTCAGGTTGTCCTTCATTCATTGGTTATACTTTCCACCCATACGTGATAAGCCAGGGCTGCATTTGCAGGAATCGTGCCTAAAGTCTTTTTTCCGAAACCATATTTTCCGGAAAAAAGAATGTAGCACTCCTGGCCGCCCTTAGTCCCCTCGAGACCGCGTTTGAGGCCTTCCACAAGGTCATCGTCACCTATGTTCAATGTCTTTATGTCGAATGCCGTAGTATCCGACACCTCCCAGCCCACGGATTCGGCCACATCAGGGCTGTTGGTCGCGAATATGTTGGCATTATTGAGCGAGGAACTGTTCATGACATATCCTGCATAACGGAACGATACTGTCCCGGAAACGTCCAGACTGTCACCTTCCCCGGGCACTATCACGAGACGGTCCACTCCCCTGTTCCTGACTACATAGGCCGTGTCCACCTTGGCAAGCATGCCGTTGATGAACGTCTCTATATTGGATTCCTGGCGCGACATCTGGGACTTCCTCTCCTCCTTGGAACAGGAAGCCGTCCACAATATCACGAAAGCCAGCAATATGGCCGATATGAGTCTATTTGTCATAATAACCTTCTTCTTTAAAAAGCTCAGCGGTCACGCGCTCCACATATCCGGCGGCATCCTGCCATACAGCGATGTCCTGGGGATAGAAGAGCCTTCCGCCTGAAGCAAGTTCGTGTCCTCCTCCATGGAAATACCGGGAAGCGCACTTGTTGGATGAATAGCCCTTCTTCGAGCGTACCGAAACTCGGAAAAACCCGTCCCCGTCCACTTTCAGGAAGATGCTCATCTTCACCTTTCCCATGGCAAGAGGCATGTTCACGAATCCCTCGGTCTCACCCTCCACAATGCCGTATTTCGACATAAGTCCTTCATCAACGATCATATAAGCAACGCCCCAAGGGGTAATTCTCATATTCTCGGAGAGAAGATGCCCCATCAGTCTCAGGCGGTTCTCACGATATTCGTTGAAAAGCCTCCCGAGTATGGCATCCCTGTCCACTCCTGCAGCGAGAAGGCCGGACGCCATTGCAAATGTAGAAGGATAAACTGAATTTGCAAAATTGTTCGTGTCGGTGGTCATTCCGGTCATGAGGCAGCTGCCTGCCGTTCCCGGGAGATTCCCAGGTTTCCCACCGATGTCAGGCATGGCAAGGAGAATGCTGTACAGGAGTTCAGAGGCCGAAGATATGTCGGTTTTGGAAAAGACCTCGGTGAACGCCTCCCTCTCTGGATTGAGATGATGGTCAATCAGCACTTTCACTGCACCTGACTCCCTCATCAGAGGTTCGAGGACTCCCGTGCGGGCAAATGAATTGCAGTCCATGCAGAATATGAGGTCTGCGTTCCTTACGGCTTCCGCAGTCCTTTCAGGGTCACCGGTTCCCGACAATATGCAGGAAGGGTCATCTCCTTCTGCAATGAAGCGGATTGTCTCCGGAAGAGGTTCCGGATAGACCACCACTGCATCCTTGCCACGGGATGCGAGATACTGGCGCATCGCCAGTGTGCACCCGGCTGCATCCCCGTCCGGATGAATGTGGGCCGTTATCACGATTTTCGATGACTCCTCTATTATGGTATCCAGTCTGCGGATATCTCCTGTTGTCTCAATCATACACTACCTGAAATTTTCCAAGCGCAAATTTACTAATAAATATTGCAATTCATAAATCAATTTCATAACTTTGTCCGAACTCTTGAGAAAATAATAAAAACTCATAATAATGAACGGAATAGTTAAAAAGATTGTCAGCATCGTGCTGCTCTTTGTGATTGCAGGACTCGTATATGCGATCGTCCAGAGCGTTATGCAGCCTGTAAACTTCAACAAGCAGATGGAGTTCCGCAAGAGCGCGGGTATCCAGAGAATGAAAGACCTGCGTACCCTGCAGGAGGCCTACAAGTCTGTATATGGCAGATTTGCATGCTCCGCAGACTCTCTCGCAGATTTCTACAACAACGGCCAGATGGAGATTGTCATGCAGATCGGTTCCAAGGACGACTCTGCTGCTGTAGCCAACACCGAGAAGCTCAAGAAGACCCGCAGGGGTATCACTCCGGAGCAGATGTTCAAGCTCTATCAGGAAGGCGAGAATCTCGTATTCTCCATTGCAAGCAAGATCAACGTGAAGGACACCATCTTCAACTCGAGGTCTGACTTCAACATCGACTCCCTCAGGTACATTCCTTTCTCACAGGGCGACACCATCCTCATGGAAGCCATCATCAAGGAAGTGTCCGGCGTGAAGGTTCCTCTCTTCGAGGCCAAGATGCCTTACAAGTCACTCCTCAAAGGTCTTGACAACCAGCTCCGCATCAATCTCGATGCTGACTGCAGGGCTTCAAACAGGTACGAAGGTCTTCAGGTGGGCAGTATCTCCGCTCCTAACAACAACGCAGGAAACTGGGAATAGTCTTGACACAGAATACAAATACAGATACCAGGATATCCATTCAAGTCTCCTTGAGTGGATATTCTTTTAAGGTGCAGGGGACTGAAGGGACCCGGTCTTCAGGATGGATGAGCGGAGACAGGGCATTTACCACTCCGGAATTCCAGAAACGCTACGGAAGCGTGAAGATAGCCCTGATGACCCACAAGTGCACCCTTGTCCCGGAGCATTTCTTCTCCCCTGCAGACGCGCGCAGAATCTTGTCTGAAGTCGTCAGGGTGAATGACAATGACCATGTGGACTATATACGCATGGCACAGTTCGGGGCGGTGCTTGTCTATTCGGGAAGCATCGGGGAGACCCTGTCCAAGGTAATAGCCCAGAACGTCCTGACGGAAGACGGATATCAGGCAAGGATATTGCCGGAACTCTACTACCTGCTCGAGGCAGTGGACAACGTGCAGGAATATAACAAGATAATCGCTTCATACGCAGACGGCTATCTGCATCTTGTGATTGCCCAGGGACGGAGCCTGATGCTTGCCAACATATTCAGGGCACCCGATTTCACGACGGCCGAATACTTCATTTTCAATGCAATGAAGAAACTCCAGCTGAACCCTGAAGTATCCACAATATGTTTCCGAACACCGATTGAACCGGAAGAGGAAATTTCCCTTTACCGCTACTTCAAGGCCGTAGAACGGCTATAAGCAGCAAAACAACAAATATCATTATACATGCGAATCATCGGAGGGTGCCGCAAAGGGCAGATAATCAACGTTCCACCGGATTTCAAGGCGAGGCCGACCACCGACCTGGCCAAGGAGGCCCTTTTCAACATACTGGACAACGAATACGAATTCGAGGGGCTGAAGGTCCTGGACCTGTTCAGCGGGACCGGTTCGATATCCTTCGAGTTCGCGTCGAGAGGAGCAGGACATGTATGGTCAGTGGAAATGAACCCGTCCTATTCCTCGTTCATAAAAAGCCAGGCGGCCAGGCTGGGATTCACCAATCTGACCGCCGTAAGGCACAATGCATTTGAATTCATTCCGCTTTGCAAGGAGAAGTTCGACATTGTCTTTGCCGATCCTCCATACGCACTTGAAGGGCTTGAGACTCTTCCTGACAGGATTCTCGAGGCCGGTCTCGTATATCCGGAAAGGTATCTGATCCTAGAGCACGGAAGCGAGCATTCATTCACCGGCCATAAGAATTTCTTGAAGGAAAAAGTTTACGGCCGGGTTCATTTCAGCTTCTTTGAGCCTTAGCCATCCTGCATTTCCAGAGATAGAACAGGACTATGGACACCACGAAAGTGGCTGTCCCGATATGCCAGTTCCATGTATCCGGGAGATTGAATCCGATTTTCGCCACGCATATATATGTGGTGCAAACCGCCGTCATGAATGCTGCCGGAACCATTGCCACGAGATATGAGAGGCGTCCCCTGCCGTGCTGCGCAAGATATACGGCTGCAGTCCAGAGGGAGAATACGGCGAGGGTCTGGTTGGCCCAGCCGAAATATCTCCATATCACGTTGAAGCCGTTTTCGTCAGCAACATTGTACCACAGGAGCAGTGATGCAGCCAAGAAAAGCGGAATACTGATGAGAATCCTGTTGCGTACAGGTTTCTGCTCGAACTTGAGGAAATCCGCAATGATGAGTCGGGCGCTCCTGAAGGCAGTGTCGCCGCTGGTTATAGGAGCGGCCACAACACCGAGGACCGCCAGTATTCCTCCTACGATTCCGAGCCAGTTGGATGCAACCTTGGTGACCACTGTCGGGGCAGCTGCCGCAAGGTCAGAGCCGACTTCCGCAGCACCTCCGTCGAAGAAGAACCAGGATGAAACCGTAGCCCAGATGAGCGCCACAATGCCTTCGGTGATCATTGCTCCATAGAATACCGGACGTCCCATCTTCTCATTCTGGATACATCTTGCCATCAGAGGGCTCTGGGTGGCATGGAATCCGCTCACCGCACCGCAGGCGATAGTTATGAACAGACAAGGGAACACGGTCTGGCCGGAAATAAGTCCCTTAGCCTCACCGAGATTGCCGAGTCCGTCCCAAAGCTCCGGAATTGATGGCCATTTGATGAAGAGGCACACCATCAGGGCGACTGCCATGAAGAGGAGGGCAAACGCGAACAGAGGATATATCTTGCCGATAATCTTGTCTATAGGGAGCATCGTGGCGAAGATATAATACAGGAAAATCACGAGTACCCACAGCATGATGGCCGTTTTGGTTCCGTCACCCGCCATATCACCAAGAATCAGGGCAGGACTGTAAACGAACACGGTCCCGACAAGGAGGAGAACGATGATGGAAAATACCAGAAGGACTTTCTTGGTGCCCTGTCCGAGATATTTTCCGACTATTTCAGGAAGGCCCGCCCCGTCATGCCTGACGGAGAGCATTCCGGTGAGATAGTCATGCACGGCTCCCGCGAAGATGCAGCCGAACACTATCCAGAGATAGGCCGACGGACCGAATTTGGCGCCCATGATAGCTCCGAAAATCGGACCGGTACCGGCAATGTTCAGGAACTGTATCATGAACACTTTCCAGGACGGCATGGTGATGAAATCCACTCCGTCGGAATGCGATACCGCAGGTGTAGGCCTGGCCGGATCCGGACCGAAAATCCGTTCGACCAGCCGGCCGTAGAGAAAATATCCGGCAAACAAGGCCAGAAGACTCAAAATAAAAGAATACATATAGATAGTTCCGTTTGATTCAGATAGTGTCCGAAATGCAAAAATAAGCATTTCCGGCGATTTTCAAATGCCGGTGAAAGCTATCTTGACGTATATTCCTTCGATTTGAGTATCGAGAAGTCTGATTTCTGGTCGTCCAGCGCATAGACCTTGTACTTGAGTCCGCCTTTCTGCACCCTCACTACCACATGTCCGTACTCGGACCTGATCAGGGACAGACCTGTCGTAAAAGAGGACTTGTTGGACGAAGCGAGATTGGTCATGTAGAAATCCGTCCCGGTCATCACGCCCATCCTCTGGTTCCAGGTATTGTCCGGACGAGGCTGGACATCCTGCCATACGTTGATTACCATCACCTGAGGCGAAAGCGCATTGAGAATGTCAGGATAGTCAGCATCCACGCTGCCGTGATGATTGGCCTTCATGACCTCCACCTGGCCGACCGTTCCGGCAATCGTCTTCTCTGTATCCTTCCAGGCAAAGTAGGATTTTCCGTTGACGGAAGTGTCTCCTCCGAGGAAAGCATCGAACAGTCCGTAGGTAATCTTGATGGTGCCGCTGCAGGAGTTCTCGCAAGGACATGGCTCTGTGGAAGCTCCTGAAGATCCCGCAGGAATCTCCTCAAGCGCAGGGAACTGCATTGTGACATTCTCGCCAGAACCTGTCCAGAACTGACCGTTGCAGGAAATGTTCCTGATGGTGACTGGATATTCGGAAGGTTTCCTGAGTTCCTTGAACTGGGTAGCCGAGCCGGCCTTGAAAATCTCGCGCTCAAGTCCCTGGTTTTTCTGGAACCAGTCTGCGCAGGTGCGGTAGTTAGGAACCTGAGAATAGGTCTTCGAGCAGTCGTAAGGATAATTGTAGTCCGGATATCCCCTGTCCACGAGCTTGCCCACAGAGTATTTTTCGAGAATCTCTGTCGCCCCGTTCAGAGTCCAGTTCCCGTGGGAGGACTTCGGATGGGAAGCGAGATAGGTACCCATGTGGTCAGCGTGGAAATGGGTGAGCATGAAATAGTCGATGGACTTGTTACCCGTCCACTCCATGCACTTGGAAATGTATTCGGATATTATCTGGCTGCCTCTCTTGGTCGGGTTCCATCTGGTCCTGATGCCGGAATTGCCGTCAGAAGTGACAGCACTTGCCACGTCCACAAGCATCTGCGTACCGTCCGGCATGATGATGAATGCACATTCCCCTGTCGTGGTATTGATGAAATGGATGTCAAGCTCGCCTTCCGTCCATGCGGAAAGTTTCGTCCCGGTCTCAGGTGTAGTCGGGCCGCCCGGCTGGATGATTGTCGGAGTCGGGTCGTCTTTAGAAGAGCATCCTGCTGCCAGGGACAGCAGGAATGCTACAGATGAAATGTAAATGAATTTCTTCATGTTCAGAACATGCTAATATCCATCATTCTGTACAAGATGCTTGTTGATGAGCATCTCGGTGTTAGGAATCGGGAAGAGCTCTACCTTCGGATCGTACTGATGATGACCGTACTTCACGATAAGCCCGTCAGCCTCCATCTTGGTGAAATCAGCGAAACCATCCTCGTCAATCTCCGGAGTGTAAGGCCAGAAATAATTGCCGTTGTTGTAATACGTCTTGAGATTGGCGGCATTGTGAAGACCGTAGTAATGATGGCTGTAGCATTTCTCGAACAGGCCCCATCTCTTCAGGTCGAAGTAGCGGCGTCCCTCCCAAGGGAACTCGACACGGCGCTCGCGGCGTACGATGGTCCTCAGTTCCTTCTGGTCCGTAGTGGTGATGGAAGGATATTTGTCGGTATCCGTACGCTTCACGCCGTATGCACGTGCACGCACGTCATTGATGGCGTTAAGGACTGTCGCATCGATCTGGTTCAGTTCAATCTTGCTCTCCGCATACATCAGGAGGACGTCTGCATAGCGGATGATGATCTGAGGATTGTCATTGTACAGACCGGTCCTCCATTCTTCCTGCGCTCCTTTCCTGAGGCAGCATCCGTTGTAGGCGGCAAAGTTGTCATTGGTCTTGGTATCCTTGTTCTTCACCTCCTTGCCCTGAATCGAATCGTAAACCTTGGTCACGACCGGACTCGGGTCGAATACGACTCCGTAAATGGTAGTGCCCGGCTTCGCGAAAGTCTCGCAGCAACGGGGATCACGGTTATCATACGGATTATGAGGGTCGAAGAGCGGAGACTCGGTGATGAGCTTTCCGTCGGTGCACTCGTATGCAGCGAGAAGATCCCAGGATGGCTGGGCGACTGCTGTACCGCCTGCTGTACGGAGCACGAAAGACTTGATGGCCTGATACTGCTCGTACTCATATCCATTGGCGATGGAGAAAATGGTCTCGCAGGTATAGGATTTCTGGCGGAAAAGCTCGCCGTAATCCGGATAGAGGGAGTATTTCCCCATGTCCATAAGTTCCTTGCAGAGTCTTGCACACTCAGCGTAGTCACCCCAATAGATGGCTGCCCTTGCCTTGAGAGCTATCGCTGCTCCTTTGTCCACTCTCTTCACACCTCCATTGTTATTGTCTTCAGGAAGACCTGCGATGGCTGCGTCATAGTCCTCGTAAACCTGTTTCTTGACCACTTCCTTGTCAGTCCTGCCCATCTCGTAAGCCTCATCGGACGTGATGGAACGGGTATAGAACGGAACATCACCCCAGCAGGTCACAAGACGTGCATAGAAATATGCGCGGAAGAAATGAGCTTCAGCTGCAAGAGCCTCGTACTCAGGACCGTTACCAAGTTTTTCAATTGATTCAAGAACCCTGATTGAGCGGCTGACCGCACGATAGGTATTGGTCCAATATGTTGCAAAAGTCTCAGTTGCAGAAGTCGCACTTCCGTTCGTGAACTCATAGGAATAATCCCTCTGGGCCCAGTCGTCCGTACGGCGGTCGGTCCAATACTCCATATCGATGCCGTAGAAGGCCTTCCTGTAAAGGTCGTTCAGGGAAATGGCAAGCTCGTCGGCATCGGAATACCAGTTCTCGCTTGATGCCGAGGATGGCGGGTTCATGTCAAGATCCACACATCCGGAAAGGAAGCCCAGACTGAGTGCCGCCGCTATGATATAATATATCTTTTTCATAATCATCAGAATTTAAGATCAACTCCAAGAGTGTAAGTACGTGCGATGTATGAGTTCGTGGTCTGCTCCGGGTCCCATCCCTTGAGATAGTTGTCGATGCAGAACGGATCCTCCACATTGAAATAGAAGCGAAGTCCCTTCACATGAATCTTCTTCAGAGGAGCTGAAGGCAGGGTGTATGAAAGGCTGATGTTCTTCACACGGAAATATGCACCGTTCACGAGCCAGAAGTCGGACATCTGGTAGTTGTTCTTCTCGGCGCTGGTGTAGCTCAGACGCGGATACTCGGCCTTGGCATTCTGTGCTTCGGTATTGTACATACTCCAGTAGTTGCGGGAGCCGTCGCCGTTCATGAGGACTGCAGGAGCAGAGAGCCACTGGCCTGCAAACGGACGTACCATGTACTCGGCGAGCCTTACATTCTGCTTGCCCACCCCGTTGAACATGATTCCGAGATTGAGGCCCTTCCATCCGAGATTCACATAACCTCCGAAAATATAATGTGGAAGCGAGCTGCCGAGAATGGTCTTGTCATAGTCAGCACTGATTTTGCCGTCCGGGTCATTGTGCTCGACTCCGTTCTCGTCCACATAAACGTTTCCGCCGAGGTCCTTGTACTGGACGTCACCGCATCCGACCGTTGCGAGAAGCTGCTCAGCACCGGAGAGGAGCTGTTCCTCGGAGCGGATGATACCGTTGCTCTTGTAGCCGTACCATGCGTGATATTCCTCGCCTTCCTTGATGATGTTGTCGCCGAGAACCACCTTGCCGTTCAGGTCGCCCATGATGGACTTGCTGTCGGAGAGGTTGAAGCCGACACCGTATGTAAAGTCACCTTTCCTGTCAGCCCAGTCAATCTTGAACTCCCAACCTCTTGTATGCATCGTTCCGGCATTCTTCGTAGGGTTGCCGAATCCGGTGAAGGACGGAATCTCCACTGCGAGGAGCATGTCCTTGGTCTCCTTGAAGAAATAGTCTCCGGTGAGGCTGAGCCTGTTGTCAAGCAGGCTGATATCTGCTCCGATATCGTATGTCCAGGTAGTCTCCCAGCTGATGTCCCTGACTGCAAGGGCAATCTGTGCAGCAGTCAGCTGTGATGTGGCAGCCTTGCCTTCTCCGTCGTACATGACAGCGTTGTTGAAGGTGATGCTGGTCTGGTAAGGATAGTTTCCGATACGCTCGTTACCGAGGGTACCGATGGATGCGCGGACTTTCAAATGATTGATAGGCTTCACGTTGGCCATGAATTTCTCATTCGAGAGTACCCAGCCCACGGAAGCTGAAGGGAAGAAGCCCCATCTGTAACCCTTTGCGAAACGGCTGGAACCGTCAGTTCTGAAATTGGCCTGTACGTAATAGCGGTTCTTGTAATTGTACATTACGCGGCCGAAGACTGACCTGTAACCGTTCTCGTATGCATCGCCGCCCACTGAGAGATTGTCCTTGTTGGCAAGGTCCATATACGGGAAGTTCTTGAGTTCCATGTCAGTGGTGGAGGTGGTGAGGGTCTCGTGGAAATAGTAATATTCCTCGTAACCGGCCATCACGGAGAGGTTGTGCGCGTCGGCGAATGACTTGTTGTAGTTCGCAACGGCCTGGATCTGATAGGAATTGTAGTCCGAACGGGTCTCGGTGAGGTCAGTGGTGTTGTGACCGCTGAGGTATCCGAGAATCAGGTTCGTGTCATACGCATCATAATAAGGAACGGCCTTGCTGAAGGTCTTGGTCTTAGTCATCGCATACTGAGGGCTGTAGGAAGCAGTGATGTCGAGTCCGTCCACAGGTTTGTAGGTGAGGGCGAACTTGGCGGTGATGAGGTCACTCCTGTTGGTCTTCTGGCCACCTTCCTTGATGATACCAAGAGAGTTGGAACCGGTCTTGCTCGGAGCTACACGTCCGTCAGGATAGAGACCGAGATAGATGCTCGGATACATGTTGGCAGCCTGAAGAGGGGTCACTGTAGGATCCTCCTTGGTGGAATGTTTGAACGAGAAATCAACGTCGGCGCTCACACGCTTGGTAATCTTGATATTGTTCCTGATGCGGGCGTCAGTCCTCTCGTAGTTGGAACCCTCATAGAGGGCGTCGGTATTTTCATAGCCTACGGAAGCCCTGGTCTTGATGATGCTGTTTCCGTATGCCACGCTTATCTTGTGCCTGTGCTGGTTGGCGAAATTCTTGACGATATTGTCCTTCCAGTTGAAGTTCGGATACTCTATCGGATCCATCGCGTTGTTGGCGGCGTAATTCTCGATATAGTCCTTCGGATAGGTCTGGTAGTCACCACCTTCCGGACATCCTGCATCGTTCCACTTGTACTCGTTGAACATGGTCATGTAGTTGTACGGATCGGTGAGGTACTCGGCCCACTGGGTAGCGGTTACCATGGAGTATTCGCCGTTGTAGTTGATGCTGAGGTCACCTTCCTTCGCACCTTTAGTGGTGATGAGGATGACACCGGCAGCTGCCCTGGAACCGTAGATGGAAGCTGATGCAGCGTCCTTGAGGACGGTAATCTGCTCC
>JBJEBJ010000095.1:0-31421 GCA_051869955.1 Candidatus Cryptobacteroides sp.
AAAATGTATAACTTTACACCTGATGGTGCTGTTGCACTGTCAAATTGAATTCGGCCTTTCTTTTCACCGGAAGAATATAGGAATATAGTAAGTGAATCTCATCCGGAATTGAAGCCGGCCCAACAATCCTATGTAGCTACCATGATGAATCTGGATGACAATATCGGCAAATTCATGGCATTCATTGAAAAAAGCGGTCTGTCAGATAACACGATATTGATTTTTATGACAGACAATGGGGCCACGGGAGGTTGTGGAATGTATAACGCAGGAATGAGAGGATCAAAAGCAAACCTTTGGGAAGGAGGGCACAGAGTGCCGTTCTTCATAAGGGTTCCAGGCAATAAGCCGAGGAGTATTGACGGGCTTGCTCAGGCTGAAGACGTATTCCCGACAATTTTGGAGCTATGTAATGTAAAGCCAACTAAAGATTGCAACTTCGATGGGATATCTCTTGCTCCACAAATTCTGTCAAAGAAGAAACTTCCTGACAGAATTTTAGTCAACCAGTTCCAGAGAAGACTTGAAGTAAAGAAATACGATGCATGCATAATGTGGGGACCATGGAGACTTATCAACGTTTTTGATTCAATTGGTGAGGATTCTAAAGAAATCAAGGAGTTATATGCATTACGAAAAAAAGAATACCAAATCAACTTAGGGCTCTATAATATTGAAAAAGACCCTCATCAGGACAATAATGTTATAGAATCATATCCTGAGATAGCCGCAAAGATGAAAGACTATTATGAAAAATGGTGGGATTACATTGAACCTGAAATGTTCAAACGGGGACGTATCATTATCGGTTCAAATGAGGAAAATCCGATGATTCTCTGTGCTACTTCATGGGCAGACACTTATTTTACGCAGAAAAGGAATGTCCTTGAAGGTAGAAAAGCGACAGGAACATGGACAGTAGATGCTGAAACTGATGGTTGTTATAGATTCCGGATGTACCGCTGGCCTCCTGAAACTAAATCACCTATACGATGTGCCATCAACATGTATTATACAGATAGTAGTGTTCTTGGAGAATTCACTGAAGGCAAATATCTGGATATCCGCCACGCAACGATTGAAATAAACGGAGATAAACATCATTGCCCAGTGGTTGACGGTGACCTATACGCTGAATTCATTATGAACCTTGCGGCTGGAAAAACAGAGATTAAAGCAGATTTTCTCGACAAAGACGAAAAACTTGTCTGTGGCGCATACTATGTTGAAGTCACCAAATTGTAAATCGCAAAAAAGAGAGCCCAGTTTTCATAACCAGTCTCTTTAATAATACTATTCATACATAGGCATCACTTGTTTCCACTGCTACTGTGATCAAGTTCAATCAATGCACCACCATTATCCTTGCCATCGTGCTTAAAACCGCCCTTACCAAGAACAAACTTGATAATGGCGGTTTTGTTATCTTTTCTTGCTATCTTTATTTAGCCACCTCATAATATAAGGCGTGATCTTAGGAGCGAAAATGCCCGCCATGACTGCGGCAAAGAGAATGACTATCCAATCCATATTCATAACTATAGGCGAATGTCGATGATATTCGGATAATGGTCGGTGAGAGGGACGGTGTATTCTGACATGATGCAGTCGAACACTTTGACTTCTGCTGTGCCTTCAGGGTCATACAGGAGGCAATGGTCGATGGCACCTGTCTCGCGGTCTTCACCCTTGCGGCGGCTTGCAGTCGAATAGCCGTCGGTCGGAGAACATATATGATGTCCGTTGTGACGGTCACCATGGACAGTGGCAATCTTGTAACACTGCTGATAACCGGCCCTGAGCATCTGCTGTATAGGCTCGGTATTCTCCTCACAGTTCATGTCGCCCACGACAAATACCGGAATATTCCCGTATTCCGCCCTCATGATTTCCACTTCAGCCATCACTAAGCGCAGCTGGGAGGCACGTGCCATCGTGCTGCCCGGTTGTACTTTGTCACCCTTCCACCACAGATGGGTGCCCACGAGTCCGAAGAGTTTGCCGTCACTGATGCGCCTGAATACCGCCGAAGTGAAGGATTTGGAACCATGATTGCTCCAGCGGGACGGGGTGTAGAGATTGTAATTCACCTTGACCGGCTCGATTGTACGGCTGTTGTAGAAGATCGGGGTATTGTTCCAATTTTCCCCTGATTCCCAGGCGATTACATAGTCCATGTTCCTGACCATAGGATAGAATTCGGCATGCATGTGGTCCGAATACTCTTGCAAGGCAAAAACGTCAGGCATATATTCCCTTATCAGACGGGCAAATTGCGGAGCCCGCCTGGAATCCCTCGGATCCACGCCGATTTCCTTCCATTTTGGAGGAATGGTGTCCTTGCTGTAGTCCCAAATATTGTCATCCAGAATACGGAGGTCAGCTCCTGATGAAATGGGAAACTCGGCCCGGGACGCCGTGCTTTGAGCAGACATCCCGGTACCGAGGCATATCAATATCGCAGTAAGAGCCACTGCGATCGGAATAAAAATCCGGTTCATTATTTATTGACAGGTCTGATGTCAAGATAGAGTTCGTCGAGCTGTGCGGCGTCAATCTGTGAAGGGGAATCTATCATCACGTCGCGGCCCTGATTGTTCTTCGGGAAGGCGATATAGTCCCTGATGGAGTCGCTGCCGCCGAACAGGGCGCACACGCGGTCAAAACCGAATGCAAGGCCCCCGTGAGGCGGAGCTCCGAACTTGAATGCATTGATTATGAAGCCGAACTTGTATGCAGCTTCCTCCTTGCTGATACCGAGGACTTCGAACATGCGCTCCTGAAGAGAAGCCTCATGGATACGGATCGAGCCGCCTCCGAGCTCCGTGCCGTTGAGCACGAAGTCATAGGCATTTGCACATACCTGCTCCAGATCCTCTTTCCTGTCGCTGTAGAACAGGTCGAGATGCTCCGGCTTAGGCGCGGTGAACGGATGATGCATGGCATAGAAACGCTGGGTCTCGTCATCCCACTCGAGAAGAGGAAAATCTACAATCCAGAGAGGAGCGAACTCCTTCGGATTCCTGAGACCGAGGCGGTTGCCCATCTCGATACGGAGCACGCCGAGCATGGTCTGGGTCTTGCGGCGAGGGCCGCACAGGATGAGCACGAGGTCACCTGCCGAAGCACCGGCTGCCTCCGCCATCTCCTTCACCTGCTCAGGAGTATAGAACTTGTCCACTGAAGACTTGACCGTGCCGTCCTCATTGAACTTGATGTATACCAGACCTTTGGCACCCACCTGAGGGCGTTTAACCCACTCGGTGAGCTCATCGGTCTGCTTGCGGGTATAGCCTGCAGCCCCGTTGACTGCGATGGCTCCCACATATTCAACAGAATCGAATACCGAGAATCCGTGTCCCTGTGCAAGGGAGGTGATGTCATGAATCGTCATCCCGTAACGGATGTCCGGCTTGTCGCTGCCGTATTTGTCCATCGCATCAGCCCATTTCATGCGAGGGATAGGATTCGGAATCTCCACTCCGGCCACATTCCTGAAAAGATTCCTCATCATTTCCTCGAATGTACCGAGCACGTCCTCCTGCTCCACGAACGACATCTCACAGTCAATCTGGGTGAACTCAGGCTGCCTGTCGGCACGGAGATCCTCGTCACGGAAACAGCGGACAATCTGGAAATACCTGTCGTAACCGGCCACCATCAGAAGCTGCTTGAAAGTCTGCGGGGACTGCGGAAGAGCATAGAACTCGCCCGGATTCATGCGGGAAGGCACGACGAAATCCCTGGCTCCTTCCGGAGTGGACTTGATGAGATAAGGGGTCTCAATCTCCATGAATCCCTTGCTGTCCAGGAAGTTGCGAACTTCATGCGCAATCTTGTGACGGAGCACGAGGGCATTCTTGAGAGGATTTCTCCTGAGGTCGAGATATCTGTATTTTGCACGGATGTCATCACCGCCGTCACTCTCGTCCTCGATGGTGAACGGAGGAGTGACCGACTTGTTCAGGACATTGATCGAGCTGAGCCTGATCTCTATGCCACCGGTATCCATCTTGGGGTTCTTGCTCTGGCGCTCGACCACTTCGCCCTCCACCTGGAGCACGAATTCACGTCCGAGCGAATTGGCAGTATTGACAAGCTCCTCGGGAGCGTCAGCCTCGACCACGAGCTGAGTCACACCATAACGGTCGCGGAGATCAATGAATGTCATTCCTCCGAGTTTCCTGGATTTCTGCACCCATCCGGCCAGGACCACCTTCCTGCCTGCATCAGTGATGCGCAGTTCTCCGCAAGTATTTGTCCTGTAAAATGTATTGAACATAGCTAAACGTATATTATTTTCTGTATCGTTACTAAACAAACACGCAAATTTAGCAATTTCCCGCTAACTTCGGTCATGTCAGGGCACAAAGTGAAAGGGAGCACGACAATTTTTATTATCTTTGCGACTCCTGCGAGGTCCTGGGAGGACGGACGGGAATCATTGAGACAATATGGAAGTACGGGCAAAAAAGGCTCTCGGACAGCATTTCCTGACTGACCGGAGCATAGCAGAATCAATTGTGGCGGCACTGAGGCTGCCGGAGAACGGAAACGATGTCATTGGCGGCAATGACACCGCGGGTAAAGGCATGTCAGGCGGGAATTCATTACGATTCCCGTCACAGGTCCTGGAGATAGGTCCAGGGACCGGTGTCCTGTCACAATATCTCCTGCAGCGCCCCGAAGCGGACTTGAAGATGATTGAGATTGACACGGAATCGGTCGATTACCTGCACAGGCATTTTCCCGCAGCTGCCGGCAGGGTCATTTCAGGGGATTTCCTGAAGCTCGACCTCGACAGGCTCTTTCCGGGAGACTTCAATGTCATAGGCAATTTCCCGTACAATATTTCGTCACAGATATTTTTCCGGATTCTGGACTTCCGGGAGCGCATTCCGCAGGTGGTGTGCATGATCCAGAAGGAAGTGGCGGAACGCATCGCGGAGAAACCAGGAAGCAAGACCTACGGCATATTGTCCGTATTCCTCCAGGCCTGGTATGACATTGAATATCTGTTCACCGTAGGATCAGGAGCGTTCGCTCCGCCGCCGAAGGTTCAGTCAGCTGTCATAAGGCTCACCCGTAATTCGAGGACAAATCTGGGATGCGACGAATCCCTGTTCAGGAGCATTGTCAAGACCTCTTTCGGACAGCGGCGAAAGACCCTGCGCAATTCCCTGAAGCCGGTCATTGCAGCCAAAGCCTCCAGGGAGGGATGGGACGCTGAACGCCTGGCAGAATTCACCTCCGACCCGGTATTCGACCTCCGTCCGGAGCGCCTCGGGGTAGAGGATTTCATCGCCCTCACGGAGAAACTCAGTTGAGATATCGTTGCGGCCGAGGCTACCTGACCTCGAAAGCCCAGGCTCCCGACACGACCCTGAAACGCCAGCAACCGCCAGACCAGCCGAGGCATTCAAGTCCGGCAGGGCAATACACGGATTCCCCTCCGGAAACCACAGGGACTCCTCCCTCGAGGACAGTCGAGCCAGATGAGGCCGGGACACATATAGTGGACGTGGTATTGGCCGGAATCTCCACCCGAAGACTGAACCTTCCGTCGCTCTTTTCCCATTCACTCCGGATTCTTCCGTAAGGAGAATCAAATCTCACGTCGGCTGAATTCAACGTCCCGACAGGCACCGGGGCAATGACGGATTTCCTGAACGCCACATCCGAAGGATCTCTCCGGATGCCTCCCACATGAGTGTAGAACCATTCCAGCAAATGTCCGAGCATCAGATGGTTATGCGATTTCTGCGACAGAGCCTGCCATGACTCGGGAAGAGCCGTTGCCCCTTTTGCAAGCATATATCCGTATCCGAACTTGTCATACCTGGAATTCATGTCCCAAATGACGTCCGAACGGCCGGCGGCCTCGAGAGCGCGGAGCACATAATTGTAGCCCACGTCACCGGCAGAAACAGCATTGCCGCGTTCCCGGATATCCTTCACGATATTCTCCTCAACGCCATTCCGGTACTGCTCGTCGACAAGTCCGGCGCAAAGGGCAATGGCATTGGCACATTGGCTGTTGCGGTCATAATAACAGCCGTCCTCGTGGAAATACGCGGCATTGTAGGCTGCCTTGATGGAATCCGCGAGAGCCTTGTAGTGCGCCTCCTTCTCCGGAAGACCGAGCCTTGCTGCGAACCCGGACATAGCCACGGCATCCATATAATAGACAGGAGTGGCGGTGGCAGCTATGGATGTCAGCTGGGATACTCCTGGCATCTTCGGGCCAATGTCGCACCAGTCACCGAGTCCATGCGAGAGGATGTGTCCGTCCGCAAGGGATGCCAGATGCTCCATATAACGCTCCATTGCATCCCAATGAGGCGCTATCATGCTGTCATCTCCATAATAATCAAGCATATACTGCGGCACAAGTATGATGGAACTGCCCCATTCCGGAGAATCCCTGAAGCCTCCGAGAAAAACTGCGTATTCCGGAGCGATGTCCGGTACGAGGCCGCCCGGAAGCTGGGCATAGTCCATGTCATCCATCATTTTCCGGTACAGGTTCCGGAAATCATATTTGTATTGCAATGACCCGAACATGAGATGCAACTGCTCCAGCCAAGGAAGTTTCTCCCTGTGCGGACAGTCAGTCAGATAGCTCACCATATTGCTCCTTATCGCCCAGTCTATCATCTCCTCGGTCCGGTCCAGAAGTGGGGACGAACAAGTGAACGAGCCGGTTCCACGGGCACTGTTCCGGATGTGAAGTCCCTTCAGGTCAATGATTTCCGGAAGTCCTTCCGGATTGTCCTCCCCTTCGGGCACAGCCCCCTTCACGAGAACATAGCGGAACCCGTGATAGGTGAACTGCGGATGCCACGTTTCAGGCGCTGAGTCTCCGCGGAGGGTATATGAAAACCTCGTCTCCCCGCGATAGCCGGCATGGACCCGGATCGAATCCACGTTCCGCTCGAAAAGCTCGCAGGTGTTCATAGTCACGGTCTTGCCGCGCTCTCCCTTCACGGTAATCTGGGGGATTCCGGAGAAATTCTGCCCGAGGTCATACAGCCAGGCACCGTATTTCGTCTTCCATCTGCGCATCACCGGGAATTCCTGCATGACCTTCACAGGATCAGCATCCGGCGCCCTCATATCTCCGGCAATGCCGGTCACACAAGCATTATCCCAGGCCCCGTCGTCATATCCCGGAAGCATCCATCCTCCAAGCTCTTTCGTGGCGTCATAGTCCTCGCCACCGAAAATGCTGCTGTAAGTGACCGGAGATTCCGTAGTCTTCCACGAGGCATCGGAAACCGTCACATTGTGAGCCCCGTCCTCGGTCTCCACGTCGAGTTTAAGGCGCATCATCGGATAGCCGTAACTCATCAGCAACTTGTAATAACGTTCACGTGGAATATTGTACATTCCGTTCCCGAGCATTACACCGAGAACATTCGCTCCCTCCCTTATCATATCGGTCACATCGAACGCGACATAGCCGATTATCTTGTCATAATCGCTCCAGACCGGATCCAGGAAATGGTCACCTACCTTCTTCCCGTTCAGATAGAACTCGAACTGGCCGAGTCCGGAAACATAAGCCACGGCACGCTTCACCTTGCCGGAAGACACGAACTCCTTGCGGAACTGCGGAAGTTTGTTAGCACCCGTGATCCTGTCGCCTATCTTGAGCTTGTTGTATTCCTGTCCGGGAACAATCCTGAGGCTGTCAGGCTCCAGCTCATAGGCAATCCAGCGAGCATCCGACCAATCGGAATCCGTCATCAGTCCCGTAGAGAAAGACGACACTGCAGACCAACGGGAAGCTTTGCCGGACTCATTGAACACCCGGACTTTCCAATAATATTTGCATCCGCTACTGAGGGCCTTGCCACCGTAAATGATATTCAGCGACCCGGAGCTTTTCACTTTTTCGCGCCACATATTCCCGCAGCCTGAAGCCAATGCGGAAGAATCCGTTCCTACCGTGATTTCATAAGCCGACTGCATGAATCCCCTGTCGAGAGACCTCACATTCCATGAAAACGAAGGAGCCAGGGTACCGATTCCCTCGGGGTCCACACGATTGCCGCACATCGTGTTCACGACGGAGAAGTTCTGTGCAAATAATGTCGCGACAGCCAGGAGGGACGCCGCGAACAGGGAAATAAAGTATCTCATTATCATTCTTTTACAGTCACCTTGTAGCCGAGTTTCTCGATGGCTGCCTTGAGGCGTGCAACGTCAGTTTTGGCCGGATCATAGGTCACAGTTACCGTCTTCTTGTCGAGGGATACCGAGAGATCTTTCACGCCTTTCTCGAAAGCGACATTCTCATTGATCTTCTTCACGCATTTCTCGCAATGCATTGTGACATTGAAGGTTACGCTCTTGCTTGCAGTCTTTTTGGACTGCTGCATGGCAATTGTCCCCGATACCGGAACTTCTGCGGCCAAGGACTCGATGCATGAAAACATGAATGCGCAGGCTGCTGCGATGATGAGTATTGATTTCTTCATTTTCCAAATAATTCAAGTTTATACAAATATACTAAGGAATCCTCATTTCCACAAAGTATAGCGGAGACCGACATAAACCTTGGTCCCCATGATAGGGCCCCAGACGGCACTTGCGTCGAAATCAGGCAGGGCCGTATTGACGGAAGCCATCCCGTCGTGCATGGACATCCCATCAACAGGCGTACCCACAAGCAGATGCTTCTGCCTGAAATTGGTAAGATTCTCCGCCCCAAGGTAAATGTCAATGCCCTTGAATCTCTTCGTAACCTGAAGATACAGAAGAGGATATGCAGGAGAATAGCCATCCTTGTAAAGCAGTTTCCCGTCCTTGTCCCGCAGGTCTTCCATGAAACTGTACACTCTGGACTTGCCGTTGACGGAAGCCGTGAAATCGAACACCCATTTGTTCAGGTTCGTGGCATACTGGAGATTCAGTACACCCTTGTACCGGCTCGTCAGAGGTTTCTCCGTCAGTCCCCTGCCCTCCAGTTCGATGCGCGCATCAGTATATCGGAAAGTGGCGGTCACTGTGAAGCGACGGAAAGGCTCAACATTGAAATCAGCCTGATAACTCCTTGTGAACGAACGTCTTCCGTCGAGAGCATAGAAATCAATGGTATTCAGGAGATGCTCGTAGTCGGCCACCATCTGCTCGTTGAACACGGTACTGAAGAAATCCAGGCCGATATAGGTATTGGACGAAGCTCCGAAAGGCAGGTAGAATGTCGCGTTGCCGCCAAACGTCCAGGCATCCTCGAGAATGTGCCGCCCGTAAATCCCGGAGAAAGACTTGCCGGTGGAGAAGACCCCGATATTGTCAATGAGCGGGAGCGCCCGCCTGAGACCCCTGCCGGCATTGGCACGGAGCACAAGAGCCTCATAAGGAGAATATTTCAATGTCAGGCGAGGGGTGAACTTAAGTCCCTCCCCATTGAACCAGTCCCCGCGCAGCCCGACTATCGACGAGAATTTGTCACCGGCATGGAAGGTATATTCCCCGCCGAGACCTATGGCATATTCCTCCGTCAGGCTGCGACCCGGCTCAAGAGTCTGGGCGAGAACCCGCCTCGTGAGATTCTCATTGTAGAAGTCTGCAGTCCCGCCAAGGGAGACGGTGAGCTTGTGCGAATCGCTGAACTCATTCTGCAGCAGCACATTGAAAAACCCTGAATTCTGCGTTCCAAAGTATTTGGAGGCCCCGGACCACATGTCCATGTCCGTGAGAGTATAGTCTGCGACGAATGCGATATTGCGCGAATTGTCTTCGCTCAGGGGAATCCCGGCCTTCACATAGGCATTGATGGAACGGTTCAATATGTCTGAGCCCCACGGCGAGTCCGGGGACAATTGATATGTCTCATGGTCGTAACCGTCCTGACCGCCTTTCCGCCTGTCCTGGAGTGCCCTCAGGCCGAAACGTACCTGGATGCCGGTCGGTCCGTAATAGAGCCAGCGGTTGGCGACATTGAACTGCAGCATTTCAGGGTCGTCCCTGAAGCCGTCGTGATTGTGGTCGAATGTCTTGAAATTGCCGGAAACGTGACCGAGGATGACGGTGCTCCAGCTCTCGCCCATCTGGAGGGACGAGGCAATGTTGAAATCGGTCTTCGTGTCGTTCATAGTGGAGAAATTCACGAAGAGAGGTTTCTCGTCCGTTGGCTTGCGGTATTCCGTATTTATCTGTCCTGTAATGAATTCCACTCCATTGACCACAGTGGACAGGCCCTTGGATACCTGGATGCTTTCGAGCCATTGACCAGGCACGTAGGAAAGTCCGAAAGGGGCCGCGATGCCGCGCATTGAAGGTCTGTTTTCGTCCAGCATCTGGGTATATACTCCGCTGAGTCCGAGCAGCCTGATCTGTCTCGCTCCGGTAACGGCATCGGAATAGCCCACAGTGACACTGGCAGAGTTCTCGAAACTCTCGGCCAGGTTGCAGCAGGCCATTTTCCGGAGTCCGGCCGAGGAAATCACCTCAGTCCTGAGTTCCTTTCCACGAGCGAGATAATTGCCTTCCTGCCTCGATGTGAATACCGCTGCATTGAGGCTGTCCTTGCGCTCTCCGTAAATTCCGGTTGTATCCTGAAGAATTATGACCGTCCCGGACTTGTAATCCGGCAATGACTGTCCGGCCGTCGCCCGGAAGGACATGAGCGCGGCTATGACAATAACAGGGATAAAGCCTTTCATATTCTTGAATGTCCGTTTGTTCTTGATGGCAAAAATAACAATTCCGGAAATAATCTAAAATACCTGAAAATGACTATATTTGTAAAGGATAAAAAACACAGTCATTATGAGAACCTCATTGAAATATGCCGTAAGCACAGCTGCAGCCATGCTTTTCGGCCTCAGTCTCTGCAATGCCGGCAAACCGGTCGTAATCTATCAGGTATCAGATCCACAACTCGGATTCACTGCAAAAAACAAGAACATGGATTATGAAATCGCCACCATGCTCAAGGCCGTGGAGCGGATCAACGCCACGTCTCCTGACGTGGTGGTATTCACCGGAGACCTGGTACACAACTGCAAGGACGAATCCCAGTGGACCGAGTTCAAGAGGCTCACGGGAGAAATAAATCCGGGCATACAGAGATATTGCATACCGGGCAACCACGACATAGTGTCCAAGACAGAGAAATTCGACATGAGCCCGTACACTATCCACATGGGAGAAGACAGGTTCAGCGCGGAAATCGGCAAGGTCCTGCTCGTCGGGATGAACACTGACTATCTCAAATACACCGAAGGCACGGCCGAGGAGGCAGCACAGGTGGAATGGCTACGGAAAACGCTGGATAGCAAGGAGAAAGGCGGAATTTCCATCGTATTCGGACATCATCCGTTCTTCCTGGACAAAGCCGACGAGCCGGAGGAATATTTCAATATCAGGCCGGACAAGCGCAAGATATATATGGACCTCTTCAAGGAGGCCGGAGTGACCGCCGTCTTCTGCGGACACAAGCACGATAACTATGTAACCGCCGACGGGGACATGCCTGTAGTGACCACGAGCGCCATCGGAAAGCAGCTCGGAAACGCCGAGTCCGGCATCCGCGTCATCGTCTGCCACAAGGGCAAGGTATGGCACAGCTATCTCACTCCGGAGGAAATTCCAGACGGAAGGAAGGCGGTCATCAGGAAAGTCCTGGGAAAATAACGCAGGATATTTTGCAGGCACGTTAACATTTCCGCTTCATCATCGTCTATATTGTCGGATAATCACAATATGGACTGCCATGAAACCGTTTATGAGAAAATTATTGTTCGTCCTGATGCTGGCAATGACATTGTCCGCCTGTGCATCAGGCAGGAAAAAGACCTCCGAAGGGTACGGAAATGAAATCCTGGCCCTGCTCGGAGAATATAGGAGCACCCCGGGATTCAGGAACATAAATATCGGAAGAACAGGCACTTCCATGATCAAGAGCATTCTTCAGGGAGCTTCGGTGTACGGAAAGGACGAAGAGGCGGAGATGGTTTTCACAGCGATGGAAGGAATCGACCGGATCATCGCCGCGGACTACAGCGAATGCACAGGGACGGATGCAAAGCGTTTCCGCGAACGGCTCTCAGAAGCGATGCAGGGCTCGGAGATGCTGATTGAGTTCAAGGACGGAAGCAATCTGACGAGAATATACGGAATACCGTCAGCTGATGGAGATGCCGTCAGGGATTTCGTCCTTGACATTACCCCGAGAGGCGTGTTGGTTTGCCTGTTCGGAAGCATACCAGCCGATGCAATTGCCAAATTCCTGGAAGACAGATGACCGGGAAGGAGTTCATAGAGAAATTCCTTCCTCTTGACTGTGACATGTACCGTCTGGCTTTCAGCCTGACAGGGTCCGGGCAGGATGCCGAAGACATCGTACAGGAACTGTTCATGAAGCTTTGGAAGTCACTCGACAGCCTGAACTCGGTGAAATCCCCGAGAGCATATTGCCTCACGTTGACAAGAAACCTGTGCATCGACCTCCTGCGGAGAAGGAAACGGGTGCATTCCGAAAACATTGACGGTCAAGCGGATATCGGCTCAGGACCGGATGCGGAGACGGGATTCATAATGAAGGAGAGAATCACCGCATTGGCCGGAAGAATCGGGAAACTTCCTGAAAGGCAGCGCAAGATATTGACAATGAAGGTAATGGAAGGGCTTACCAACAAGGAGATATCCGAAAGAACCGGAATGAGCGACCTCTCAGTGAGGGTCACCCTGAGCCTTGCGAGAAAGAGCATCAGAGAATGGGATGAACAATAACGAACAGAAATGAAGACAATAGAAGAAATAGAGAAAATGAGCATGGAAGACCTCGAAGCAGCGTCCTCCGGAAATGATGTGGATATCCCGCCCGGCCTCAGGGAGAGGATAGAGAACTCATTGACGGCCTGCACTATCTCCGGGGAGAAGAATCAAGGAAGAGGCAGAGTATGGAGATGGTGCCTCGGGACATGCGCAGCTGCAGCCTGCACAGTCATTGCATTGAGAGTCCATGCTCCGGTGAAGGACACATTCAGCGACCCGATGGAGGCATACGCGGAAGTGGAAAAGGCCTTCGCCATAATAGGCTCAACGATGGCAAAAGGAATTGGACAGGTTTCGGAAGAGGGAGGAGGAGCCATCAGGGAATCCACGGCAAGGCTCATCCGGAACTGCGGACAAGGCTTCGGACAAGACAAGGAGGATTAATTCAGAAATATAAGGAAATGGACAATATCATCAAGAAGACAATGTTGCTCGCGGCAGGACTGATAGTTTTCTGCCTCGCAGCCAATGCCCAGGGAGGAAGGACGATATACCAGAAATATTCCGACATGGAGAACGTGAATGCGGTTTACGTGTCCCCGTCGATGTTCAGGATAATAGGCAGGATTCCTGACCTGAATCTTCCGACGGGAGATGTGGACCTGGTCCCTCTCATAAAGACGCTCAACGGACTGTATCTCATCAACAGCCATGATGCAGGAATCAGCAAGAACCTCATGACCGACGCCATGAACTTCGTCCGCTCGGAGAAATTCGAACTGATGATGGAAATGAAAGAGGACGGCAACACCGCACACATCTATACACAGGGCAAGAACGGAACGGTAAGCAACTTCGTGTTCATATCGCTGTCCGGAGGTGAGTGTACCTTCATCAGCCTGGACGGGCAGATGCCGGAGAAGGAACTGGAAGACCTGCTCGGCAAGGCTATAGCAAATCTATAGCTTGTAGCTCTCTATACGGGCTATGGCGAGGTGGTAGTCCCTCTCGGCCTCGAGGGTACGGTCAACTATGTTGTAATACAGGCCGAGGCCCACGAGATGCTCGACGAGAGATATCTCACCGGCCTTGAATCCGCTCTCTGCAAGAGCCGCCGACTCCGCTGCCACTGCACCTGACTCCTCATATCCGGCAAGGACGCTTCTCAGTCCCGCCGCCTCGTCAAAAAGCTGCTTCATACCTGAATAATAACGTATTGCAGCATCTTCCTGCTCTATACGGGAAGCTTCATAGGACGCCTTAGCCTGACGGATATTGTTCTTCGCCGACCAGACCGGGATGGAAACGCCAAGTGTAAGTCCCCTGAAATTGCTTCCCTTGACCAGTTCGCTCATATATCCGGCAGTCAGCTTCGGGGCATTCGCGGCACGGCCGGTCCGGACTTCCTGCTCCTTGACTTTCACATTCTGGGCGACATAGGCCAGAACCGGACTTGAAGCGGAACACTCCTCATACCATGTCCCGAAATCGTCCGGGAGCATCGGAGCAATGCCGAATCCAGAAGTCTCAAGCACGATGTCCTGACCTCCGTTCAGACGGCGGAGTTCCTGCTGCAGGCCGGAGCGAGTAATAAGATTCCTCTCATATTCCCCCCGGACTGAGGACAATGCAAGCCGGGCCTCATTGGCATCCTTGAGGCTGACATCTCCTGCATCGAACATCCGGGAATATGCATCGCATATCTCTGACGCATGCCCGAGCCTGTGGGAAAGTTCTTCGTGCATGGCATTGCAATAAATGAGTTCAATGCATACAGTCTTGGCTTCCAACAATATGCGTTGTCTCTCCACCTCATATCCCATATCGGCGAGCTTTCCCAATGATGCGGCAAGCTTGGCCTTGGACCCGAAAAGGACGGACATGTCCAGGGTCTGGGTTACGGAGATATCCTTCCGTCCTCCCACATCGGGATTGCTCCACAGATAGTCAAATCCGAACTCAGGGTCATCAAGTGCGTTCCCCGCCTTGTATCCGTATTTGTCCGCTTCGGTACCGGCACGCATGGCTGCCAGTTCGGAATTGTTCTTCTCTATTTCCTCAAGAGCCTGTTCCACAGGACTCTGTGCAAAGGCCACCGACATCGCGGAAGAAATCAGGATGGCCGATATCATTATCTTTTTCATTATATCTGTCTTTATTTGGAATCCCCTTCGCCGCGGCTGATCATCATATAGACCACAGGGATTATGAATCCGTTGAGCAATGTGGAAGTAAGCAGTCCGCCGAGCAGGACCTTGGCCATAGGGCTCTGGATTTCATTGCCCGGGAGTTCTCCTCCGAGAGCAAGCGGGATGAGGGCCAGGGCTGAGGTCAGGGCGGTCATGAGAATCGGATTCAACCTGTCAACTGATCCTCCCAGTACGGCCTCGTACAGCCCGGTTCCTTTTTGCCTGAGTTCATTGTACCTCTCAATCAGCAACATACCGTTTCTCGTGGCAATACCGAACAGGGATATGAAACCGATGATCGCCGGTATGCTTATCACCTTGTCTGTAAAGAAGATGGCAAATACGCCTCCAATCAGCGCAAGCGGCAGGTTCAGGAGCACGGCAGAAGCCTGGCGCATATTGCGGAACTGTCCGTAGAGCAGGAGGAATATTACTATGATTGCCATCATGGACAGCAGGGCCAATGTCCTCGACGCCCTCCTGGCACTCTCGAACTGGCCGCCAAACTCCACATGATATCCTTCAGGCATGGGGACACGCTCCTTGATGACCTTCTCCATCTCGTTCACTGCCCCCTGCAGGTCACCGCCCTCCACATTGGCCGAGATAACTATCTTTCTCGATACGTTTTCGCGGTTTATGGTATTCGGTCCCGAAGCGGAACTTATCTCCGCAATTTCGCTGAACGGCACCTTGGTCCCGGCAGCGTCCACCATGATGTCTCCTATGGATTCGATGGAGCCCCGGTTCATGTCTCCGGCCTTCACTACGAGATCGAACACCCTGTTGCCTTCGTAAACCTGGGAGACGGCCACGCCTCCGAGATATACGTCCACCATTTCCGAGAACTCGGCAGGGGTTATCCCGTATTTTGCCAGCATTCCGCGCTTCGGCAATATCTGCAGCTGCGGGCGCTCCACCTGCTGTTCCAGATTGAGGTCCACTACTCCCGGGATTGAAGATATCTCATTCTTGATCTGATTGCCAAGCGAATACATCTTGTTAAGGTCAGTGCCGAAGAGCTTGACGGCAATGCTAGCCCTGGTTCCGGAAAGCATCGCGTCTATCCTGTGGGATATAGGCTGGCCTATCTCGACATTGACTCCCGGTATCTCCGAGAGTTTTTTCCTGATTTCCGCCAGAACCTCTTTCTTGGAGCGGCGGTCCAGCTCGAACGGGGCCTCTATTTCAGACACATTGACACCGAGAGCATGCTCGTCCAGTTCAGCGCGGCCCGTCTTCCGGGCGACGGTCTTGATTTCCGGCACGGTCAGGAGAATGTTCTCAGCCATGCGTCCCACATTGTCCGACTCCTCAAGGGAGACTCCCGGGAGGGTGCTGACATTAATGGTGAACGAACCCTCGTTGAATGCCGGAAGGAAGCTGCTGCCAAGGGTGCAGAACGCAGCAATGGCGAGCGCGAGCAGAACTCCGACGCCTCCGAGAACTGATTTTCTGTGGGACAGGGCCCATTTCAGGGCAATCTCGTACTTGTCCCTCAACCATCTGACCATCAGCGGATCCTTGCCGTTCCTGTCGCCTGCGCCGTTTCCGAGAAGCAGGCTGCAGAGTACAGGGGTCAATGTCAGAGCCACGAACGTGGATGCGAACAGGGCCGTGATGAATGCTATGCCGAGAGGCCTGAGCATCCTGCCCTCCATTCCGGAAAGGAAGAACAGCGGGATGAAGCTGACCACTATTATGAATGTGGAATTCAATATCGGGAGACGCACCTCGCGGGAAGCCTCGAATACCACATCGAGCACTCCCTTCCTCCGGTCCGCAGGCAGGAGACGATTTGCCCTGAGATGCCTGAAGACATTCTCCACATCCACTATCGCATCATCCACGAGAGAGCCTATGGCTATCGCCATTCCTCCGATACTCATCGTATTGATGGTCAGTCCCATGAATTTCAATGTCAATACGGATACCAGAAGCGACAGCGGGATGGTGACAAGGGAGATGAGTGTCGTCCTGACATTCATCAGGAAAAGGAAGAGGATGATGACCACGAACAGTCCGCCCTCGAAGAGGGATTTCTTGATATTGTCAATGGAGCTGTCAATGAACCTCTGCTGCCGGAATATGTCCGTGGCAACCTGGACGTCGGACGGAAGCTGTGAACGGAGTTCCTCCATGGCGGCATCAAGCTTCGCAGTAAGTTCTATGGTACTCGCATCGGGCTGCTTCGTCACAGTCATCAGGACTGCAGGCTTGCCTCTGTGGGAGGCAGTACCGAGTTTCGGGGACTTGGAACCTGTCCGTATTTCAGCCACGTCGGCAAGGGTCACCGGAGCATCTCCGTCAAGTCTCACTACAGCCTGCCCAATGGCGTCCACGTCCGAGGTGGATAGCACTCCCCTGACTATATATTCGTTGCCGTATTCGTAGAGGACTCCGCCGCTGGTATTGCGGTTGCAGTCCCCTGCCGCATCGAGGACTTCTTTCAGTGTCACACCGTAATGGCGCATTTTCTCAGTGGACACAAGTATCTGATACTCTTTGATATCCCCTCCGAGCACCGTCACTTGGGCAACTCCTCCGAGAGACAGGAGACGAGGCCTTATGGTCCAGTCCGCCATAGTCCTCAAGTCCTGCATGGAAGTCGTTTCCGATGTAAGTCCTATTATCATCATTTCCCCGAGAATGGAGGACTGCGGACCGAGAGTCGGTTTTCCGCATCCCGGTGGCAGTGTTCCCGTCACTTCGGCAAGTTTCTCCGAAACAATCTGCCTGTCCCTGTAAATATCAGTCCCCCAGTCGAACTCCACCCATACCACGGAAAAACCGGTCGTGGAGGAAGAGCGAACACGCCTCACGTCAGTGGCTCCGTTCAGGGAGGTCTCCACCGGGAACGTAACGAGCCTCTCCACCTCTTCCGGCGCCATGCCCGTCGCTTCAGTCATCACTACGACCGTAGGCGCATTGAGGTCAGGGAAGACGTCCACATCTATGTTGAGCGTGGTATAGATACCGCCTATCAGAAGAAGAATTGCCCCGGCAATGATGACCGGGCGGTTCTGCAATGAAAAACGTATAATCCTGTCCAGCATATAGTTCCGGTATTAATGATTGTGGGAATGACCTTCCGGAACCACTCCGGATACGGAAGCGAGCCTGACCTGGAACACGCCTTCGGTCACCACTTCGTCCCCTACGTTGAGACCGGATATGATTTCCCTGCGGATGCCGTCAGTACGCCCTGTCCTGACTTCCTGCTTGCGATATTCCTCCTCGCATAGCCTTATATATACGAAATGTATTCCCTGTTCTTCGGTCAGGGCCGTCTCCGGAACTGAGATGACATTGTCCTCACGAGAATCCACGAGCCAGATGTCGGCATAGGATCCCGGCACGATGTTCTCGGCATTGCGGAACTCGAAAGACACCGGAATGAAGAATGAACCCTGTGCTGCCGCCCTTCCGGAAGAGAGTTTGCGCCCTCCGAGCGCTTCCACACTGTAGGTTTCGGAAGAATAAGACGGGCGGAAATTCGCCCCTGACACGGAGGCAATCCTGCCGTAATATCTTTCCGGAACATCGGCCCTGAGCTGGAGGAAACGGTTCTGCGTAATAACCGCAAGCGCCTGTCCAGCAGAGACATAATCCCCTTCGGAAACAAGGCACTGCTTTACGTATCCGGAAATGCGGGACTTCACGGCGACACCGTTCTCGCTATACCTCCCCTTGTATGCCTCATATTCGGTCCTGGCATTCGTGTATGCCAGTTCAGCCTGCTCGAAGGCCTTCCTCGATATTGCTCCGGACTCCACAAGGGATGAAGCCCTTTCATATTCTTTCGCCGCCGCTTCGTAGGCTGCCTTTGCCTTCATTGCCTGCTCGCCATCCGGCATCTCCTTGGAGGAGATCCACATCAAGGTACTGCCTTCACGGACATTGACACCCGGCACTATCCGCTGCGATGCGCCTTTGGAAGAGGTTCCGCCGAAAGAGACGATACCCGAAGCCGTGGCGGAGAGCGTCACCTCGTCACCCTGGGCAGGCAGAATCTCACCGCTGACCCTGATTACTCCGCTGAAAGGGCCCGGAGCTACAGTTTCGGTACGGAGTCCGGCCGCCTCGGCCTTTTCATGGGAAAATTCTATTATATCCTTATGGCTCTCCCCTTCATGGGAATGCTGTCCTTCATGGTCATGAGCGTCGTGTACGGACTCGTGGCCATGCCCCTCATGGTCGTGTTCATGGACTTCTTCGTGCTCATGGGAAGCGCTCTCTCCGTGCCTGTTGCCGCAGGACGGCATGAAAAGCACGATTGCGAGAGCAACGGTGACATTGTAAAATCTGTTCATAGTGTATTACCGGTTTCAGTTTTCATGGACTGCAAAAGTAAGAATTGATTTGCGCAACCGGGTTGCAAAAACTTTTTTGAAAAATTTTTCAAGAAATGCTTGCATATTGAAAAAATCTTCATACCTTTGCAGTGTACTAGTGAACTAATACACATAAACGGGTGTAAAAACAGTTCATCAGCACATAACAATTTGAACGGAAGTACGACAATAATGTATAATAAGTTTCGCAGAGCGAAACAACTGCTTTTGAGGCCTTCAGGCCGAGGGTAAGTCTCTTTCCCGGGGAAAGGGATTTAGGAAAAGGGTAGCGTATATAAAAAATGCGCGCGGGCCTTTTGCTCGCACAGAGCAATAAATCCTCCGAAAAGCAGCAATTTGCGGCTTACTAAACTTGGAATGTATAACAAAACAAAAACAGACAACAATATGAAAAAGAGCATTTACACAATCGCAGCAACAGCATGCATCATCATTATGTGCGGATTCACATCTGCAGCAAGAAGCGCCTCCGAGGGCGTAAAACAGAGCATCGAGAACGTAATCGACAGCTATCGCGGGAACGAGAATTTCGAAGTCGTCAAGATTGGCGGCTGGATGATGAAACTCGCAGGAGCCAAGGAATGTTCCTCCGCAAAAATCAACTCAATGATTGTCGTGGACTACTCAGACTGCACGAACAATGTGAAATCAGGTTTCACGGTTGACGTCCTCAAGGCAGCGAAAGGCTGCAGCAAACTCATGGAAGTGCAGGAGGGCAACGAGAAGGTCACGTTCCTCGGTACGGTCAGCGAAGACGGCAGCACTATCTCCAATCCCATGATTCTTACGGATGACGGCGAACTGGTATGCTTCTTCGGAACAATCAACGCCAACGAACTTGGAAACCTCAGGAACTAAACAGGGACGGGAAGTCATTATTCATAAATTCTATACACAACAACTGGTTTGGGACATAACCAAACAGCCAGCCGGCGGCACGCAGGGATGCATGCCGCCGGTTTCGAAAATCTTGCTGTCTGCCGTCCGAAAAGCTACAGTGAAGCTATGTTCTTGTCGTTCAGAAGGTTCTTTCCTTCCGGGGTGAGGGCGTATGCAATCCTGTCAGCATAGTGCTTCTCGACCTTGCCGCGCACGATTTTCATGGTACTGTTGACCATGTGGTTCTGCTCGGTGAAAGGCTCGTCGGCGACGATGATTGCGGCAGGAAGCCACCTCTCCGGGAACATTCCCTCGTGCGAACCGCCCTTGCGGTATGAATTGACCTCGTCCTGCAGCTTCTTGAGCATCAACTCCTTGGCCTCGCGGGAATCGAGGTCTGCAGCAGGATTTGAGGAGCGGACGAATTCCTTCAGGGCCTCCTTGTTAGGGACTATGATGACGGTGGTGTAAGGGTCCTGGTTGTTGTGGAGAATCACCTGGTCAATGTATTTCGAGCCGTCAGTCAATGAGTCCTCGAATCCTTCCGGGCTGTATTTCTCTCCGTCCGCCGAAATGAGCAGGGACTTGAAACGTCCTGTCACATAGAGGAATTCAGCATCGCGCATATAGCCCATGTCTCCGGTATGTAGCCATCCGTCCACCACAGTCTCGGCCGTGGAAACCGGATTCTTCCAGTAGCCGGCCATGACATTCTCCCCGCGGATGACAATCTCTCCCTTCTCGCCGTATGGAAGTTCCTTGCCGTCTCCGTCACATATCTTGATGTCCATCGGCTTGACCACACGTCCCGACGAGCCGAATATGCAGTGGCCCGGGGAATTGGCCGAAATGATAGGAGTCGCTTCGGAGAGACCGTAGCCCTGGAACATCGGGATTCCGATGGCGCAATAATAACGCTGGAGTTCGATGTCAAGCAATGCACCTCCTCCCACGAAGAACATCATGCGGCCTCCGAGATTCTCGCGTACAGTCTTGAATATCAGTTTGTCGAAGAGAGAAATGAGAGGTTTCTTCCACAGCTGGAGGAAACCGCCGCGGTTGTAATATTCCTTGTTGTAGGAAATGGCGAGGTTCAATGCGAAATTGTACAGTTTCTCCACTTTAGGGCCTTTGGCCTTTATCGCGGTCTCGATGTTTTTCTTGAAATTGCGGGCGAGAGCCGGCACCGAGAGCATCACGTGAGGGCGTACCTCCTTGATGGCCATAGGGATATTGCGGAGAGCCGCCATAGGGGTCTTGCCTACCGGTACGGTGGCAATGCTGCCGCAATATGACATCATGGTGTAGAATCCCGCAACGTGGGCGAAGCAATGGTCGAGAGGCAGGATGATGAGCATCACGGAATCTGCCGGGATGGCAATAACTGAATGCGCCTGCTCGACATTGGCAGTGTAATTCCTGTGAGTCAGGAGGATACCCTTCGGATCAGCGGTCGTTCCGGAGGTGTAGCTGATGTTGGCATAGTCGTCCGGTCCCACTGACTTGTATCTGGCCTCGAGTTCGCCCGGATGCCCGGCCATGAATGCGTCACCGAGTTTCACGACCTCGGACATAGGAATCTCATTGTCCTCATATTCAGGAAGATCGTCGAACACAATCACTTTCTCGACCTGCGGGAGGTCCTTGATAATTCTTCTTACTTTCGGGAGCTGGGTTCCGGATACCATCACGAAACGGGATTCGGAATGGCGGATGCGGAACACCAGGTCGCTTCCTTCCTCCAGTTTGATGGAGAGCGGAACGTTTACGGCACCTGCATAAAGGATACCGAGTTCGCCGATGACCCACATGTTGCGGCCTTCGGAAAGGAGGGAGAGCCTGTCCCCTTTGTTGACACCGAGAGCCATGAGACCGGCTGCTACGCGGTAGGCTTCAAGCCTGGTCTGCTCGAATGTGGTTTCGGTCCAATGATCTTCCGGTTTTTCCCGGAGGAATACGTGTGAAGCATACTCCCTGGTATATTTCTCCACGAAATCGATGATGGTAGGTTTTCCTGTCATATCTGTAACTATTTTATAATCATTTATTTTCCTTCTGACGGGAAGAGGCCGAAGAGTTCGGAGTCAATCATGTTGGTGACCGCCTCGAAGTCCTCTTCCCTGTTGCCGAACTTGTAGCGGTCGGCATCGATGACGAGAAGATGACCCTTGTAGTCCTTTATCCAGTTCTCGTATTTGACATTTAGGCCTGTCAGGTAGTCAATCCTGATGGTCTTCTCATATTCCCGTCCGCGTTTCTGGATCTGGGCCACGAGATTGGGGATGGATGACTTGAGGTAGATGAGCAGGTCCGGCATCTTGACCAATGACATCATCAGGTCGAAGAGGTCGGAATAGGTCTCGAAATCACGGGAGCTCATGAGACCCATGTCGTGCAGGTTCGGGGCGAAAATCCTGGCGTCCTCGTATATGGTTCGGTCCTGGATGATGACTTCGTCAGTCTTGGAGATGTCCACCACATCCTTGAAACGCTTGTTCAGGAAATACACCTGGAGATTGAATGACCACCTGCTCATATCCTCATAGAAATCCGAGAGATATGGATTGAAATCGACAGACTCGTACTTAGGCGTCCATCCGTACCTCGCAGCGAGCATCCTTGTCAATGTGGTCTTGCCGCTGCCGATGTTTCCTGCTATTGCGATATGCATAATATGATGAATTTTATATTAATCCTAAAAGTAACAATTTCACAAAAATAACAATTTAATGGAGCATCATTGCATTTTTCATTCGCGTTTCGCCAAAAATATGAAGAAATCACCCCAAAATTTCAGTTCCGGTGCCATTTGCGGAGCATTCGCCACTTAAATTTCAGTGTCCGGGTGGCGAACGTTATTTTTGCTTCCGCCATGACGTAAAAGACACGTCAGGAATTACGTAAACATTAGGAATATGGAAACATACAAAGGAAACATCCTGGCCATTGACACAGGCAGCACGACCACGAAAATCGGTTATTTCCGCGACGGAGTCCAGGTATTCGACGAGAAACTGGTCCACAGTCCGGAAGAGATAGGCAGATATGCCAATGTCATGGACCAGGACAAACTCAGGAGGGATGCCGTCACCGGGTTCCTCTCCACGAAGGGAATTGACATCACCGAAATCGACATAATAATGGCAAGAGGCGGGCTCTTCGCTCCGGTCAGGACAGGTATATACAAGGTCAACAGGGACATGCGCGATGTCCTTCTCACCTGCAGGGACGGAACCCACGCCTGCAATCTGAGCGCCGTGATAGCAGACGACATATCCGAGGAAATCAACGAACTGAGGTCGGAGAAAGGCATCAGTTCCCCGTTCGGAGCATGCCACGCATATATAGCCGACCCTCCTATGGCCGACGAGATGCTGCCTGAATGCCGTCTCGGAGGTATCCCGGAATTCCCGAGGAGGGCGTTCTTCCATGCCCTGAACTCCCGCGCCACCGTGAAGCAGTATCTGCGCGACCACGGGCACGAGGAGAATGACATCACGGCCATAGTGGCCCACATGGGAGGTGGAATCACCGTCACATTGCACAGGAACGGCATGGTGATAGACACCAACAACGGTCTCGGAGGGGACGGGCCTTTCACTCCTGAGCGTGCCGGCACCTGCCCTGCATTTCCGCTGATCGAAATGTGCTTCAGCGGACAATACACCGAGGGAGAGGTCAAGAAGAAAGTCCTCGGACAGGGTGGAGCCATGGCCTATTTCGGGACGAACGACCTCGGGGAAATCGAGAAACGCGCCCTCGCAGGAGACAACAACTGCAACATCTTCATGAACGCGTTCAGTCTCAACGTGGCCAAATACATTGCCTCGGAGGCCGCCACGGTTTTCGGAAAGGTGGACGTCATCCTGCTTACCGGAGGAATCGCCTACAGCAGGATGGTGACTGACGCCATACGGGAGAGGGTGAAATTCATTGCCCCGGTGGAGGTCTATGCCGGAGAACATGAGCTCAAGAGTCTGGCCGAGAACGGCTACAATGTACTTTCTGGAAATGTTGCCGTGCACCGCTACGACAAGAATGCCATCGTGCAGGACTAAAGCGAGAGCTCTGCACCGCGGTAGAAGTCAAGCAGTTTCACCTGGAAAATGTGCTCGTAACGCGCCTGGACGAGGTCAGACTGCGCCTTCATCAGATTGTTCCTCGACTCGTTGAACTCCGTGATGCCGGCTTTGCCGTTCTCATATTTCGCAGACACGAGTTCGAATGAACTTTCAGCGCTCGCCAATGCATCCCTGCAGCTTGCAAGCTTGCTTTCCGCAGCAACCGCATTGTACCAGGCCTGCTGAATTTCCTTGTACAGGCTCTTCTTCACCGATTCCAGCTGGACGAGCTGGAGGGAGCGTGAAATCCTTGCCGACCTTACTGAATTCCTGGTGGAGAGTTTCGCGAAAATCGGGATATTCAGGGACAATCCTACGTACTGGCTGAAATTGTTCTTGAACTGGTCCCAGAATTTTGCAGCATCATAACCGGATGACTTATAGGCATTTGACCCAATACCTCCATTGAGAGTGAGGGACGGATAGAATGCACTTTTGGCAATCCCAATATTCATGTCGGCGGCATCGAGCCTGATTTGCTCTGCCCTTATAGCCGGCCTCCGTCCTTCCGCCTCCGCATATATCTCCTCAGGTCCGCAGACTGGAAGTGCCAACACATCATCCACTTCAGGAATCACGATTCCGAATCCTTCCGGAGAAGGCAGTTCGAGAAGCTGGGTCAGGTCCAGTATCGCAAGCTTCAATGAATTGTCGGCCTGGGTCTGAGTAAGACGGCTCTGTCCGAGAGAAGCCTCCTGCTGGGCCACCTCTGCGGCGCTGGCCTTGCCGTTATCCAACATTGCCTTGAGGCGCTCCAGCTGGGCTTCATCTATCGCCACCTGCCTCCGGGCCACTTCAAGTATCTCCCGGTCATAGAGAATCTGGACATATGCCTGAGTCACGGACACGCGGATGTCATCCTTGGCTTTCTCGAGGTCAGCCGTAGCGGCTTCGAGATTGAGTGCATCAAGCTTGATGGTCTTGTTGACACGCATTCCGTTGAAAACGTTGATGGAGGATCCAAGCGAAAGAGAGGTGCTGGAAGTATTGGTATTCACGTAAGTATTGGACTCGCCCAGACCGCGGCCGAATGAGAAATTCTGTCCCGCCCCTGCTGAAAGGTCCGGAAGACGGCTTGCCTTGGCAGTATTGAGTTCGACTGCCCTCTGCTCGCGGTTCAGTTCCTGGCTCCTTACGGTAAGATTGTTCTCCACGGCATGGTCAATGCAGCGGCGAAGGTCCCACAGGCCGTCCTCCTGGGCCACGGCCGGCAACGTCACGGACATTGCAGCCGCAAGAACCGCCAGACATGTTCTATATTTGTTCATAAGTCACTGTTCTACTTGGATTTATATATACGGTTGCCACGAAGTTTGTCTTCCGCTGCCACGCCTTCCCTGACCTCTATGTTTATACCGTCACTGAGTCCGATGACAATCTGGCGGCGGGTATAGGTACTGTCGCTGCCCATCACATAGACGAATACCGAATCACCGGAGAATTCCAATGTGCTTTCCGGCACTGCAAGCACGCTGTCGGCAGATTCGAGGACAATTCTGGCATTTGCGCTGTAGCCGGAACGGATTCTCGCATTGCCCGGAACGTTCACCGCGGCCTTGATCTGGAACTCGTTGGTTCCGTTGTTTTCAACCGCCTTCGGGGCAATATATTCGAGCACCGCGTCGAAAGAAAGATCCTGCAGCGCGCCTATGGTAATCTGCATGTTCATTCCCTCATCAAGCCTGCCGACTTCCGTCTCGTCAATCTTGCCGTCGAAGATGAGGTCGTTCATGTCAGCCACCACCGCGATGGTCGTTCCGTCATTGAATGTATTGCTCTGTATCACTGAGTTACCTACCTTGACAGGGACATCCAGGACAAGTCCGGAAATGGTGGAGCGGATGAGGGTGGAGCTGGAATTGGCATTGCTTCGGGATACTCCGTCACGGACCACCTCGAGGGCGTCAACCGCAGCGTCATACTCTTCTTTCGCCTGGTCGCGTGCCTGCTTTACCTTGTCATATTCCTCCCGGCTGACCAGTTGCTTGTCATAAAGGGCCTGCTCCCGTTCCAGTTCGACGACTGCCTGGTTCAGATTGATTTCCGCAAGGCGGACACGGCTCTGGGCCGAACTGAGCGATCCCATCTCAGGAATCACTTTCACCTTTGCTATTACCTCACCCTCCTTGACCGATTCCCCGGCCTCCTTGTAGAGTTCCGTGATGATGCCGCTGATCTGAGGTTTGATATTGATTTCGTCACGGGGCACAATTTTGCCGGTGACGACAGTGGTCTTCCGGATATCCGTCATCGTCGGACGGAGCTGCTCATAGCGGATTTCCTCCGGACGTGACTTCCTGTAAAGGAAAACGAACATGCCGACAAAAACGATGACGAACAATGCCAGCATCAGTACTTTACCATATTTTCTCATATCTATAAATTTTATTTGTTCGGAATAATTCATCTATTCATCTCTCATTGCATCCACCGGCTTGATGGCCATTGCGCGCATCGCAGGAGCAAGCCCGGCCGCGACTCCGAGCACTGCCAGCACCGAGGCTGCCAGGACCGCTGTCCCGAAACTCACCTGGAAACTGTAGTCCAGGCCTCCCGATGCAGCCCCAATGTCCACGAGTGACAGGAGCAGGACGGTGAACATTATACCTATCGCCCCTGCACCGAGGGTGAGGATTATGCTTTCGGAAATAATCTGTCCGAGAATCATCTTCGGGGTGGCGCCTATCGCCCTGCGGATACCGATCTCTGTCGTGCGCTCCTTGACCGTGACCATCATGATATTGGACACGCCGACAGCTCCGGCCAGCAGGGTACCGAGACCCACAAGCCATATCAGCACATTCAGGCCCTTGAACAGGCTGTCCACCATCGAATACATCTTCTGGGCATTGACAATCACCAGGGCGGACTTGTCCTGGGGAGCTACGTAATGCTTCCGATACAATGCCTGCCTGACAACTTCCTGGACTTCCGAAGACTCGGCCTCAGGTCTCACCGTCATGGCCATCAGCTCCACCCTGTCACCCCTGTTGTAGGCCGCCTGCAGCACGTTTATCGGGATGACGATGCTCTCGTCCGAACCTCCGTTGATATTCATGTTCGTCTTCGAGACATTCAGTCCTATCACCTCGTAATAGGCTCCATCCACCTTGATGAACTTGCCGCAAGGATCGCCTCCCTCCGGGAAAAGGTTCTCGTACACCCTCTTGCCGATGACGCAGACCTTGCGTTTCTGGATGATGTCCATCGGACTCAGGTAACGGCCGTATTTCATCTGTGGAGTCTCGATGAGTGCATAGTCGGAATTCAGCCCTTTGAGAATGGACCTGTAGCTGTTCTCTCCGTACATCGCGGTCTTGCCCCAGAAAGATTCCATCGGGCAGACCACATCCAGTTCAGGAACAACATTCTTCAGATATTCCACATCAGACATCCTGCAAGTCCACCATCTGCCGCGCTTGAATCCCTTGTAAGGTTTCGTGGTCAGATTGGGACCTATGATTACGGAATTCGTGGCGAATCCGTCAAAATTGTCACTCAATATATTTTTCAGGCCCTTTCCACCTCCGTTCATTGCCATCAGCATGAAGATGCCCCAGAAAATTCCGAAGCCGGTAAGAAGCGTACGGCTCTTGTTCCTGGACAATGTATCCAGAATCTCCTTCAATCCGTCCAAGTCAAACAGTTTCATGATTCCTCCTCGTTAATCTTTCCTGAGCGCCTCCACCGGACGCACCTTCGATGCCTTTACGGCAGGCACGAGGCCTGCGATTGTTCCCGCCACCGCTATGAGAATCACCGCCTCGAATGCGATGGACATGTCCACTCCCGGGTTTTTGAACATATATATCTGCGTGAATCCGACATCTATCGGACTATGGCCTATCGTAATGTCCATCAGGTAATTGGCCCCGAGACCCATAAGCATGCCGAGCAGTCCGAAGACGGCGGTCACGAGCACGCTCTCCACCACTATCAGTTTCATTATCGCCCATGGAGTCGCTCCGAGAGCCTTCCTGACACCGAATTCCTGGATGCGTTCCTTGACCGTGATGAGCATGATGTTGGAGACGCCCACGATTCCGCTCAGAAGAGTGAAGATGCCCAATATCCACAGGGCGAGCTGCATTATCCTCACGGCCTTCTTCATCTGCATGTTGCCGCTCATCGTATTGTGGACGTAGAACGTCCTCTTGTCTTCCGGGGCAGCCCTGTGGCGGGCATTCATCGCCCTCTTGTATTCATCCTCGAACCTGTCGTTATCCTCCTCGGTCTCAAGTCCATGGAAAGAAAAAGAGAGGTTGCTGAACCATGTCCAGCCGGAGCGTACTGCACTCATTGTCGTAATCGGGATGAAGACGTCGGACTCCCCGCCCATACTCTCCTCTTCCTCGAGAATTCCAACCACCTGATACAGATGTCCGGATACATTGACGTATTTTCCGAGCAGTTTGGTATAATCCGGGTCATCTCCGAGAAGGCTCTCGGCAGTATTGGAATAAACCACCATCGTGCGGCGTTTCTCCTTGAGATCCAGTTCATTGAGGTAACGGCCGGCAATGAGTTTCTGGCCCTGTATCTTGAACGTAAGCGGTGCGATTCCGGACATGGTGACGGACACCGACTCTTTCCCGAAGGAAACAGTATCGGAATACACTATGCGTGCCGTGACATCTTCCACCACATCGCTGAATCTTGTTGCCGTATAGTCGATATCGCCTATGTCAAGTTTCATGTTGGAATATTCTTTCATTCCTTCGTAAGGGATGCTCCTGTATCCGGGCCATACGACAATGACGTTGGTGAGGACGTCCCCGGAATTGTTCATCATCGCATTCAGCAGTCCGTTACCGGCACCGAGCAGGGCAATAATCATGAAAAGGCCCCAGCTGACGGCAAAGCCGGTCAGGACAGTACGCAACTTGTTGCGCCTGAGCGAACTCCATATTTCATTCAGGATTTCCATAGGGCGTCATTTCATGATGGTCCTCTCCCCGAACGGGGAAGAATCGTGGTGGGTATTGACTGTGACGGATCCGATCTGGCCGTCCTTGATGTGTATAATCTTATTGGTGGAATTTGCCACTCCGCTCTCGTGAGTCACGACTATGATGGTCACTCCTGAATCCCGGTTCAGGCTGCCAAGGAGTTCCATCACCTCGAGGCTGGTCTTGGAGTCAAGTGCTCCGGTAGGCTCGTCGGCAAGGATGATGCGGGGGTTCGTGATAAGGGCCCTGGCAATCGCGACGCGCTGTTTCTGACCTCCGGAAAGTTCGTTGGGATAATGTGAGGCCCATGCTCCGAGACCGAGTCTTTCGAGATATTCCATGGCCTTGCGATGGCGTTCCTTGCGGGATACTCCCTGATAGAAAAGTGGCAGCTCGACGTTCTCGACGGCTGTCTTGAACTGTATCAGGTTGAATGACTGGAAGATGAAGCCGATGGTCCGGTTGCGGTAACGGGCAGCCTCGGTCTCGGACAGGTCCTTTATCAATTTGCCGTCGAGGTAATATTCTCCGGTATCGTAATTGTCCAGGATTCCGAGGATGTTCAGCAATGTGGATTTCCCGGAACCGGAAGCTCCCATTATGGAGACATATTCGCCCTCCCCTATCTCAAGGTCAATACCCTTGAGCACGTGGAGTGGCTGTCCGTTGTTGTATGTCTTGTTGACATTATGGAGTTCTATCAGGCTCATATTCAATAGTTTTCATTTCCTATTATGCACTTGCCGACCGTCGATGCCATATGCAGGGAAGACTCTCAGGTCTCGCCGGTTAGCACGTTATGGTGTATTAGTTTATTAATACACTGCAAATATATAGCTATTTTTTGGAAATGCAATAGGTATGCCCGAAAAAAATAAGTTATTCAAGTACGGTTTCCCCGGCCCGGCGGTTTACCACCTCGACATACCGGGGCATGAAGTCCTGCATTGTCGGATAAATGTCTGTATGCTCTTCTCGTTCCTTGAGGATGTCGGCCAGATCTCTTATGAGGAGGAATCTCTTTTTCTTCTCATCAATGTCCAAGAGGCATTCGATCAGTTCGTCCATTCCATTGAATCCGGTGCCCTCAAGGTTGAGCGGGTGGGATATGAGATAGCGGATCATGCAGGCTTCGACGAATGTCTCGTTCATCACATGGAGAGGAGAGCCATAAGCTATGGATGCATAGAAAGCCGGATCGGTATTGAATATCCGTGCGGCGGCAGGAGAGATGGCGTCCCAGAATTCCTCGTTAAGAGGATTGCAGTACGAATGGTTGAATTCATGTATGAGCACCGGAAGGGTATAGGTCTCTCCGTAATAGATTTTTCCGTTTGCGTCCCGGGCGCAGCATCCCATCAGGGCATTGATGATCTCCTTGCCGTCATCGGTTTTCTGGTGGACTGCATAGTTTCCTGGTCCGTTCAGGAGGCCTGGAAAAACGTGGAATGATGTTCCGTCAGAAGGGCCGAAGAATTTTTCATACCATCCGATGTCAAGACGTGATGTAACCTCCGCCATGGCGTTTTCGCATTCCTCATACAATGGCTTGTGCTCTGTGAAGAAGGAATGGAATTCGGTGTCATTATAGAAGTCCTGGAGAAGACGGACAAGAATCTTCTCGTTCTTTCTGCTGATACGGTCGTAATAGTCGTCAAAATCAGTATCCAAATGCTGCTCATATATGATTTGATTCCCGTCGATACGGAGCCTCAATGCGAATGCAATCGGGAAATCCCATGCGAAACCCCTCATTGACAATTTATTACGGACAAATTTGACGGCTTTGTGATCAGAATACTGTGCAAAGTAATTGTCAACGTCAGAGAGATAATCTTCAATGACACCGTCGTCTGCACTGAAAACATATCCGTTGACTCCGGCAATGTGTGCAAGAATGCTGACAAGTTCTGTCTCTTCGGAATAATGAACAGGTATCGGGTCAGGAGAAGGGGCAGCAGACGAGGAAATGGAGAAAGACATCATGGATGCAAATGCAAGAATGATGATTGAAGTGAAATGATTCGAAAAGCAATTCATAAGGTTAGACATTGATATTTGTAATTGATTGGTAATACAAAATGGAAGGGTACAAATATAAAGATAATACTATACTCTTCAAAGAACTCATCCCTAAGGGGAAGCAGAGCAGTATCACATTTCTCCGGACCAGGCCCTCCCTCCTCAATCCCCCCGACC
>JBJEBJ010000096.1:0-30872 GCA_051869955.1 Candidatus Cryptobacteroides sp.
TTCTTTATGTATCCCTTCTTGCCGATTTCACTGTATTTGTCCTTTCCGATTACACTCAGTGGCATATTTCTGGACTGGAGCGGCCCTGCTTTCAGTCCTCTGTACAGTGCTCGTCTCCTTGCGCAAGCGTTAGAATGAGTTCAGGAGGTACGCACAAAGTGTAGCCTCCTGAACTTATTATATCAGATCCGACAAAATTTATACAAGTATCTGCATAATACTGAACACTTAGTCTGAAACGCCATCAGAGTTTTCTGTATATTCTCGATATATTTCTTCAGCAAGATAGCGGTCACTTCTGCAATGCAGGTCTGCAATTCCGTCTTGAATCATTTGAGCTGTAACAGAATTATAGAATACATCCATGGCTTTTTCCAATGAACCGTCAAATTTTTCTGCAAGAATGGATATTATCCGTGCATTTTTGGCTTGTATTATTATATCTTTGGAATCGTCCATTATTTTGAAATTATTTTAGAAGCTGTTTTGAAATACTGAAAGTCAAATGTTTTATCGATTCAATCGTCCTGAAGCAGTACTGATTATTTGGTTTCTCGTACTTCAAACGCCTCAATGCCTCGTCTTTTGTGATATCTCCAGAAAAATACAAATCTATTGTCCTGAATATCTTGTCGTTGGCAATTCCGCCTATCACCAGGTCGTAATCAGTTTTATCTTTTCCTTGTCTGCACTCAAGTACAAACTCCAGCCATTCCTCATCATAAGCCTCAAATACTTTAACATTCAGGTCTTTAAAATCATCATCAACTTCGAATTCGTTCAAAACTGCAGTCTGGCCTCTCAATAGGAAACGTTCTGCGTACAGAATCGCTTGCTCTTTTAAAGACGTCAAATAGAAGCCCTTGCCGAAATCCAAATAATCTCTGGAGTGCTTAAGATCAGGATGTTCGACCTTGACTGTTGATGAATGGTATAGTTTCATGACAATGCTCCTTTTTCCTGCATATATGAAATCAGGTCATTCGTAATGTAATTTTTGCCAAAAGTGTGCAGAACACCATACCCTCTGATAATATAGTTATCAAGGATACCGGTATCCTTGAGCTTGGCATACACGACCCTTTGAGGCAATTGCAATTGCCTGGACAAACTACCTATGCAATATGTTACAAAGTCCAATTGTTCAAAACTCATAATGAGGCAAGTTTGATGTAATGACAAAGATAAGTATTTTCGGCCTAAGCCAGCTTGGCGGATGCCTTTTCCATGAACTTGTCCTTGTCCACGATGAATCTTTCGTGCAGGCCTTCGCCGATGATGCCGTCCTTGTCGTAGCAGGCGACCTTGAAGACAAGCCTGCGGCGGTCGATTTCGATGAGCTCTGTCTCGCAGGTCACCTCCATGCCTACCGGAGTGGCGGCGAGATGCTTGATATTCACCACGGTACCGACCGTGCGCTGGTTCTCTTCAAGATAATCCGCAATACTCATCCGGGATGTCTTCTCCATCAGGGCAATCATTATCGGGGTGGAAAGCACTTCGATGGCGCCGCTGCCCAGGGCGGCTGCTGTCATGCTGTCAGTTACTGTCAGCTTTCCATGTCCCTTTATTCCAATTTCCAACATAGATGTTTCATTTTTAATGTAATACAGACATGGAACATCAACATCCTTGCCACTAATCCGGGCGATACTCGAGAATGTCTCCCGGCTGGCAGTCAAGGGCCCGGCACAATGCCTCAAGCGTGCTGAACCTGACAGCCTTCGCCTTGCCGGTCTTGAGAATTGACAGGTTGGTGGCAGAAATCCCTATTTTGTCGGCAAGCTCGCCGGAAGACATTTTTCTTCTGGCGAGCATCACGTCTATGTTCACTACGATAGGCATCAATCCTCCTTTCCGGTTTCACTTGCACCGTCATTTCCGGCGGCGGTGTCTTCCTGGGCGGCTCCCTTCAGGTATCCCGGGAGGCTCATTCCTGCCATGTTGAACAGGTCCTCAAGCGGCGGAACCGACTTCATCATGTTCGAGATGAAATTGGATGTGGCGGTCTTGCCATCTGCGCCGTTTCCGTCCCATACGGTCACCTTGTCGATCTTTATGCCCTTCACGGCCTCCACCTGGGTCTTCACGAGCTCAGGCAGCTTGTCGGCGATAAGCATGAGGACAGCCTTCTGAGGATCCCCGGCAGCTGCAGACACGAGCTGGTTGAAACCCTGGGCCTGCTTGGACAGAATCTCCAGCATACCTCTCGCCTGGGCATCCATCTTGGCGAATATTGCATCAGCCTCTCCCTGGGCCATGCGGCGGATTTTCTCCGCCTCTGCCTCAGCGTCAATGATGGCCTTCTCTTTCTCGATCTGTGCAGGAACCACCACGTTGGCGGTCTGTGTGGCCTTCTCCCTCTCGGCACGTGCAGCCTCGGCATCACGCTCAGACTTGTAGGCTTCCTCCAGGGCTTTTGCAGCCTGTACTTTCTCTGCAGCTACAGCAAGTCTCGCAGCCTCAGCCTCTTTCTCCCTGCGGACAGCATCTGAATTGGCAATCGCGATCTTCGAGTTGTTCTCTCCCTCGACTGCCTTGGCATTGGCGTCGGCGGTGCAGATACGGGTATCCCTCTGGGTCTCGGCGATACGGATATCCTTGTCCCTGTCGGCCTCGGCCTTTCCGATTTCACCGAAACGGTTCTGCTCGGCTACGCTCTTCTTGGCATCGTTTATAGCCTTTGCCGCAGCCTCCTTACCGAGAGCCTCGATATATCCTGATTCGTCACGTATGTCAGTGACATTCACGTTGATAAGCTTGAGACCGATTTTGCGGAGCTCGGCTTCCACATTGGTGCTGACATTGGCGAGGAACTTGTCGCGGTCAGAGTTGATTTCCTCGATATCCATGGTCGCGATGACCAGACGGAGCTGTCCGAAAAGGATATCGGTGGCAATGTTCTGGATATTGTCGATGCTGAGTCCGAGAAGACGCTCCGCGGCATTGGTCATGTTCTCAGGCTCGGTCGAAATGCCGACGGTGAACCGGCAAGGCACGTCCACGCGGATGTTCTGCTTGCTGAGCGCGTTGGTAAGGTTGCATTCGATGGAGATAGGCTTCAGGTCGAGGAATGCATAGCTCTGGAACACAGGCCAGATGAAGGCTGCACCTCCGTGAATACATTTCGCAGAGGAAATTCCTCCGTTCTTGTTCTTGCCGGTCTTTCCGTAGATTACGAGAATCTTGTCGGAAGGACAGCGTTTGTATCTGTTCAGGATGGCCGCAAGCGTGACAATCAGCACGAAGACGGCAATGACAATGATGTAGATTGCTTCCATTTCAATTATATTTTTTGATGTTTTACATTATACAATCAGCGACTCAAGTTCCTCTACAAGCAGTGTGGACGGGTCGAGGACCTCCACCACCTTGATCGGAGTGCCTGTCTTGATGACCTCGTCGGAATCAGTGAGAGCATCGTATTCGCGCACGGACTCGTTGATGGTAATCTGAACCTTCCCGGCTCCGGACCTTGCGGCCGGAATTGTCAGGTAAACCTTGCCCTGGCAGCCCACGGCGCATTTGAACACATCTATATTGCCGCTCTGCTGCATCGTGCTCAGCCAGCTGAACATCCACATCACGGCGGCCACGAGCAATGCTCCTGCCACCACGGCGATGACCATCAGCAGCGCGGTCGACGTAATGCTTTCTTTCAGCAGAATAGCCGTCCAGCTCATTCCGAGCAGGAAATTCACGAGGTTCCTGAACGTGTAGAGATTCATCGAGGTGTCCCCTTCGAACGAGCCGTCGCTCATGTCGAAGTCAGTATCCATGTCATGGTCGATGCCGATGAATGTCAATATCGTCTCGATAATGAAAATAAGGGAAGTGGCTATGGCAATTCCCCATAGGATTTTCATAAAAAGGTCAAGTGTAGACCACCATTCACTGATCATAATGTATATGAGTTATAATTTTTGCGAAAGATAGTAATTATTTTACGATAAACAATAAAAATGTTAATTTTTTCGACAAAATTTCGCAATTCGTTGCATCATTTCCCCAATTCCGCAATGCTCATCAGCTTTATCCGGCGTTTCTCTATCACGGCCTTCACGTCAGGGTGAGTCATGAAGTCTGTAACCCCCTGCCGGTCAACTGCGACATTTTCATAGCCTATGTGGAAGACGGTCTGCATCTCACTGTCATTGTATGCAGGATGATCGATGAAATAATACCTTTTCCCCTTCTCCATGCCCTCCAATGACTTTATGAAACTCCTTGTCTTGTCTTCTGAAGTCTTGCTTTCCCCGGAGTATCCTGTCATTTCCAACGAGTAGTTCTGCATCCCTTCCATCACATCTGTGCAGATAAGCCCGTATTCCTTGGCAAGCCGTTTTGTCAATTCGTTGACCTCCTTGTTGAACATGGTTGAAAACATATGTCCCGAGATATGGGACAGTTGGGGGATGTGTTTCATCGCGAGTTCAATCTGTGCGCGGAATTCGGCTTCAAGTTCGGCCATATTGATGCTTTCTGCCTTTTCAAGAACGGACTGGCCGGGATAGGCGGGATTTGGCCACATCATCGGCAGAAAATAGCCGTCATCATCTACAAGCGACGGACAGTCGGTAAGAGGTCTCCATTTGACATTCTCCCATTCACTTGTTATCGCAAGATGAACTCCGGCATCCAGCCCCGGATTCTCCCTGAGCATCTTCACAGCCTCCGGAAACCAGGCCCCGACGCATAATACCTCCACTGATTTTGCGATACCGTTGCGGTAAGCATCTACACATGCCTTGTTGACGCTGTGGAATGCTCCCATATCGTCAATTCTCATAATCAGTTCCTGTGCTCCCATAACTGATGCGCTGAAAACCGCACAGGCAATACAAGATACAATCTTTTTCATACAATATTGATAATAAGTTATTTGCCATATTCGCTCGGGGATGTCCCGAACTGCTTCTTGAAACTTGTGGAGAAATGGGACAGGGTGCTGAATCCGGTCATGTCGGCAATCTCGGAAATATTGTACTTATGTTCCTTGATGAGCTGAGCTGCCCTGTTGAGCTTATAGTGCTTGAAGAACACGCTCGGGTTTTCTCCTGTCAATCCTTTCACCTTATAATAGAATTTGGTCCTCGAGATATGAAGCCTTTCCGTCATTCCGGTAACATCCAGTTCGTCATTTGACAGCTCCGCCTCCATCAGGTCGTACAATTCTTTCATGAAGGCATTGTCCTGCTCCGACAGGACATTCTCGTCAAGGGAGCTGACTTCCGTTGCCTGAGCCAGCATTGCCCTGATTTTCTCCCTGTTCCTGATTTGGGAGTAAACCAGGGCCATAAGGTATTGAGGCTCGAAAGGTTTGGTCACATAGGCATCGGCCCCGCAATCGAGGCCCATCACCTGGTCATCCACATTTGCCTTGGCCGTGAGAAGGATGACTGGGATATGAGACAACTGCAGGGAACTCTTGATGTCCTTGCAGAGAGCATAACCGGATTTTCCCGGCATACGGACATCACTTATCACGATGTCAGGAGAATCCTTCTTCACGGACAGGAATGCCGAATCCGCATCGTATTTGCAGATGACATTATATTCCGTGGAAAGCAGTTCCTTCATGTACCTTATCACATCGGTGTCGTCATCCACAATCAGCACGGTATTCCTGCGGGCATCAGGATTCCCGATTTCATGCGTGCTGGCAATTTTTACCGCCTTCTTCGTCACGAAACTGTCAGCCGTGTCCGTAGCTTTCTCGGATTCGGAATAGGAGGATTCATTGGCCGGAATCAGCAACGTGAACATGGCTCCCTGCATATCCGGCCTGTTGGCGGCCTTCAGCCATCCGTGATGCATCCGGGCCAGGGTCCTTGCGTAATAAAGCCCTATGCCGGTACCCCAGTTGTATGCTCCGCGTACATTGTCATCAAGCTGATAGTATCTTTCAAAAATCTTTTCCATCTGGTCTTCCGGGATTCCGGGACCGGTGTCCTTGACTACGATTTTCAGATATTTGGACTCGTCTGCAAATCCCTTGATCCCTGAAACGGTCTCGGCCTCGTTTCCTGTGATGCAGTCCAGACTTATCTCAATCTTCCCTCCATAGCCGGTGAATTTCATGGCATTGGACAGGAGGTTGAAACATATCTTGTCAAGTTTGTCATCATCGGCCCACGCCATCAGTGAATCTTCAATTCCCCATGTCACCAGGCTGATTCCCTTTTCTTCCGCACTGACCCTGAATATATCGGCGAGATAGTCGAGAAGGCCCACAACGTCAATCCTCCTGACCTTGAGCTTCAATGTGTCATTCTCCAGTTTGTTGAAGTCAAGCAGCTGGTTGACAAGCCGCAGCATTCTCGAAATATTCCTCTGGACAATGGAAAGAAGCCGCTTTCCCTCCGCATCGACCGATGAAGACTCGGACAATTGGGCGACTGGGGCTGCTATCATGGTGAGCGGAGTCCTGAACTCGTGGGAGATGTTGGCAAAAAAGCTCATGTTCATCTCATTCACCTTCTTCTCCTGTTCCCTTTCCATCGCCGCCTGCTTCTTGGCCTGTCTCTCCGCAAGCAATCTGTTCCTGTAAATGATTATCAGGCACATCAATCCTGCAAACAGGGCCATATAGATGAGGCAGGCCCACCAGGAGAGATACAGAGGCCTGTCAATAGTGACATCCAGGCTTTTCTCAGCCAGGGTTTCAGCCTTTCCGATATCAGTGACCCTTACTTTGAACTTGTATTTGCCCGGAGGAAGATTGGCATAATTCGCTTCGCGGTTGTTGTTGGCATCAATCCAGAATGTATCGAATCCCTCGAGCATGTAGGAGTAGCGGACTCTCTCATATTCACTGTAGTCCAATGCCGTGAAGGCGACAGCGAAACTGTTCTGGTTGAACTTCAAGTGTACGGGTGGATTGAATGTCATTGCCTTGCTGATGCATCCGTTTTCCGAAGGAACGACAGCTTCATTGTGCACCTTGAGAGTCTCGAACATCAACGGAATGTTCCTGTAGTGCATTACTTCCACTGGATTGAATAATGTCACTCCGTGAGTCCCTCCGAATAGGAGATTTCCGTTGATGTCTATTCCCGAAGCCCTGTCATAGAATTGGTTGCCGCCTATGCCGTCGGCCTCGAACCAATTGATGAATTTCCCCACGGTACGGTCATATTCACACAATCCGAATTGGGTGCTGACCCAAAGATTGCCCTGAAGGTCCTCCTCTATGCTGCAGATGTCATTGCAGGAAGTCCCAGGAACCGCGCTCAACTTCCCGGAACCGGTGTCATATTTCAGCAGGCCGTTTGCCACGGTGCCGATCCACACGGTTCCGTTCCTGTCGGCTTTCAGTGAAGAAGGGATGAATACAGATCTCGTAATACATTGTTCCCAGTTATCCTCCCTGATATCTATCTTTTTGACGGATAATGTGTTCCGGTCAATTTCGTACAGGCCTTCCCTGAAAGCGGCCGCTATAATGTTGCCGGAAGGCAGGAAATCGATACCTCCAACGAAAGTGTACGACCTGACATCAATTCCGAGGTCGATGATGTCAGCTTCCAATGTGTTCCCGTTGATTCTCATCATTGAACCGGAACAATTACCTATCCAGACATTTCCAAGGTTGTCAGGCTTCATGCAAAGTGCAAGAGGACAGTCCCAAGCCCGGATTATTGACAGGCGGTCACCATCGACAGAACAGAGAAACACCTTCTTCATCGTACCAATCCAGAGCCTTCCGGCGTTGTCCGCCCTGATGCAGCCGATGTACTGTTTGTCCTTCTTGGGAATATTGTTTCTCTCGTGCAGGCTGACAAGGCTTCCTTTATCAGTATCATAGCAGAAGACACCGTTCCTTAATGTCGCTATGAAAATCTTGTTTCCGCACACATCAAGACTTATTACGGATTTGCCGCCCACGCCTGCGTTGAGAATGTTGTTGCCGAATCGTTCCTTGTATGCATAGGAAATCTTGTATCCCTGGTCATAGGAGCACCACCAGATGTTCTTGTCGGAGTCTTCATATACGGTGTTCAGGCTGAAATCGGGAATGTCGAAGACGAAATCAGGGTCATCTTCCCGTGCAAGGGAATTGTCAGATAGATTATATGCATAATGTTCCTCGGAATCTGTAATCAGGAGAATGTGTCCTGAGAAAAGAAATATTTTGGAAATGTGTGAGGAGGATAATTCAGGGTGCCTCTCTATGGCTGCAGGAATCGGGACGAAAGATTCATGCAATGTGCTGAAAATGCTTAATTTTCCGTCATTGCTCATCCAGATGTTTCCGTCAGGAGTCATGCAACCGGAAGTGAATCCTCCCTCCTGGACCGGGATGGAACATTCAATCCGGAAAGTGTCGAGGTTATAGCAGTAAATCTTGTCCCCGATTACCCATAACTTGTCATCCTGTGAAACGTAGGCCCTCGAGATATATTTCCAGTCATCCGAATAGACAGTCAGACGGCTTTCAAAACATTCCGATTCGGGATTGTATATGCTGATGGCATCGGCGGTATTGATGAGAATCCGTCCGCTGCGGCTTTCAAGAATCTGTACGATATTCTGGCTCCTCACTCCATACATGGGAATGAATTTGAAGGAGTCGTCGTCCTGGTACCGGCAGATTCCGTTTACCGTGCCGACCCATAGCCTCCCGGAAAGATCGGTGTGCAGACATTGTATCTGGTTGTCGGGCAGCCCGGAATTGTCGTCGTTGCTGCAGAAATACTGGTGGTATTCGTGGGAGTCGTATCGGTTCAGTCCCCTGAATGTACCTATCCATATATGACCGTGACGGTCCTGGGTGATGGCGCTTATCCTGTTGTTGGATAATATGTTCGAGGCAGTGGAGCCTGCTCCTGCGACAGATTCGTCCGTCGATGCCCCATCAGTGGAACACGCCATCAGTACATACAAAGATGATATGGCGGCAATCAATAATCTCTTCATTATGTGGTCGGTTCAAATTCTTATGCAAGATACATAAAAATATGGGACGTACATCATCATGCTCAGGGATTTGAACATAGGGAAAAACAATTGAACGAATAGAAAACCATTTGAACTGTCAGGAAAAACATATGTACGTATCAGAAAGGCCGATGGCGGATTAATGGTGAACTTTGCATCAGTAAACCACATAATGCTGTCAAACATGAGAACAATCCTGACTTTTTTCGGCATGGCCTGTCTTTCCGCATTGATGAATTCCTGCGGTACGGGTCCAGTATCGCATGCCATTCCAGGCGAAGGGGAAATCAAAGCCTCGTCATCAGCCGCAGTTGTCCGGACCGCAAAGGGACAAGTCGCGGGATATATCCAGGGCGGTGTTTATATATATAAGGGTATTCCATACGCCAGGGCTGAAAGATTCCAGGCTCCCGGTGAAACGGAAAAATGGGATGGAATCAGGAGCTGCCGCCAATACGGACCTGTATGCCCCCAGCCTGCAAGACAGGGATGGGCGAACGACGAGATTGCATTCGCTTTCAACTGGGATGACGGATGGAGCTCGGAAGACTGTCTCAGGCTCAATGTCTGGACTCCGGGTATCACGGATTCAGGGAAACGTCCTGTCATGGTATGGCTTCACGGGGGCGGGTACACTGCCGGTTCAGGCCAGGAACTTCCGTCATACGACGGGAGCTCTCTTGCCGCATCGGAAGATGTCGTAGTGGTAACCGTCAACCACAGGCTCAATGTCCTGGGCTTCCTCGACCTTTCCGCATTCGGTGAGAAATACTCCATGTCCGGAAATGCCGGGATGCTGGATATTGTGGCTGCCCTCAAGTGGGTCAGGGACAATATTGCCGCATTCGGAGGAGATCCGTCCAACGTGACGGTTTTCGGCCAGTCAGGCGGTGGTGGAAAGGTCACGACCCTGCTTGCCATGCCATCAGCCAAAGGCCTGTTCCACAAGGCAATAGTGCAGAGCGGATCAATGCTTCGCACCATGGAGTCCAGGTACTCGAGGAAAATCGGAGTCGCCACTGTCAAGAACCTCGGCCTGAATGCGTCCGACATCGACAAGATAGCGGAAGTGCCTTATGAAGAGCTCCTTGCCGCTGGCGAGAAGGCCGTGGAACAGGTGAAATCCGAGGCAGGGAAAGACGGAACCTCGACTTTCATATTCGGATGGGCTCCGATGGTGGATTCCTTTGTCCTCCCTTCCCAGCCGTTTGACCCGCAGGCTCCGGCAATCTCTGCTGACATACCTATGATTATCGGGACCACACGCCATGAGTTCACGATGACAACCTATGTCCCGTCTCTCCGCAATATAACCCGGGAAGATGCTATCAAATTTCTCGAGAACAGATACGGGGAAGGAACTCCAAGATTCCTGGAACTGTTCGGCAAGGCATATCCGGGATATAAACCGGCGGACCTGCTTGATGCCGATTTCGTTTTCCGTCCGGGCGCGGTCGAGCAGGCAATACGCAAATCCCGCCAGGGCGGAGCTCCGGTCTATATGTACCTGTTCACCTGGGAGTCTCCGGTACTTGACGGAATTCTGCGGAGTACCCACTGTATGGAAATACCTTTCGTGTTCAACAATGCTTCAAGGCATGCGAGCATGACAGGAGGCGGTCCGGAGGCTCTGGAACTGGCCTCGAAAATGAGCAGTTGCTGGGCCAATTTCGCCCGTACCGGGAAGCCGTCGGCGGAAGGCCTGCCGGAATGGGAGCCTTTCGAGTGCGACAATAGGGCCACGATGATCTTCGACAATGTCTGCAAAGTAACCTGCAATCACGACAAGGAACTGATAGACTTCACAATGCGTTATCCAACAAGAGGTTTCTGAAACAAGCCTAATACATAACCACATTATATCAATTCAATTAAAATGAAAACCAGATTAATCAATCATGGAATGAAAGCCCTGTTTTCTGCAGTGCTTCTCATCCTTGCCTGCGTGAATCTTTCCGCACAGGAACGGGTCACGGCAAGCGGTACGGTAATCGATGAGAACAAGATTCCGATGATCGGAGTCAGCGTAATCGAGAAGGGTACGCACAACGGTACAATGACCGACATTGACGGCAATTGGTCAATGGAAGTTGCTGAGGGTGCGATTCTCGAATTTTCCTACATCGGTTACACATCAGTTGAACTTCCTGCTGCAGCCGGAATGAATCTGCAGATGGAAGTGGATACCAGACTTCTCGAGGAGGTCGTGGTGGTCGGCTACGGCGTCCAGAAAAAGAGCTCGCTTACGGGTTCCGTTTCACAGGTCAAGGCTGAAGACATGGAGGCCAGGACAATCACGTCAGCGGGACAGGCCCTCCAGGGCAAGACATCAGGAGTGCAGGTCCTCAGCGGCTCGGCCAAGCCGGGTGCTTCTCCTTCAATCCGCATCAGGGGTGTCAGCTCGAACAACTCAAGCGACCCTCTCTATGTGGTCGACGGACGACTTGCCAAGGATATCTCCGGAATCGACCCTAATGACATCGAATCCATGGAAGTCCTAAAGGACGGTGCTTCTGCAGCCATTTACGGAGCGGAAGCCGGAAACGGAGTCGTGCTCATCACGACGAAGAAGGGAAAAGGAAAGGGCAAAATCACCTATGACTATCAGTATTCCAGCCAGAGTGTTTCCAAGGTTCCGCATCTGATGAACTCCGAGCAGTTCATAGACTTCTATACCGAGGCCAATCTCATATCCCTGGAGAAATTCTACAACAACTGGGATTTCGTGACCAATACGGACTGGGTAAAGGCCGGATTCGAGACTTCCAACATGCATAAGCACAATCTCACTTTCTCCGCCGGAGATTCTGACAAGTCAATCTATATCTCGGGAACATACCTGAACAATGACGGTATCGTTGTAGGGGACAAGGATTACTACAAGCGCCTGACGGGTATGATAAACGCCTCCTGGAAAATCAAGCCATGGCTTGAGGTGGGCACCAACAACCAGGTGGAGTATTACAAGTCGGCTTCCGTGGCGGAAGGGTCGGAATATTCAAGTTATCTCCTTTCTCTTCTTACACTTGACCCTCTCACGAAGCCGATGTACCCGGAGAACGCTCTTCCGGCACATATGCAGCAGGTTTACAACGACACTTCACATGCGCCGATGCTCGGTGACGGGAAAGGCAATATTTACGGAGTGTCCGCCTATGTTACCAGCGAAAGTGTCAATCCTTATATAATGCTTGGAAGTTCCGATTCATACAACAGGGGATTCAACATCAACGGAACCACCTTCATCAATTTCACACCTGTGAAGGGCCTTACGATTACATCCAGGCTTGGATATCGCCTTGGCTCGTATGAGAACTACGGCATCAGCCATGACTACTATGCCAGCGGCCAGATTCAGAACAAGTACCTGAGCGTATCCGCAGGCAGCAACAATGCCGCATATTGGCAGTGGGAAAACTTCCTCAACTACACAAAGCAGCTCAAGAAGCACAACTTCGGCATCATGCTCGGAACGAGCTTCAGCGAATCCCGTTCATTCGGCGTATCCGGCTCCAAGAGCGGTAACGAGACTGCCGGCCTCGGTTTCAAGAAAGATGATCCTCTGTTCTGGTATTTTGCATATGCCGTCAGCAATGCGACAAAGGATGTCAGCGGCGGTGAGCCTTCATACGGCAGGAAACTTTCATACTTCGGAAGAGCGAACTATGAGTATGACAACAGATATATGGTCCAGGTATCACTCCGCGCGGATGCTGCGGACAGCAGTGTCCTTCCTGTCCAGAAACGCTGGGGATATTTCCCTGCCGTATCGGCCGGATGGGTTATTTCCAACGAGAAATTCATGCAGAATTCACAGGCCTGGCTGAATCATCTCAAAATACGCGCAAGCTGGGGACAGAACGGTTCCACCGCAAGCCTCGGCGGATACCAGTATGCCAATGTGATTGCCTCCACCGGCTCTTATCCTACATCCTCTGGCAGTCCGTCCTACGAAGTAGGCTATGCGCCTTCTGCTACCGGCAACAAAGAGCTCAAATGGGAAACTGCCGAGCAGACCAATGTCGGAATTGACGCAAGATTCTTCCGCAGCCGTCTCATTTTCTCCGCAGACTGGTTCAGGAAAGAGACCAAGGACCTCATCGTTACCGGAATCACTCCTTCTACCGTGGTAGGAAACACCGCATCTCCGGTAAATGCCGGCAATATCAGGAACACCGGATTCGAGGTCGAACTCGGCTGGCAGGACATGGTTGGTGATTTCAGTTATGGCATCAGGGGCAATATCTCCACATTGAAAAACGAGGTGACCTACATCCATCCTACGCTGAGCGCGATTGACGGTGCCACATACCACACCTACGGTGCCATCACCAGATTCGAGGTCGGAAAACCTGCATGGTATTTCTACGGCTATGAGTTCACCGGCATTGACAAGGCTACTGGAAATCCGACTTTCAAGGACCAGAACAATGACGGTTCCATCACTGACAGTGACAAGACCATGATCGGCAAAGGTATGGCTGATGCGACTTACGGTATCACCCTGACCGCTGCCTGGAAAGGTATCGACCTCATCGTATTCGGAACCGGTTCCATCGGCAATGACATATATTGCTGCCTGAACCGTTCTGACTACACTCTCAACAAACTCACTTATTTCACCGAGGACAGGTGGAAGGCCGGACACGAGAACGGCACCATGCCTAAGGCGGGAGCCAACGACATGGACAAGTTCTATCTCTCCACGGCAAGCGTGCTCAACGGTTCTTATTTCAAGCTCAAGCAGATTCAGCTCGGCTATACATTCCCGACCAAATGGATGAGCAAGATCAAGGTTGAGAATCTCCGCATCTATGCATCCCTGGACGACTTCTTCGTCTTCACGAAGTATCCGGGACTTGATCCTGAGGTTACCGGAATCGGAAATGCTCTCGGCGTCGACAAAGGAAGTTATCCGAACTCCAGGAAGATTGTCGCTGGCGTAAGTATAACATTCTAAATGATATAGACTTATGAAACTGAAATTCAACAATATACTGATGATTGCCGCAGTGTCCGCAATCACATTGTCTTCCTGTGCTGAAAAGCTCGACATACCTCAGCACGGAGTTCTCAACTATGATACCTACTATCAGACGGATGAGGATGCGGAGAGTGCCATCATCGCATGCTACCTTCAGATGAGAGGCCTGAACTACAACTATACTCTCGGCAAGAATATGCTCACGGATGATTTCTGGGCAGGCGGCGGTGGCCGTAATGACAATGCTGAACTTGAGCAGCTCAACGAATTTACATTCGGGACTGACCAGTCCATGCTGCAGGGAATGTTCGAGAGCTATTACCAGATAGTTTACAAGGCCAATGTCGTCCTGGGCCACGTGACAGGGGATTCTCCTGTGATGGAGCGTGCAAGGGCTGAGGCCAAAGTGTTCCGTGCCTGGGCTTATTTCGAACTTATCTCCATGTGGGGCAATCCTCCGCTTGTGGACCATGAGTTGGAACCAAGTGAATATCAGAGGCCAAATGGTACTACTGAGGGACTTTGGGGACTTGTGGAGTCGGATTTGACTGATGCCATCTCATCAGGCTGTCTTTCGGAAAAGACTTCTCTCAATGACAAGACCTGGAGAATCACCAAGCAGTTCGCACAGGCCATTCTCGGAAAGGCTTATCTCTGGCAGAAAAAATATCCGGAGGCCGCGGAACAGTTCGATCTCGTGGTTGACAGCGGCCTGTATGAGCTTTACGGAGATTATGAGAACATTCTTTGCGTTGAGGCAAAGCAGAACTGCGAGAGCCTGTTCGAGAGCATAAAGTATGACGATGTCAACAATGCCTGGGACAATTTCGACCTTACCGGAGTGATGATTCACTACAGGACTGACAGGATGACTCTTGGAGAGGGTGACCAGCTTGCCGATACCGGATGGGGCTTCCTGAATCCGACCCGCAGCCTTTACGAAGACTTTGTGAAAGTGGAAGGCGAAGACGGATACCGTCTCAATTGCACACTCAAGACTTACGATCAGATGAAAGACCGCGGACATTCCGTGAATGTGGGCCAGAGCATCATCAGCGAGGGCTACTTCATGTGGAAATGGAGAGGGACAAAGAGCCGTTTCAGCCAGTATGTTTCCGGCATGGCTTTCTTCATGGATACCAACAATCCGCGCTGGATGCGTTACGCAGAGGTCCTTCTTTGCGGCGCGGAGGCTCATCTCATGGCCGGGAATACCGGGAAGGCAACCGATTATCTCAACAGGGTCCGCACCCGTGCAAAGGCCCCTCTTGCAAGCTCGGTTACCATGGAGGACATAAAGACTGAAAAACGTATCGAACTGTGCGGCGAAAGCCTTCGTTATCAGGATCTTGTACGCTGGGGTGATGCCGAGGCAAGGCTCAGGGACAACGGCTCGAAATGCCCTGCCCTCGAGTCCAATGGAAATGTTACATACACCAAGTACAACGGGGAAGATTCTTCCAAATACGGTTTCAAGCCAAAGCACAACAGGCTTCCTTATCCTGGAGTTGAAATCCGTCTGAACAAGGCGATTGAGCAGAATGAAGGCTGGAAATAATTCAAATGACAGAAAGTATGAAATACAGAAATATAATATTGGTGGCTGCCGCGGCTGTACTTGCAGGCTGCGCCAAGGATGCAATTGATCCGATGCAGGGGCTCTATCCGAAACCCGAGGACATCAAGATGACCAAGCTTCTCTCAAGTCCGGTGGAGAAACTGGAAAAAGTCCGCTGCTTCACGGTGGAAATTGCAACTGAAGGAGTGAACGGGACCGAAGGAAATTATTCCGGTACCGGCTCAGTTCTCAACATCAAGTTCTATGGTGACAAATACTATCTTGACAATGCCACGTACGCTTCTGCCGCTGATGGCACGGTCAAGAAAGGATTCTATGTCGCAGGTGAGGGCGGATCGACATTCACACGCGTGAATTCCGGAAAACCCGAGACTATTGCTCTTGACCACGGCGGAATATCCGTATCATCGGAGAACGGAGTTTATTCCATCTCGGGTGCCATCTGGCTTGCCAATTCGGATGTCATCAGGCTTGAATCCGAAGTCGAAATCCTGTATGAGCCTGACCCGGAGCCTGTAAAGCTTGTGAATGTTCTTTCATGCTCCAGGAATCCAGGTTTGGTTTCACTTCAGCTTGCACAGGACGGGATTTCATCTACACTTAATCCTGACTGGTCAACTTCCTGGACAGGAGATGGTTACTATCTTGCGCTTGACCTTTACAGCCCTGACGGATATCTTCACGAAGGGACATACCGGGCCTGCGCGACAGGCGGAGTTGTCGGTGAGGGCGAATTCGGAATCGGCTATGACACGACAATGGACTTCGGATGGGGCCCTATGGAAATGAAGGACTGGGGAACCTGCTGGTGGTATGTGTCCAACGGGACGACGACCGCCCAGAAGGTGCTCTCGGGAACTGTGACCGTCGAAAGGGACGGAAACAACTGGATAATTGAGCTCAAGAGCGGAGAGGGAAAGGATATGCTCTGGACGACATTCACCGGTGCGATACCTGAACTTACCGACCCTGATTCGGCAGGAGAAATCAAATACAAGGAACTCTCGAAATGCCTCTCTGTTTCCCCGAATACCGGAATCCTTTCTCTCCAGCTTGCGACTGAAGACGTGTCCTCGGAATTCAATCCTGCTACTTACCAGACAACATACTATGGTTCAGGCTACTATCTTGCCATAGACATCTACAGTGCTGACGGTACGCTCAGCCCTGGTGAGTACAAAGCCAGTGCGGCCGGCGGGGCAGTAGGCGAAGGCGAATTCGGAATCGGCTATGATACTGAAATGTGGGGAATGCAGTTCTTCAACTGGGGAACCTGCTGGTGGACTGTGGAGGATGGCGCCACTTCGGCGGAAAAAGTCCTTGACGGCACGATAAATGTGTCAGTTGACGGAGATGTATATACCATTGCACTTGCAAGTTCAACTGTCAATGCCAGATTCATTGGAAAATTAACTCTCTAATTCAACGGAATATGTTAAAGAAATTGATAATTTCATCAGTCGCGCTGGCTATATGTGCTGTTGCCGGCGCGCAGCAAGCCCTCTGGGGAGGAGCTCAGGTAGAGTCTCCTGTAGTGAACCAGGACGGAACGGTGACTTTCCGCTATTTCGCTCCCAAGGCAGTAAAAGTGACGGTGTCAGGAGATTTTCTTCCGACCCGGAAAATCCAGACTCCTTTCGGTGAGTTTGACGGCCCGGGAGTGGCTGAACTCAAGGAAGGCGAGAAAGGCGTGTGGGAATACACGACTGATTTCAAGGTGGCGCCTGAGATGTACACATATACATTCAATGTGGATGGCAACAACGTCATTGACAACAACAATATGTGGGTCAACCGTGACGTTTCTTCACTGACCAGCGCATTCATTGTTCCCGGCGGAAGAGCCGACCTCTACACTATCCAGGACGTTCCTCACGGAACGGTGGCCAAAGTATGGTATGACAGTGAAGTGGCTGGATTCGACAGAAGGCTCAGTGTCTATACTCCTGCGGGATACAATCCTTGCGGAAAGACGCGTTATCCTGTCCTGTATGTGCTTCACGGAATCGGAGGAGACGAGGATGCATGGCTTCAGCAGGGAAGAGCTGCACAGATACTGGACAACCTCATTGCACAGGGCAAGGCACAGCCTATGATTGTGGTCTTTACCAACGGCAATATTTCCCAGGAGGCTGCTCCGGGCGAGAACTCCACGGGTTACACCCATCCTACAATGCAGCTGCCAAAGACAATGGAGGGCTCTTTCGAGACTTCGTTCCCTGAAATCGTGAAATTCATTGACAGCAACTACAGGACTATTGCCAGGAAACAGAGCCGGGCCATCTGCGGTCTGTCCATGGGCGGTTTCCACTCATTGTACATCAGCCTGAATTATCCGGACATGTTCAACTACACCGGACTCTTCTCTGCCGCGATGGGCGTAAGCGAACAGCAGATGACTCCTCTCTATGAGAATCCTGATGCCAAGCTGGCTGCATATTTCAGCAGGAAACCGGCCCTCTTCTGGATTGGATGCGGCAATACCGATTTCCTGTACAAGGCGAACATGGAATTCATGGCCAAGATGAAGGAAGCAGGCTATCCATACCAATACATGGAGACTGACGGCGGCCATATATGGCGGAACTGGCGAATATATCTTTCGGAGTTCGTTCTGCTCCTTTTCAAATAAGTTCCATATTGTAACTCATGAATTGAAATGAAAATCATCAAATCGACTCTGATAATAATGACTGCGGCAACAATGATGTCCTGCGGTCCGAAGGGAGATCCCCAGCTCGGAAAGTCATCCATTGACAAAGTGATTGCCGCAATGACGCTTGAGGAAAAAGCCCATCTCGTGATAGGTACCGGCATGGCCGGAGCATCAGGAGAAGCACCGGTTGTCGGGGAAACCCGCAATCTTGTTCCGGGCGCAGCCGGCACAACATATCCGATACCTCGTCTCGGCATCCCTGCGATTGTTCTTGCGGACGGTCCTGCAGGCCTCAGGATTAATCCGGTCCGTGAGGGGGATGAAAATACTTATTATTGTACCCATTTTCCGATAGGAACTCTCCTCGCGTCCACCTGGAATCCTGAACTTGTAAAGCAGGTTGGTACCGCTATAGGAGAGGAGGTCCTGGAGTATGGAGTTGACGTGCTCCTTGCACCGGCTCTCAATATACACCGCAACCCTCTCTGCGGCCGTAATTTCGAATACTATTCCGAGGATCCTCTCATCAGCGGCAAGATTGCAGCGGCTTATGTGAACGGCATCCAGAGCAACGGTGTAGGTACATCCATCAAGCACTATGCTCTCAACAATCAGGAAACCAACCGAATGAAGAATGATGTGCACGTGAGCCCGAGAGCCGTACGTGAAATCTATCTCAAAGGATTCGGGATTGCCGTCCAGGAATCCCAGCCTTGGACTGTAATGTCCTCGTACAATTATGTCAACGGGGTTTACACATCCGAAAGCAAGGACCTGCAGACCACAATGCTCCGTGACGAGTGGGGATTCAAGGGAATGGTAATGACTGACTGGTTTGGCGGCCAGGATGCAGTGGCTCAGATGGAGGCCGGGAATGATATGCTTCAGCCGGGACGTCCGGGACAGTTCGAGGATATTGTAAACGGTGTCAGGGAAGGCCGTCTTTCGGAGGAAGTTCTTGACAGAAATGTAAAACGCGTGCTTGAACTCATCCTCAAGTCGCCTCGTTTCAAAGGATATGAATTCAGCAACAAACCAGACCTGAAGGCGCATGCGGAAGTGACAAGGGAGTCAGCTGCCGAAGGAATGGTTCTCCTTGAAAACAACGGAGTGCTTCCTCTTTCCTCCGATGTCCGGAATATCGCTCTTTTTGGTACTACCTCCTATGATTTCATCGCCGGCGGAACCGGTTCCGGCAATGTCAACCGTGCCTATACGGTATCTCTGCTCGAAGGTCTTGAGAATGCAGGCTATTCTGTTGATGCGGATTTGTCAGGAATTTATTCGAAATATATTGAGGAAGAGACCGCAAGACTCAATCCGAAGAGTGATGATGTGATGGCAATGTTCATACCGAAAGTGCGTGCCGGGGAATTTGTCCCTTCCGCAGAGATGCTTGAACGTACTGTCGCAGCTAATGATTTGGCAATCATTACATTGGGCCGTAACTCGGGCGAGTTCCTCGACAGGAAGATTGCTGATTTCACACTGACCGGTGAAGAAGCCGGACTGATCTCCGCAGTATGCGGCGCATTTCATGACGCAGGCAAGAAGGTGGTCGTTCTCCTCAATATCGGGGGAGTCATCGAGACTGCTTCCTGGAAGTCTCTGCCTGATGCAGTTCTCTGTGCATGGCAGGCTGGCCAGGAGGGTGGAAACAGTGTGGCAGATGTCCTCAAAGGTGTTGTATCTCCTTCCGGAAAGCTGACAATGACTTTCCCTGTGGCGTATGGCGATCACGCTTCTTCGGCCAACTTCCCTATAGACCTGAGTTTCGGAATGTTCGGCAAGGACAAGGATGCCGAGCCTCAGAGGAATGTGGACTACACCGAATATGAAGAAGGCATTTATGTGGGATATCGCTGGTTCGACAAGCAGGATCTTGCTGTTTCCTATCCTTTCGGATATGGCCTCTCATACACTGCTTTTGAATGGAGCGGGGCTTTAATAAAGGTCGGTAACAAGGAGACTGTGGTTACTGTGGACATAAAGAATACCGGTTCATATAACGGCAAAGAGGTGGTTGAACTGTATGTGGCAGCACCTTCTGGGGAGATTGACAAGCCGGTTAAGGAACTCAGGGCCTTTGCCAAGACAAATGATCTCGCGCCGGGTGAGTCCCAGCGTATGACATTGACAATCAGTAATTCTGACCTTGCATCATATAGCGAGGCCCAGAATGCGTGGATAGTGGAAGAGGGAGATTACAACTTCCTGCTCGGAGCTTCCTCGCGTGATATCCGTGCAACTCTGACTGCCCGTGTCAAAGGTTCTGTGACCAAAACGAATGCATTAAGTTTCAATAAGTAATCCTTGCTTGCATGGAAACAAAGGGGAGGGATGGCTTCTTGCCGCCCCTCCCTGACTGTTTTATGGTCATGTTAATCCCTGCTCTCGTCGTGGAAATCCTGCCGTCTGTCGGAAATGTGTTGGAACGGTCGGGATGTTTATGTAAATTTGGGCGAACCAAAACATAACGATATGACACGTCTTGCCAGAATCCGGTACATCATCCTTGCAGCCATAGCAGCGACATTCATCTCAGTCTCATGTGAGCCGGAGTTCGTAAAAGGCTCCGGGTCGGATAATACGGAGCAGGGGAATGGAAATGAAAACGGAAATGGGAACGAGAACGGTAACGAAGGCGGGAACGAAGAGAACGGAGGGGAGAACACCGGAGGCGAAGGAACCGGAGAAGGCGGGGAAGAAGGTGGCTCTTCCGGCGAAGGCGGCGGAGAGAATGTTCCTCCGGTGATTTCGGACGAGGGCCTTGCCTATGTCTGGGACGATACCGTTATACCGGAAATCACGATGAAAGTTTCCCTCGAGCAGTGGAACGCCTTCCTCGCAAGGTACGACGAATATGACCAGAATGCCGACTATTTCCATGCAGATTTCACCTACAGGAAAGGGAATGAAGTCACCTCGATACAGGACGGAGGATTCAGGATCAGGGGCAATACATCGCGACGCCGTCCGGAAGGAAGTTCGGGGCAGATGCATACGGCCGGCTCGACGGACTGGCATCATTGTCATTTCGGTCTCAATTTCCGCAAATTCAACAAGGATAAGGCCCATACAGTCAAGGGAATACGCAAGGTCAACCTGAAATGGTTCAAGGATGATGCGTCCTATGTCAGGGAACTATATTGTTATGACCTTTTCCGCCGTTACGGGATATGGACCGCCCCGTATGACACATACTGCCGTCTCTGGATTCACGTCGAGGGGGATGCCGCTCCGGCATATTACGGTGTATATCAGATGATTGAGCCGATTGATGACAAATATGTCGAGAAACGCTTGGACGGGATGTTCGGCAGCGATGCCGGCAATCTTTGGAAATGCGGGAACAACGGCAACCATGCCGATCTTGACGGAATTGACGGGGACTGGGCCGTTGACACGGATAACGGACGCAACTATACCTATGAATATAAGGGAGAGGAGACTGCATATGAGGCTGCCAAGACCCAGTTCCAGGACTTCATTCTCAAGTTGACAGGCAAGGACGAAGACAGTTTCTACAAATGGATCAAGGAGGTATGTGACGTGGAACTGCTCCTGAAGACCTATGCCGTCAACGTGGCCGTGGGAATGTGGGATGACCACTGGGTGAACGGGAACAATTTCTATGTCTATTTCAATTCCACCGACCTCTACGACTACAAGTTCTTCTTCATTCCTTACGACTATGACAATACGTTGGGAACCAGCGGGATAATCGATGCCGGCCGGCAGAATCCGTACGAATGGGGCAATGTCGGGCTTCTCATGAAGAGACTCATGCGCTTCGAGGAGTTCCGCAAAATCTACAGGGACGCCCTGCTCGAACTTGCTGACCCGTCCAAAGACCTTTTCCACACCGATGCCAGCATGGCGCGCATCAGGGCATGGCAGGACAAGATACGTGATTATGTGAGCAATGACACCGGCGAGGACATGAGCATTTACGACCGTCCTGCATCATGGGGCAATCACGGGGAATACCGCATCATGGAGGCCGGTCCGGACAATTTCTTCTCCGTGAAAATCGGAGTGATCAATTCGATGAAGTGATTAAATCCTGTATAACCAGGTAATTACATATATACGATTATCTGCCAGAGCATCAGCCCGCAGCAGAGAAGTTTCGCACCTGTCCCGCAGATGAATCCGATGAAAGCTCCTGCAGCGGACTTGGCGGATGACCACAAGTCCTTGTCCGCGAACACCAGTTCCGCAACAAATGCACCGAGCAGGGTTCCGAGGATGATTCCCACCGGAGGCACGAACATTCCGACCACCAGGCCGATTGCGGCTCCCCATCCGGCGTATTTGCTTCCTCCGGTCAGTTTCGTGAACCACATCGGGACCACGTAGTCGAGCACTGTCACCAATGTCGTCACGCCGAGCCATATCAGCAGGGTATCGGTCCCCATCGGTTCACCGGCACCGTTCGTCCCTCCCCACAAATACATGAGCAGCATCCCTATCCAAGCGACAGGTGGTCCCGGAATGGCCGGGACCACGCTGCCTATGATACCGATGATTCCGGCAAGAACTGCCAGAATGCAGATAATTACCTCCATGTCGGAATTCTCCTATTTTTCCATTGCGGCTTCCACTTCGTCAGGATTGATCGGCAGTCTTGCCGGGCCTGTGAGTCGTGAACCGTCTTCAGTGACGAGTACGTCATCCTCAAGCCTGATGCCGCCGAAGTCATAATATGACTCGAGTCTCTGGTAATTGACGAATCCGTGGTCAGCCTTCTCTGATTTCCATTTCTCTATGAGGGCAGGGATGAAATAGATTCCCGGCTCGTCGGTTATGACATTGCCCGGAACGAGCTTCCTCGCCATCCTCAGGCTGCCGAGGCCGAGCTGGTCGGACCTCTTCTGGTCATCGTCATATCCTACGAGATCTTCTCCGAGATCCTCCATGTCATGAACGTCCATACCCATATTGTGTCCGAGACCGTGTGGCATGAACAGCCCGGCTACTCCTGCGGCCACCATGTTGTCGAGATTTCCGCGTACGATGTCGAGTGCGCGCAGTTCGTCCAGCATCAGGCGTGCTACCCTCAGATGGACTTCCCTGTATGTGATGCCCGGGCGTATGAGCTCAAGTGCCAGGTTGTTGCAGTCGCATACTATCTGGTAGATATCCCTCTGCTTGCTGGTGAACTTGCCACCGGTCGGGATGGTACGGGTGAAGTCGGAAGCGTAGTGCATGTTGTTCTCCGCTCCGGCGTCGATGACCATCAGCTTGCCCGGCTCCACGATCTTGTCATGCTTGTGGTTGTGCAGGGTCTCTCCGTGCTGGGTCAGGATGGTAGGGAAGGATTCGCCCCAGCCTTTGCCGAGGGTTACTCCGACCATGGCACCCACGATTTCCTGTTCGATGATTCCGACCCTTACATTGTTGCGGGCCACGGTGTGCATCTCGTAACCGAGAGCGCAAGCATCGTCAATCTGTTCGATTTCGCAGGCTTCCTTGACGAGACGCATGGAAATGATGGCCTTCGTGAGGGTCTCTGAATATTTCCCGTCCACTTCCTCCGGCCTGCAACCGAGCAGGCTGGCGAGCTTGATCTTGTTGTAATACCTGGTAGGCTTGATGAAATGTACCGGCCTGCCTGAAGCCAATGCCTTGGATACAACTCCGTCAAGTGCGTTGTAAGGGGCTGAAGATGAGATTCCTACGTTCTCTGCCCTGGAACTTACGCTCGGCTGCGGGCCCATCCAGATGATGTCTCCGATCTCGACATCGTCTGCAAATACTGTCTCCGTTCCTTCGTCCAGGTCGAGGACTGCGGCGAACAGCGGCTCGTCAATTCCGAAATAATAGAGCCATGTGCTGTCCTGGCGGAATTTGTAGCAGTTGTCCTTGTACTGTGCAGGAGCTTCAGCATTGCCTATGAACAGGGCGATGCCCCGCTTGCCTTCTGCTGCACCGGCGGACATCTTGTCCATCAGTGCCTTGCGTCTTCTGACGTAGATGCTTTTCTCAAACATAATGATATCTCCGTATTGAAATTAATGTCCTCCGTACAGATATGCATGCTGTTCCGGTGTGAGGCTGTCGATTCCCACGCCCCAGCCGGCGAGCTTCCTGCGTGCCACCTCCATGTCGATTTCCGCCGGCACCGCGTTCAGCATCCTGCCATGTTCCCTTGCGATTTCCTTGGCGTTTTCCACCAGGTATTTGGCACTCAGGGCCTGGATGGCGAACGACATGTCCATTATCTCGGCCGGATGGCCGTCTCCCGCTGCGAGATTCACGAGACGACCTTCAGCAATTATATATATCCTCCTTCCGGTTTCGAGAGTAAAGGCTTCGATATTGTTCCTTGCAGGGGCATGGGAAACTGACATTTTCTTCAGGCCGGCCACGTCCACTTCCACGTCGAAATGTCCTGCATTGCAGCAGATTGCACCGTCCTTCATGGTCAGGAAATGCTCCGCCGTGATGACTCCTGCGCAGCCTGTGACTGTCACGAAAATGTCCCCGGCCGGAGCAGCATCCTTCATCGGCATTACCTTGAACCCGTCCATCACAGCCTCCATCGCGCGTATCGGATTAACCTCTGTCACAATGACATCAGCTCCGAGGCCCTTGGCTCTCATGGCAACTCCCTTGCCGCACCATCCGTATCCTGCGACAACGACATTCTTTCCTGCGACTATCAGGTTTGTGGTGCGGTTGATTCCGTCCCATACCGACTGCCCCGTGCCGTAACGGTTGTCGAACAGATGTTTGCAGTCCGCGTCGTTGACCAGCATCATAGGGAATTCCAGTTTCCCGTCCCTGTCCATCGCCTCTAATCTGAGGATGCCCGTGGTGGTCTCCTCGCAGCCTCCCATGACGTCAGGTATGAGATGCCTGTATTCGGTATGAATCATGTTCACGAGGTCTCCTCCGTCGTCGATTATGATGTTCGGACCGGCCGCAATTACCTTGCGTATCCCGTCCATGTATTCCTCTTCGGTGGCTCCGTGTACCGCGAAAACGTTGAGGCCTTCATGCACGAGGGCTGCGGCAATGTCGTCCTGGGTGGAAAGCGGATTGCTGCCTGTGATGTACATTTCCGCTCCTCCCTCGGCGAGAATCTCGCAGAGATGTGCCGTCTTGGCCTCAAGATGTACCGAAAGCGCTATTTTTTTGCCCGCGAAAGGCTTTGTCTTCCTGAATTCCTCCTCGAGTCCCGCGAGCAGGGGCATGTGCCTCCTCACCCATTCGATTTTCAATTCCCCTTCTCTCCACAGTTCCGGATTTCTGATTTCGCTCATCATATAGTATAATTATTCATTTAACCCGGTCAATATACGAAAAATTTCTGGAAAAAACCAAAATTGACTCATCGGCCGGTTTTGAAATTTTGACAAATTTTCCCAACTTAGCGGAATGTCAAACAGGCAAATATTATGAAGTCAATGTCAATACTGGCCGGGCTTATGCTCGCCATCCTGCCATGCAGGACCTGGGCGCAGGGTTATGTCCCTGCTCCTGAAAATCTTGAGGCCCGTGAAGAGTTCGCGGGAGACAAATTCGGCATCTTCCTCCACTGGGGCATCTACAGCATGTTCGCCCAGGGAGAATGGTATCTGAACCGTGACGGACTGAAGCATAAAGAATATTCCAAGGCTGCCTCCGGATTCTATCCGGCAGGATTCAATGCTGCGGAATGGGTTTCCGCCATCAAGGCTTCAGGGGCCCGCTACATCTGCTTCACCACCCGCCATCACGACGGATTCTCGATGTTCCATACGAAGCAGTCCCCGTACAATATTGTGGATGCGACGCCGTTCGGCAGGGACGTCCTGAAAGAACTTGCGGACGAATGCCACAAGCAGGGAATCAGGCTCCATCTCTACTATTCCCATCTCGACTGGGGCAGGGAGGACTATCCGCAGGGAAGGACAGGCAACGGCACGGGCAGGGACCCGTCCAAGGCTGACTGGAACTCATATTACAATTTCATGAACGCCCAGCTGACTGAGCTGCTGACCAATTACGGCAAGATTGGCTCGATATGGTTTGACGGCTTCTGGGACCACGACAGCGACCCGGTTCCTTTCGACTGGCAGCTTGAGGAGCAATATCGCCTGATTCACAGTCTCCAGCCTGCCTGCCTCGTGGCCAACAATCATCATACGACTCCGTTCGAGGGTGAGGATTTCCAGATTTTCGAGAGGGATCTGCCGGGCGAGAACAAGGCCGGCCTCTCCGGACAGGACATCAGCGCCCTGCCTCTCGAGACATGCGAGACGATGAACGGGATGTGGGGATACAAGGTTGCCGACCAGGACTACAAGTCCGTTCCGGAGCTCGTGCGCCTTCTCGTCGGGGCTGCCGGAAAGGGTGCAAACCTGCTCATGAATATCGGCCCACAGCCTGACGGACGACTTCCTGCGGCTGCTCTTGAAAGGCTCAAAGGTATTGGCCAATGGCTTGACAGATACGGAGATACGATTTACGGGACGACTGCGGGCGATATCCCGGAGCAGCCTTGGGGCGTGACTGCAAGGAAGGGAGACAGACTGTTCGTGCACGTTTTCGACGGCAAGACCCAGGAAGTATTCCTCCCTGTAGGCACCAAGGTGAAGAGTGCCGTGGATTTCTCCACCGGAGCGAAGGTGCAGTTCGACAATTGCCGTCACGGGGTGCATGTCACTCTTCCGCCATACGACGGTGTCTCTCCTGACCGCGTGGTGGAACTCGCTCTATAATGTCCAACTTTGGAAGAAAATTGCTACCTTTGTGGACTGAACAGAAACAACTTTAATATCAAGAATATGCAACAGCACATTGACACTTACGATTTTAATGGCAAGAAGGCCATTGTGAGAGTCGATTTCAACGTCCCTATCCAGGACGGCAAAATCACAGACGACACTCGTATCCGCGGAGCACTTCCTACCCTCAAGCTCATTCTTGAGAAGGGCGGTTCCCTCATCATCATGTCCCACATGGGCAAGCCGAAAGGAAAAGTCAAGCCGGAACTTTCCCTGTCCCAGATAGTTGATGCAGTGAGCGAGAAACTCGGCGTTCCGGTAAAGTTCGCTCCTGACTGCCAGAAGGCAGACGAGCTTGCTGCAGCTCTCAAGCCGGGCGAGGCTCTTCTTCTCGAGAACCTCCGTTTCTATCCTGAGGAGGAAGGCAAGCCTGTCGGAATCGACAAGGAGGATCCTGCATACGAGGCTGCCAAGAAGGCCATGAAGGCTTCCCAGAAAGAGTTCGCCAAGAAGCTCGCTTCCTATGCTGACTGCTGGGTGATGGACGCTTTCGGAACAGCTCACCGCAAACATGCTTCCACAGCTGTCATCGCTGACTATTTCACCCCTGAGAACCGTATGCTCGGTCTCCTCATGGAGAAGGAAGTGAAGGCTGTGAACAATGTCCTCAGCGACATCAAACGTCCTTTCATCGCCATCATGGGCGGTTCGAAGGTGTCTTCCAAGATCGGCATCATCGAGAATCTCCTCGGCAAGGTTGACAAGCTCATCCTCTGCGGCGGCATGACCTATACATTCTCCAAGGCTCACGGCGGAGAGATAGGCGAATCTATCGTTGAGATGGACAAGCTCGACGTTGCTCTCAGCGTTGAGGCCAAGGCAAAGGAGAACGGAGTCGAGCTCATCATGGCTCCGGATGCAGTCGTTACCAACGGTCTTGATTTCGGTACAATGTCCCTGAAGCCGGGTGCAGGTGTACAGGTAGCTTCCGCAAGGGCTATTCCTGCAGGATTCGAGGGTGTTGACGCAGGTCCTGAGGCCCAGAAGCTTTTCGCTGACGCCATCAAGGGTTGCAAGACCATCCTCTGGAACGGCCCTGCAGGCGTGTTCGAGTGCGACGAGTTCTGCGCAGGCTCCAAGGCTATCGGTGACGCCATTGCCGCAGCTACTGCAGAAGGCGCATTCTCCCTTATCGGAGGCGGTGATTCAGTAGCATGCTGCACCAAGTTCGGTCTTACCGACAAGGTGTCCTACATCTCTACCGGCGGCGGCGCTCTCCTCGAGGCCATCGAGGGCAAGGTGCTTCCTGGCATCGCAGCTGTAGAGGGCTGATATTGAATGCTCTCAGTATAATACCGAGAAACAAATTACCGGCGGTTCGCATCTCTGCGTGCCGCCGGTAATGGTTAGGTATGCTATTTATCCGGTATATCTGAATTAAAAATAGATGATGTACCCACGGAATGGAGAATATAACGCAGCGCTTTGTCGAGACATTTTGGAGACAGTAATCCTAAATCAACACAAAACCATTATATTTGTAAATGCGAATTATAAAGATTGAACTATGGCCAAGACATCTATCATGACAGTTCAGGGGATCGATATAGCCTTGACAACAATCAATAATGAAGATTACATCTCGTTGACCGACATTATCAAAGCAAAGGATGGAGATTTCTTCATATCCGATTGGCTACGAAATAGAAACACCCTCGAATACCTTGGCGCTTGGGAATCGATGTTTAACCCGGATTTTAATTATGGCGAATTCGCCATAATTAAAAGTAAGGCTGGACTTAACAGCTTTAAAATCAGTATAAAAGAGTGGCATGAGAGAACCAATGCGATAGGTATAGTTGCTCGTGCTGGTAGATACGGCGGCACATACGCACACAAAGACATTGCATTCAACTTCTGTATGTGGATTAGCCCAGTATTCCAGTTATATGTAGTACGTGAATACCAGCGACTCGTAGAACTCGAACGCAGCGAACTCGCCCTGTCATGGAGCGTAAAACGCCTCTTGTCAAAAGCGAACTACCACATCCATACTGATGCAATCAAGAATGTGATTCTTCCGAAACTCAACATCAATCAGATGAAGCAGGGAATCATATACGCAAATGAAGCAGACCTGCTGAATCTGGCTCTCTTCGGTTGTACTGCAAAACAATGGCAGGAAGCAAATCCGGAACTTGCCAAGACAATGAACATCAGGGATGCTGCGACTATTAATCAGTTGATCGTTCTCTCAAACATAGAATCCATCAATGCGGAACTCATCAAACAAGGTGTAGCAAAAGAAGACAGGTTTAACATTCTTCACCGCACTGCAGAAGAACAGCTGGCTGTCTTGATAGCCAGAAATGCAGAACAGAACTTTGCAAAGCTCGCATCAGAAGATCCCAAACTCATAAAATAGTTATCTTTATAATTCACGCTCAAGAAACTATTTCTCGCGGTAATTCCATCACGGAGTTACCGTTTTTTATGCCCGGAATTAAAAAATTAATTCCAATCAGTATGAAACGGCTGACCAAGAAAGAAGAAATCATCATGGACCATTTCTGGGAGAACGGTCCAATGTTCGTAAGGGAGCTAAGGGAACTGTATCCCGAGCCGAGGCCTCATTTCTCGACCTTGTCCACCCAGGTCCGCACATTGCAGGACGAAGGGTTCATCGACCATGAGGCATACGGTCCTACCTACCGTTATTTCGCGAAAGTGTCGCGTGAGGAATACAGGCGTCATTCTCTCGTCGGACTCATCGGCAAATATTTCGACAATTCCTATCTCAATGCGGTCTCAGCCCTCGTGAAAGAGGAGAAAATCACAGTGGAAGACCTGAAGGAGCTGATTGAGATGGTGGAAAAAGGGGAGGTAAAATGAGCCCGTTCAGCTGGATGAAATACATCGTGATTCCGGCGAAGGACATGACCGGAAACCATTCAGCAATCATTTCACATGAACTGGCCCACATACGGTGCGGTCATTCCATGGAGTTGCTTCTCGTGGACTTGGCCTCCGCATTCCAATGGTTCAATCCCGCAGTCTGGATGTTGCGTTCTGATTTGCAGGAACTGCATGAGTATGAGGCGGATGATGCTGTGCTCAGGACAGGTGCCGACATAAAGGAATATCAATATCTGCTTATAAGAAAAGCTGTAGGCAGGAGCGGCTACTCTATTGCCAACAGCTTTAATCACAGTATCCTTAAAAACCGTATTACTATGATGTCAAAATCAAAATCCCCGCTTCTTCGCGGGTTCCGGTCGCTGTATCTGCTCCCGATTGTATGCCTCGGCATCGGCCTTCAGGCAAAGACTGTCTATGTCTCTTCGGACAAAGATAGCAAAATTTTGTATATCCTTCGCAGTTCCAGGGACTATGAGGGGAAAGAAATATCCCGCGCGGAATTCGAACAGCTTGACCGGAGCAGAATCGAGTCCATCGATGTCATAAAGAATTCCGAATACTGCGAGAAATATGGAAAAAGGGCTGAGGACGGGGTCGTCGTGGTGAAACTCAAGCGCGAGCAGGAACTTCCTGAAATCGTGGTCGTGAAAAGTCGTAAAATGGATGCCGCAATTCCGTTCTACCTTTTGAATCCGGACACGATGCCCAAGTTCCAGGGCGGAGACATGAAGGAATTCTGCAAATGGCTCAATTCCAGGCTTGTGATTCCTGAAACCTGTACGCACTCAGGTACGATGAAAGTATCGTTCGTGGTGGATTTCGAAGGGAATGTCATCAATGTAGAAGTGGACTCGAGCGTTTGTGAGGAGCTGGATGCCATGGTGGTCGAGGCTATAAAGCAGTCTCCGAAGTGGGAGCCAGCCACGTGTGACGGCAAACCTTGTGATCAATGTCTCGTCATCCCTATAGAGTTCCGTAACCGATAATCGGGAAAAATATTACCGGCGGCACGCAGGGATGCGGGATCAACGAAAAAAGTAGGTTGATAAAATAAGTCTAGTTACCTTTGTGGTATGG
>JBJEBJ010000097.1:0-6181 GCA_051869955.1 Candidatus Cryptobacteroides sp.
TCTGTCTTAAATCCAGCAGAATATGGCTCGCAATCCAAAAAAAATGAGTATCTTCGCGAACGATTTTGAAAAACTATTAAAGGTTACCTATAATGTCAAACAACATCGATTTGAAACAAGGGTTGGACATCCCTGTCGCAGGGAAGGCGGCCCAGAAAACCAGAAAGACGGTAGTGCCTGACGTTATCGCTGTAAAACCGACTGATTTCAAAGGTCTTGTACCGAGACTGCTTGTCAAGGAAGGCGATAAGGTTCTGGCAGGTTCCCCTGTTCTGGCAGACAAAAAGAATCCCGACATTCTTGTCACTTCTCCAGTGAGCGGTACTGTGGCGGAAATCGTCAGAGGCGCCAAGAGGAAGTTGCTTGAGGTAAGGATCAAGGCTGACGGAAAACAGGAGTCTGTGGACTTCGGGGTCCAGAAAATTTCTGACATGTCAGCAGATGACGTCAAGTCTCTCCTTCTCAAGAGCGGTCTCTGGCCGGCTCTCATCCAGAGGCCTTACGGTATTCTGGCGGACCCGTCCGCAGAGCCTAAGGCTATTTTCGTTTCAGCATTCTCCACTGCACCTCTCGCAGCTGTTCCGGAGTACGTCCTGAAGGACGAGTTCGAGAATGTCCAGACCGGAGTGAACGTACTCGGAAAACTCACCAAGGGCGGTGTTCATTTCTCACTCTGCAGCGAGAACTATTCCGGGACTCCGTTCCACAAGGTAGAGAACGTGATCCAGCACGTATTCAGCGGAAAGCATCCTGCAGGAAATGTCGGAATCCAGATCAGCCACATCTCCCCTATCATGAAGGGTGACACCGTATGGACTGTCTCCCTCCTGCTCCTTGCAGCTATCGGAAAACTTTTCAACACCGGAAAACTCAACCTTGCACGCAAGGTAGCCGTGACCGGACCTGTCGCAATCGATCCTGCATACGTTGACGCTCTCCCGGGCATCAGCATGAAGGACATTGCCGAGTTCTACGACAATTCCGCAAACGACGTACGCTTCATCAGCGGAGACGTTCTCACCGGAACCAATGTCGGACCTGACGGATCTCTCGGATTCTTCGACAACCAGATTACCCTGATCCACGAAGGTACCGAGAGGGAACTTCTCGGATGGGCGAAGCCGTTCCGTTTCGGCAAATTCAGCTCAAGCCGCACCTATTTCTCATGGCTCTGCCCTAAGAAGACATACGAGATGGACACCAACACCAACGGAGGCCCTCGTGCTTTCGTGATGTCAGACGTCTACTCCAAGGTTCTTCCTATGGAAATCTTCCCTGTTTACCTTTTCAAGGCCTGCATCGCGGGAGACATCGACAAGATGGAGAAGTTCGGAATCTACGAAGTGCTTCCTGAGGACCTTGCCCTCTGCGAGTATGTGGACCCGTCCAAGAATGACATCCAGGCCATCATTGAGAAAGGCATCGACCTCATGATTAAAGAAATGGCTTAATCTCACGGAAGTTATGGAAGAAAATAAGAATACAACACCACAGCCGGGCCTTTTCGAAAGGGGCGGCAAACTCGGATTCCTTCATTCAACCGTCGACGCATTCGACACCTTCCTCCGCGTGCCTGGCACGGTAACGAGGACAGGTTCCCATGTCAGGGACGCAGTCGACCTGAAGAGAATCATGATCATCGTAGTGATAGCCCTTGTTCCTGCCGCACTTTTCGGAATGTGGAACGTCGGCTACCAGCACAGCCTTGCAACAGGCACGGAGGCGACCCTCCTCCAGAATTTCTGGTTCGGTTTCCTCAGAGTATTACCTTTATATATAGTGGCATATCTCGTCGGCCTCGGAATTGAGTTCGCATCTGCGCAGATCAGGAACGAGGAAGTCAACGAAGGATATCTCGTGTCAGGTATGCTCATTCCTCTCATCGTCCCTGTGGACGTGCCTCTCTGGATGCTCGCAATCGCTGTCGCATTTGCAGTCCTCTTCGGGAAAGAGGTTTTCGGCGGCACCGGAATGAACTTCCTGAACCCGGCGCTTCTCACCAGGGCATTCCTGTTCTTCTCTTATCCGAGCAAGATGTCAGGTTCCGAGGTATGGGTATCCCTCAAACACGGTGAGTCTCTCATTGACGGCGCCACGGGAGCAACCCCTCTTTCATTCGCATCAGAAGGCCTTGACGCCCTGAACAATGCAGGAGTACAGTACGGAATGTCAGCATGGGACATGTTCGCCGGAACCGTTCCGGGCTCTGTCGGTGAGACATCAGTCATTGCAATCCTCATCGGAGCCGTCATCCTCATATGGACCGGAGTCGCAAGCTGGAAGATCATGGCATCATCAGTAGTCGGAGCCCTCTTCGTAGGCTGGCTCGGCAATGTTTGCGGAGCAACCGACATCCCTGCCTGGTACCAGCTCATCATGGGAGGCTTCGCCTTCGGTACCGTCTTCATGGCAACTGACCCTGTCACCTCCGCCCAGACGGAATGCGGCAAATGGATCTACGGCTTCTTCGTGGGTGCTCTCTGCGTAGTGGTAAGGCTCTTCAACCCTGGATATGCGGAAGGAATGATGCTTGCCATCCTTCTTATGAACACATTCGCACCGCTCATTGACCACTATGTCACATCATCTGCGATTTCAAGAAGAGCAAAGAAAGTTAAAATCGCATAACATTAATCTGATATGAATACTAACGGTAATATATACACAGTCATCTACACGACTCTCGTCGTAGTGCTGGTTGCCGCCATCCTCGCCACGGTGTCCCAGGTTCTGGCTCCGAAGCAGGATGCGAACGTGAAAGCGGAGACAATCAGCCAGATGCTCTCAGCCGCCAAGTTCTACGAGAAAAGCGAGCTGGAGGCAATGGGCAACGACAAGGTCCTCGCAGCCTACAAGGATGCGGTGAAAGAGGCTTTCCTCATCAATGCGGACGGTACTCTTGCTGAAGAACTCGACATTGAAAGCTGCGAAATCGTGACCACTTCCGAGCTCAAGGCGCAGAACAAGCTTCTCAAGGACGGAGCCACCTCCGGGATCAAGCTTCCTGTCTTCATCTTCGACCAGAACGGAAGCAAAGTGACAGTAATCCCATGCTACGGAGCAGGACTCTGGGGACCAATCTGGGGATACATCGCACTCGAAGATGATCTCAGGACAATCAAAGGAGTATATTTCGACCACGAGAGCGAGACTCCGGGCCTCGGCGCCAAGATCAAGGATGACGCTGGCTTCAGGGAGACATTCTCCGGACGTTCAATTGATTTCGCTGACGAGTCCGCATTCAGCATCGTGAAAGGCGGTGCGAAAGGCAAGGACAATGCAGTGGACGCAATCACAGGTGCGACAATGACCTGCAACGGCCTCAACGCAGCCCTCAACTTATGGGTCAGCGCTTACGAGCCTTATCTCAACGCAGTCCAGCCGAAAGGAAACGGACTGATTGAGTTCGAGGTCGTTGAAGACGGTGCTGCAGAGGCAGGACAGGGCGAAACACCTGCAACAGAAAACTAACGGGAGGATTTGATATGAACGCAAAAATAAAAGAAACTCTTCTGAATCCGATCTTCAAGGGCAATCCAATCACGACCCTTATCCTCGGTATCTGCTCGGCTCTTGCAGTGACCGTGCAGCTGAAAGGCGCTTTCGTCATGGGTCTTTCTGTTATTGTGGTTACAAGTTTCTCGAACTTCATCGTTTCCTGCATGAGGAATTCCATTCCTACCAGGGTACGTATCATCGTGCAGCTCGTTGTGGTTTCGCTCATGGTAATCCTCGTGGACCAGTTCCTCAAGGCATACGCATACAGCATCGAGAAACAGTTGTCCGTCTATATCGGACTCATCATCACCAACTGTATCGTGATGGGCCGTATCGAGGCTTTCGGTCTCGGCAACAAGCCGATTCCGTCCTTCCTTGACGGTCTTGCCAACGGAGCAGGCTACGCAATGATTCTCATCATCATCGCCTTCTTCCGCGAGCTTCTCGGCTCAGGCACTCTCTTCGGGTTCAGGATCATCCCTGAGTGCATCTACAACGCAGGTTATATGAACAACGGTCTCGTGATTCTCCCGCCTATGGCGCTCATCCTCCTCGGATGCATCGTGTGGGTACAGAGGAGCATCCAGAAAGACCTTCAGGAAAAATAACATTAACACTCAATCGAAATGGAATATTTAAGCTTGTTCGTAAAGTCAATTTTTGTTGACAATATGATTTTTGCATACTTCCTCGGTATGTGCTCATACCTGGCAGTATCAAAAAATGTGAAGACAGCTTCCGGACTGGGTGTCGCTGTTATCTTCGTGCTTCTTGTAACACTCCCTATCAACTATCTCCTCAACAAATACGTACTCGGCCCGAACGCGCTGATCGAGGGTGTTGACCTCAGCTTCCTGAGCCTCATCACTTTCATCGCCGTGATTGCAGCCATCGTGCAGCTTGTGGAAATGGTTGTCGAGAAATTCTCCCCGACCCTGTATGCCGAACTCGGTATTTTCCTGCCGCTCATCGCCGTGAACTGCGCAATCCTCGGAGGCTCGCTCTTCATGCAGCAGCGTGATTTCGCCAATGTCGGAGAAGCCGCAGTGTTCTCGCTCGGTTCAGGTCTCGGCTGGTTCCTCGCCATCGTGACCCTTGCGGCCATCAGGGAGAAAATGTCATATTCGAATGTTCCCGCCCCGCTCAAGGGTATCGGTATCACATTCATCACAGTAGGTCTCATGGCCATGGCATTTATGACATTTATGGGTATTTCACTTTAATTTAGGAGACTGAATGATGAATACAATAAGTCTGACAATTATTGCCGCGGCCGCAGCCATCACGGTGGTTACGCTCATCCTCGTGATTCTGCTGCTGTGGGTGAAGACCGCACTGTCACCTAAGGGTGCGGTGAAGATAGATATCAATGACGGAAAGTACACCCTTGAAGTCAATCCGGGTAACAACCTCATGAACACTCTCGCGGAGCAGAAGATATTCCTGCCATCCGCCTGCGGTGGAAAAGCCAACTGCGGCCAGTGCAAGGTAAGGGTACTTGAAGGCGGCGGAACCATCCTCCCTACCGAGACCGGCTTCTTCAACAGGAAGCAAATCAAGGACAACTGGAGGCTTGGTTGCCAGGTCAAGGTCAAGGAAGACCTCAAGATTGCCGTTCCGGAGTCCGTTCTCAGCGTAAAGAAACTCGAGTGCGAGGTTATTTCCAACAAGAACGTGGCTACCTTCATCAAGGAGTTCACAGTGAAACTTCCTGCAGGCGAGCATCTTGACTTCAAGTCAGGAGAGTATATCCAGATTGACATCCCTGCCGGCACATTCGACTTCAAGGATATCGAAGTGGAGCCTGAGTACAAGGCAGAATGGGAGAAATACGGATTCTTCGACCTCAAGTGCGTGAACCCTGAGGCTACCATGAGAGCATACTCCATGGCCTCTTATCCTGCCGAGGGTGACATCATCAAGCTCAATGTCCGTATTGCTACACCTCCGTTCGACAGGAGCGTTCCGCGCGAACTCGGTCCGAAGCTTCTTCCGGTCAACCCTGGTATCGCATCCTCTTACGTATATACCCGTCATCCTGGCGACAAGGTAATGATTTCCGGTCCGTTCGGAGACTTCCTTCTGCCTAAGGACGATCCGGATTCACAGGAGTACATCTTCGTGGGCGGTGGTGCCGGAATGGCTCCGCTCAGAAGCCATATCATGCATCTTTTCAAGACCCTCAAGACAAAGAAGGAAGTACATTTCTTCTATGGAGCGAGAAGTCTCGTGGAGGCATTCTATCTCGAGGACTATGCGGAAATCGAGAAAGAGTTCCCTAACTTCCACTTCCACCTTGCGCTTGACCGTCCGGACCCTAAGGCTGATGAGGCAGGCGTCAAATACGTTCCTGGTTTCGTGCACAACGTGATGTACGAGACCTACCTCAAGACTCACGACGCTCCGGAAGACATCAAGTACTTCATGTGCGGCCCTCCTATGATGGTCAATGCAGTGGTAAATCTGCTCGACAGCCTCGGAGTACAGCCGGAGAGCATCCTCTACGACAACTTCGGAGCATAAGCACCAGCAGGAGCTCCGCTCAGTTACATACAACCGGAAGGGTGACATCCTCTGCCAATCGGCACGGATGTCACCCTTTTCGGATTCATAAGGGTTAAATTCCTATTTAACCCACATTGCAGCTAATCCTCCATCTGAAAAATTTTTCACTCCATCCAAT
>JBJEBJ010000098.1:0-30256 GCA_051869955.1 Candidatus Cryptobacteroides sp.
TCAATGACTTCGGACATCTCCAGGAGAGCGACCACTTCTATTATATGTGCACGAAATTCTTCTCGGACGGGGAAGTACACAAATATTTCAACCCTTATGACACTCCATATGAGGCGTTCATCAACTATATGAACGTTTTGAGTGATTTTATTATCCGGGTAAATGAGGAATATTCGACAACTAATGCTAAATTTGCAGTCTCAAACGCTGCGAATGATGCGGAACCGGCATCGGTGGCACCTGCGGAGACGGTAAAACCAGCTCCGAAGGCGCGCAAAACTGCTGCCAGGACTGCACCAGCAGCCAAGAAAGCCCCGGACAGGAAGCCTGCGGCAGAAAAACCTGCCAAGGCTGTGAAGAAGCCGGCGGCAAAACGAAGAAAGACTGAATAATGGCAACAACAGAATTGAACAGACCGGATTATTTGTTCGAGGTCAGCTGGGAAGTCTGCAACAAGGTCGGCGGAATCTATACCGTCATTGCAACGAAATCCCTGTACCTCAAGTCTCAGTTGAAGAGACATCATATACTTATCGGACCGGATGTCTGGATGGATACGGATGCGAATCCTGATTTCCATGAAGACCCGCTTCTCTGGCAGGCCTGGCGTGTCGAGGCTGCCAAGAAAGGTCTCAGGCTCCGTATCGGGAAATGGAACGTACCAGGAAGTCCTGTAGCCGTGCTTGTGGATTTCAAGCAGTTCCTCACCGAACAGAACGCGATTCTCAGCGAGTATTGGGAGAAGTTCGGGGTGGATTCGATTACCGGCAACTGGGACTACAAGGAGTCGGCATTGTTCGGCTACGTATCGGGCAAGGTCATCGAGAGCTACTACAAGTTCTTCCTCGAGCCTTCCGACAAGGTGGTGGCGCAGTTCCATGAATGGCAGACAGGCGCAGGCCTGCTCTACCTGAAGTATACCGGTCTGCCGATTGCAACCGTCTTCACCACGCACGCTACTGTGGCGGGACGCTGCCTTGCGGGGAACAATATGCCTTTGTATGACTCGATGGACTCATACAATCCGGACGAGAAGGCGCGCCAGTTCAATGTTATGGCGCTCCATTCCCTCGAAAGCAAGTCGGCGGAGTATTCGGATGCGTTCACTACGGTGAGCGAGATTACGGCCAAAGAGTGTGCTCATTTCCTCGGCAGGGAAGTGGACGAGGTGACGCCGAACGGATTCGAGAACAGTTTCACTCCGTCAACGGAGGAGGAATACCGGGACAGACGCGCTGCCGCCAGGCTGAAACTCAGGCAGGTGGCAGCGGCGATGTCCGGGACTCCGGTTCCGGAGGATGCAATCCTGGTCGGCATAGGAGGACGTTACGAGTACAGGAATAAGGGAATCGACGTCTTCATCGATGCCGTGGACAAGATCCACAAGTCCGATTTCAAGGGCAAGAGCATCCACGCCTTCATAATGATTCCTTCCGGCCACAACGGCGCGGACCGGGATCTCGTGTCAAAGCTCGAGGGTAATGGCAATGAGGCTTACACCACCCAGGTGTCCCATTATCTGATGAACCCGGAATACGACACTGTCACGAGAAGGTTCAGGGAGCTCGGACTTGACAATTCCGTTGATTCCAATATCAAGATATATTTCATACCGTCTTATCTCAACGGCAACGACGGTGTGTTCAACATGAAATACTACGACCTTCTCATAGGTCTCGACCTGACATTGTTCCCTTCATATTATGAGCCGTGGGGATACACTCCTCTCGAGAGCCTTGCCTTCAGGGTACCTACCCTGACGACAAGCCTTGCAGGTTTCGGCTTGTGGGTGAGGGAACATTACGGAAAGGAACACCCGGGCATCACCGTGGTGGACAGGACGGACTCGAATTATTTCGAGGTCGTGGATGCCGTTGCAGCCCGTATCAGAGAAATAACACTTATCACCGACGAACAGCGTGAGGAATACATGGCCAATGCCAAGGACGTGTCCAACATCGCATTATGGGAGAACCAGATACGCTATTATCAGGAAGCTTATTCAAAAGCTTTGGACAAAATCATCGCCGTGAAAGGCGCATTCCCAGAAACAAAAGAAAAACCAATTATGAAGTACGAAAAGCTACCGATTAACAATCCTTCCTGGAAAAGTGTGATGGTGACCAGGCACCTGCCTGATGCCCTGAAGGGTCTTGAGACATTGTCCAAGAACCTGTGGTGGTGCTGGAACGAGAGCGCCAAGGCCCTGTTCAAATCCATAGACGCCAAAGTATGGCACGATTCAGGACACAACCCTATGGCAGTCCTCGACGTGGTCAGCCTCAAGAGGTTCAAGGCCCTTGCCGGTGATGCTGAATTCATGGCGCGCTATGAAAGCGTCATGAAGGAATTTGACGAGTACATGGCTCTCAAGAGTGAGCGTACCGCTCCTTCCGTAGGCTATTTCTGCATGGAATACGGTCTGGATTCATCTCTCAGCATCTATTCCGGAGGTCTCGGCATCCTTGCCGGTGACTACCTCAAGGAGACCAGCGACATGAATGTGAACCTCGTGGCAGTAGGTCTGCTCTACCGTTACGGTTATTTCTCACAGGTTCTCACCGCGCAGGGAGACCAGGTCGCAAGATACGATGCGCAGAACTTCACCAAGATACCTGCCGAGCCTGTAATGGACAAGGACGGCAACTGGGTGACCACGAGCGTGGCATTCCCTGGCCGCAACATCACCGCGAGAATCTGGAAAGTAGCTGTAGGACGCACTGACCTCTATCTGCTTGATACTGACTATGAAGCTAATATCGACGAGGACCGTCAGGTGACATATCACCTCTACGGCGGAGACTGGGAGAACCGTCTCAAGCAGGAACTCCTCCTCGGTGTCGGCGGTATCCGCGCCCTGAGGAACATGGGCCTTGACCCGCAGGTATATCATTGCAATGAGGGCCATGCCGCATTCATCGGCCTCGAGCGTCTCCGCGAATACATCGAACAGTACAATCTTGACTTCCCTGAGGCAATGGAAGTCGTGCGCGCTTCATCGCTCTTCACGACCCATACTCCGGTTCCTGCCGGCCATGACGCATTCGACGAAGGCCTTCTCAGGAAATACATCGGACATTATCCTCAGCGCCTGAAGATTGACTGGGAGACAATGATGGGTCTCGGCAAGCTGAACGGCTCCGACCCTAACGAGAAATTCTCCATGAGCATCCTCGCTGCCAATATCTCACAGAACGTGAACGGCGTGTCCATGCTCCATGGAAAGGTCAGCCAGGACATCTTCGCTTCCATGTATCCGGGATATCTTCCGGAGGAGCTCCACGTAAGCTATGTCACCAACGGTGTGCATTATCCTACATGGGCCGCTAAGGAGTGGAAGGCAATCCATGCCAAGGTGTTCGGACCTGAGTTCCAGACACATCACTATGACAAGAAATGCTTCGAAGGCATCTACAAGATAGACGACGAGGAGATTTGGAACACGAGGAAGGAACTCAAGACCACCCTCATCAACGTGGTCAAGGAGAAACTCTCCAACCCTTCCGTGACGAACCATTATTCTCCGAGCGAGATAGTCACCATCAAGGAGACTCTCCGCGACGACGTCCTCACCATCGGTTTCGCAAGACGCTTCGCGACATACAAGAGGGCAACCCTCCTCTTCACCGACCTCGACAGGCTCAGCGAGATTGTCAACAATCCGGATATGCCTGTACAGTTCCTGTTCGCCGGCAAGGCGCATCCTGCTGACAAGGCAGGCCAGGATCTCATCCGCAGGATTGTCGAGATTTCCAAGGACGAGAGGTTCATCGGCAAGATTGTATTCGTGCCGGGATATGACATTTCCCTCGCCAAGAGGCTCGTGCAGGGCGTTGACGTGTGGATGAACAATCCTACCAGGCCTCAGGAGGCTTCCGGTACTTCCGGAGAGAAGGCTGCAATGAACGGCGTGATGCATTTCTCAGTCCTCGACGGATGGTGGGTTGAAGGCTACAAGCAGGGCGCCGGCTGGGCTCTTCCTCAGGAAAGGACCTACGACGACCAGAACTATCAGAACGAGCTTGATTCCGCCACCATCTACACGACCATCGAGAACGAGATTGCTCCGCTCTACTATGATGTGGACAAGAAGACCGGCCGCTCGGCAGGTTGGATTGAGTATATCAAGAACACTGTGGCCCAGGTTGCATGCAACTTCACCACGAACAGGATGCTCACCGACTATGTGAACCAGTATTATGCTCCTCAGGCAGAACGTGCCGGGCTGATGGTTGCAGACAATTTCAGCAAGGCTCGTGAGATTGCGGCATGGAAGAAGGTGGTACGCAGGGAGTGGCCTTCAATCGAGGTGATTTCCTATACCCAGCCGGATTCCTCATATACCCTTTCCCCGAACAGCATGTTCAATGCCGAGGTGGTTCTCAATATCGGCAGCCTCGAGCCGGAGGATGTGGGCGTGGAGATGCTCTTCGCAGTTACTGACAACAAGGGCAAGCTCCATATCCAGGACAAATGCGATTTCACGGTTGTAAGCTCAAAGGACGGAGTGGTCACATATCAGGCATCCATCCTTCCGGAGCGTACCGGAATGTATCAGGTGGCGGCAAGAATCTATCCTAAGAATCCTGCCCTGCCACACAGACAGGACTTCGGACTGGTAAGATGGTTATAGCAACCGGATTTTTCGACGGTGTCCATCTTGGACACCGTTTTGTTTTGGGACAGCTCGTGGAGGCTGCCCGGGAACGTGGTGACTGGAGCATGGTCGTCACGTTCTGGCCGCATCCGCGCAATGTCCTGCAGGATGATGCCAGGAATCTCCGCCTTCTCACCACTATGGAAGAGAAGAAACGGCTCCTTACTGACATAGGAGTGAACTATATCCAGGTGATTCCGTTCTGCAAGGATTTCAGCCGGCTCACCACGGAGGAATATCTCAGGGACTGCATAATGGAGCGTTTCGGAGGCCGTACCGTGCTTCTCGGCTATGACAACCGTATCGGCTCCGACCTGTGCAATCCGGAGCAGACCGCGGAAATAGCCCGCAGGCTCGGGCTTGAGGTCATCATGGCCGGGAGTTGCAAGGGACAGGACGGAGTGGTGATAAGTTCCACGAAAATCCGTTCCATGATATCTGCCGGCAGGATTGAGGAGGCGAATGCGATGCTCGGATACGAGTACAGGCTGCATGGTGTCGTGGTTGCCGGCAACCGTCTCGGACGCACTCTCGGATTTCCTACGGCCAATATGCAACTGTATGAGCCGCTGAAGCTTATACCGGCAGCAGGAGTATATCTCGTGAAAGTGGAGACATTGGGCCGCAATCTTTACGGGATGTGCAATATCGGTGTGCGCCCTACGGTCGGGACCGGCAATGCAATGACGGTGGAGACAAATATTTTCGGATTCGACGAGGATATATACGGCCTTGACATAAGCCTGTCTTTCGTCAGGAAAATCCGTGACGAAGTGCGTTTTCCGAATCTGGAGTCCTTGTCCGCCCAGCTTGCCCGTGACCGTGAAACCTGTCTCGGAATTATCGGAGGCTGATTTGTTTTGAAGTTCGAAGAAAATTGCTAATTTCGCAGTGTCCGCGGTATCTGCCGCTCCGGATGCTGCGGATTTGCATAATGGAGCATAACCGAAGAGATATGGATCTGTACGATATTTTCCTGATAGTCCTGATTGTCCTCATATTTATTCCGCAGGCCGTAGCCCGCAAATTGCTGGAAAAGAGCAAGAGGACTCATCCTAAGACGATACGGCCGGAGATATTCTTCCCGGAGTTCGAAGATGACGAGGAACTTGCGGGGGAAATGGATGACTTGGAACCGGAAGTGGGGTCGGAATCTTCCGGTGCTCCCATACCGGAAATTCAACGTCAGTCCATGCCTGCCGTGGACTCTCCTGTACCGCCGCAGACTGTAGTGCCGGTTCCTGCTGCTCCTGCTCAAGCCCCTGCAGCCACATCGTCCGCTGTGCCTGCCACAGTTGCTCCCCGGATTCCCGCCGCTGAACAGCCCGCTCCGTCCGAAGAAACTCCGAAGTTCAGGGTGAATCCGAAGGAAATGATTCTGTATTCGTCCATTATGGAGCCCAAGTTCAAGGACAATTAGATTTATTTTTCTTATTTCTGGATTTTCATTATCTTTGTATAAACGAACAGGGTTCTGTCATACCGGCAGAACTCGTTTTTAGTTATTTTTAGGAATCTGAAAATAATAAGCTGCTTCAGATTCGACTTGGATTTTCGAGGTCAGATTTTCTGTCGAAGAGGGAGCGTAGCCGTAGCTACGTGACTGATGAGAGAGGAAATATGGACCGAAAAGATTGACGAAGATGATGCTGGTTATTATTTGAAGATTCCTTAGGTTAATATTTATTATATATTATGGCAGAGAATCATTATATGACCCAGGAAGGTCTCGACAAACTAAAGAAAGACCTTGCTGACGCGCTGGCCCAGCGCCCGGTGATCTCCGCTGCTATTGCGGAGGCGAGAGAAAAAGGGGATTTGTCGGAAAATGCTGAATATGATGCAGCCAGGGACGCACAGGCGCTTCTGGAATTAAGGATAGCGAATCTCAAGAACCTTGTGGCCAATGCCAAGGTCATCGACGAGTCGCAGATCGGCACTGACCGCGTTCAAATGATGAACAAAGTCAAGGTGGAGAACATGGCGATGAACAAGGTCATGGAATTCACCATCGTAGGCGAGACCGAAGCTGATTTCGCACACGGCAAGCTGGCTGCCACCACCCCGATTGCAAAGGCCCTTCTCGGACATTCCAAGGGAGACGTTGTCGAGGCGAAGGTTCCGTCGGGCATCATGAAATTCAAGATTCTGGATATAACATTGTAGAATATGCCGACAATATTCACCCGTATAGCCAAAGGCGAAATCCCTTCATACAAGGTAGCTGAGAACGAGGACTTCTATGCCTTCCTTGACATTGCCCCTCTCGTGAAGGGGCATACACTCGTTATCCCTAAAAATGTCGAGGATGACTATATTTTCCATCTCGATGACAAGACATATCTCGGTCTGTGCGCTTTCGCCAAGAAGGTTGCGGCCGCGGTACAGGCTGCCGTACCATGCAAGCGTGTAGGAGTCTGTGTGCTCGGACTTGAGGTGCCGCATACACATATCCACCTGATTCCTCTCCAGCAGGAAAGTGACGTGGACTTCCGCAAGGAGAAACTGAAGCTTTCACCGGAAGAATTCAAATCCATAGCAGATTCAATACTATCCGAATATGAAAAATTGTAGATTGTATGGCATCGCGGCCGCAGTGTCGGCCTTCTGTCTCGCATCTTGTTCCGGTTCTGCCCTCATCGAAGGGACTGTCGCAGATGCACCTTCTTCCGAGGTTGTCGTCAAGCTTCTGGATGTCAACCGCTATCAGGTTCTGGACACATTGTCAGCAGATGCCTCCGGCCGTTTCCGTTACAAGATAAAGGTGGAGAAAGGACAGCCGGAATTCGTATATCTTTTCTATAGGAACACGAGGATTGCTTCCATGCTGCTCCAGTCCGGAGACAAGGTGAAAGTCTCAGCTGATACTCTCGGAAACTACTCTGTTTCAGGCTCTGACGAGACCCTCAAGCTGATGGAAGTGGAGAAGGACGAGGCCGAGTTCTCAAACAAACTTCTCGCTGCCTCAGACCGTCTTCAGGACCTCGATCCGGCATCTGACGAGGCTGCAGCCCTGAAGCGCAAAATGAGCCAGGACTATGTTGACTATTATCGAGGAAGAGTGAAATATATCCTTTCCAACTCGCATTCTCTCACTGTAATCCCGGTGCTGTACCAGGTAGTCGGCGAGAGTCTCCAGGTCTTCGGCCAGGCCACTGACGCAATACATTTCAAGAACATGTCGGATTCGCTCAGTACAGTGTATCCTGAATCGAAATATGTGAAGGCACTCCAGAAAGAGGCATCGAGAAGGCAGCAGCTCCTCAGTCTCAGCGCAAGGCTCAGCAATGCCGAGGAAGCCGGTTTCCCGGACCTCGACATGCCCGACATCAACGGAAGTAAGGTAAAGCTCAGCAGCATTGACTCCAAGGTGGTGATGCTATATTTCTGGACTTCTGCCGATGCTGCCCAGACAATGTTCAATACTGACGTGATGTTGCCTGTATACAGGGATTATCATTCCAAAGGACTTGAAATCTACGGTGTATGCGCAGATGCCGACAAGGCTGCGTGGGCTTCCGTGGTAAAGAACCAGAACCTGCCTTGGGTGAACGTATGTGACGGCAAAGGAACTGCTTCACCGGCCATTGCACTGTACAATGTGCAGGCCCTTCCGGTCTCCTATTTCATCGTTGACGGCAAACTTGTCGCATCGGATGTCAAGGATGAGGCCTCGCTCCGCAAGTTCCTGAATTCGAAATTATAAGAATATCATCTATTGTTTGATTTAAATGTAAATACCCCGGCCCCGGATTGTTCTGCGGCCGGTTTTTTTGATGTGCTCCAGAACCATCGCCATAAAAGAGGACTGTCCCGCATTTCACAACGCAGGACAGTCGCAATTCTAACCTAAAACTTAACCTATGAAAAAACTATTCGATAGGAAATATTGCAATATCCATGCCCGACTAAAATCTTTTCTTGTCAGAAAGGCTTGAAATCTGACCTTTTTTGGTACATTGGCATCGATTCCGACTCTGTTTCCGCTATTTCCCGGCCTCTTCTGCAGGTTTCTCTGCTGGTGCGGCTGTCGTGTCTGCCGGAGCCGGGATGGAAGACGGATCAAGTTTCACTGAGATAATCCTGACATCTGACACAGGTCTGTCACGATGGTCAGTGGCCACCTGGGCAATCTTGTCGATTACGTTGAGTCCCTCGACAGTCTCTCCGAACACCGTGTAGGCTCCGTCAAGCTGTGCGCATGCATTCTCGTCCTGTACGAGATAGAACTGTGAACCTGAACTCTCCCTTGCAGGATTGGCCGCATCCCCGCGCCTTGCGGCTGCGAGAGCACCCTTCTTGTGCCTGTTCTCCGGAAGAATCTCTGCGGGAACAGTATATCCCGGACCGCCCTGGCCGTATTTTGCAACCATCGACGTATCCTTGGTATAAGGATCTCCACCCTGGATCATGAATCCGTTGATGACCCTGTGGAAGAGGAGTCCGTCATAGAATCCTGACAGGGCGAGCTTCTCGAAATTCTCCCTGTGCTTCGGGGTGTTCTTGTAGAGTTTCACCTTGATAATGCCGAGATTCGTGGTAATCACAAACACCGGCTCAGCTTCGAGCTTGCCTATCATCTCCTCGGCATCTTTCTGTTTCTGAATCATTTCCGCTTGTTTTAATGAATCCAACCTGGCCTGTTCGGCGGCCTTTTCCGCCTCTGCCTTCTTTGCGTTGCTGCCGCAACCTGCCGCGATGCAGACCACAGCGGCGGCGCAGAGAGATTTGAATAATCCGTGTGTCATATTGATAATAATTTTGGTTCTGATGCGTACAATATGCGCCAACGTTCATATTGACTTCCAAAAATAGCAAAAATTTCATTAATTTTGCTTCCAGATATACATTCCTATGGCAAATCCGTTGAAACAACTGGCCGGGGAAACCGCCGTGTACGGCCTCAGCACAATCCTCGCGAGGATAATCAACTTCCTCTTCGTTCCGTTCTATACCAGGCTTCTGACCACCTCAAGTTATGGCGTGGTCACGGAATTCATGGCCTATATCGCAGTCCTTCAGGTCGTCCTCGTCCTCGGACTCGAGACCGGATGCTTCAACTTTGCCAACCGGGAGGGAGTCAATCCGCGCAAGGTCTATTCCAATGCTCTTGCGGCCGTCATCGGGACCAGTTTCTCGTTCCTCGCCCTCATGGTCCTTTTCAGGGAACAGATATCGTCAGCCCTCGGCTATCACGGCTTCGGGAACTGCATAATATATGTAGGAGGAATTCTCGCACTGGACTCCATAACGGCCATCCTTTTCGCCAAGCTCAGGCAGGAACACAAGGCGTTCAAATTCGCCATTTTCAAGACAGTCAAGATATTGACGGAGACGGCCGCCAACATGGTCCTCTTCTTCTGGTATCCGTCACATTCCGCCGGATGCACTCTCAATCTCGTCTCGCAGACCCCGGATTTCACCTATGTCATCTTCGCCATTTTCATAAGCAGCCTTGTCTGCGGCATGCTCTTCATCCCGGAGCTGCTCCGCTTTTCATTCGAATTCGATGCGCGCCTGCTCAGGCAGATGCTCTCATATTCAATACCTTTGATGATTGCATCCCTGCCGGGAATAGTCAACGACTTCCTCGACAGGATACTCTTCCGCTATTTCGACACGGATCCTGAGGCTTGGCGCTCCAGCCTCGGAATATTCCAGGCGGCTGTCAAACTGTCCGTGATAATGAACCTTTTCATCCAGATGTTCAGGTTCGCGGCCGAGCCGTTCTTCTTCCAGCGGGCCAGGGACAAAGGCTCAAGGCAACTCTATGCCATTGTCATGGACTTCTTCACGGCATTCTGCGGCCTGATTCTGCTCGGGGTTTTCCTGTATCTTGACATATTCGCCCTCGTCCTCGGCAAGGATTTCCGTTCCGGAATGGGTGTGGTGCCGATAATGCTCCTGTCTTACATGCTTCTCGGAATGTTGTTCAATGTCTCGATGTGGTACAAGCTGTCCGGCAAGACTAACATGGCAATATGGATAACGATGGCAGGACTCGTGGTGACGGTTATTGTCAATGTGGTATTCATGCCGAGATTCTCGTTCTGGGCGGCTGCCTTCGGACATCTCGCAAGCTATCTCGTGATGTTCGTCATCAGCGCCGTCCTCGGCAACAAGTATTATCCCGTTCCTTACAGCTGGAAAAGGATATTGTCCCTGATGCTTTCAATAGCGGTCATCTGCGTGGCTGCATTATTGATTGACAGGGAGTTCTTCCAAGGAATAGCGCCGGGAGCAGCCCCTGCCGGGCAAGTAGTGCTGAAGCTCGCCGTGCATTCCGTCCTGCTGATTGTCTATGTAGCCGTAGCAGCATTTATCCTCAAGGGAAGATACAGGCAGGCGCTGAATCCTGAAGCCTGACGAGGTCTCCTCAGTCAATTCTCCTGAACTCCTGGACGTATTCAGGGGAGTCGTAAGCGGTCCATACCATCGAATCCGCGGTCAGGTCGCTTATCACGTATCTGTGGCTCCAGAAGCCTGCATCGTGGTCATAAACCCCGTCTATCACTGCCCCGCGCTCCACTTCGAGGGCCAGGCTGTAACGTCCTGTCACTGTGTGCGGTATGTCCTGGAAGCTGTCGAAATTCTGAACTATCGTGAAGGTCTCGTCATTCCTTACAAGCTCGATGTTCATGAAAGTGCCTTCCTCGAGAGCATTCCCGTTCAGTTTCACGAGCTCCCATTTACCGGCGATATTGTTCTTGTTCACTTCCAGATACACCGGCCCTGTCTCCTCGTCCTTCGAGCAGGCTGCAATGGCCGTCAATGAAATTATGGCGCAAATGAATAATCTTCCAAGTTTCATATTAAATAATAGTTTTATCTTTCGCAAGTCGCAAATTATTGCTTTCCTTCCACGACGGCATTGACTTTCAGGGTTGCCGCCGGATTCCGGTTCTCTCCGGTATATATGAAAATCTTCCGCACAAATCTGCCGGGATGCCCTTTCGGGTTGTATATTGCTCTTATCCTTGCCGTCTCACCCGTCTTCACCAGTTTCGTCCCGCATTCCGCCGTCAGGCATGAGCATGTCGATACCAGTCGCGAAATCATTATGCTCTCCGCCCCGCTGTTGGTCATGTTGAACTCAAGCGTGTCGGGGGAGTCCGACTCGTTCATCTCTATGCTCCATTCCGTCCTGTCGAACCTCAGGAATGCCGAATCTGCGCAATGCCGCGGGGAGGAGACCTCCATGAGCCTCTCCTTCGGGACGAGTTTCATCTGTCCCGACACGGCCTGCGGAATAAGCATTGCGGCCAGCAATATGAGATTCAGTCTCAAAGCCATCCCTCTCCGGCAGATTTCGCCTTTACAGTAATCACGAAGTCGTTCTTCCTTCCGTCGCTTGCAGTCACGGTGGCTGCGGTCTGGCCTGCCTTGAGCCCTTTCACGGTCATCTTCCCACCGGCCACGGAAGCTGAGGCAATCGAACCGTCCTTGACGCTTACGGAATATGTAAGTCCGTCACCGTCAGTGAAATACCTTGAAGGGACAAGAGTGGCGCTGCCTCCCTCGGCCACCAGTACATTAGGGAATGACATAGCTGCCCCGCTGCCTTCGATGGCTTTCAGGAAATTGTATGCATTCACCTGGCCGCTTCCCATCTTGCCGGTGTAGTCATTCAGGTCCATTGACTTGAAATGATTGTCCCCGAGCTCTGCCACGTATTTGTAATAATATTTCGGTGCATCTGTGTTCCAGAATCCCTCCACCGGAGTCGAGCTGGAATAAAGCAGGTCCACGATTTCATCAGCCTTGAAATGCTTCCTCAGCTGCGCTGCGTATGAAAGCCCGAGAGCCACTACTCCGGAAACGTGAGGGCAGGCCATCGACGTACCTTCCATGTAGCCGTAGCCGCTTTCGCTGATGTGCGGAGGAAGAGTGGAGAGAATGCAGCCAACCGAGCCCCTGTTTTCGCCTTCTCCATATTCGTAATAATAATCCTGGTCTCCTCCCGGGGCACAGATTGTAGTTCCCGGGCCGTAATTCGTATATACAGAAGGAGTAAAGTCTCCGGCAGTAGCTGCCACTGACACGAAATCCTTGTAAGCTCCCGGATAGCCTGCTGCAGGTGCGTCCTCGTTGCCTCCGGCGAATATTGCAATTCCGCCCTCGATTACGCCGTCAGGAGAGCCCGCATTGTGGATGAAATAATCCAATGCCTTGGCCTCCAGTGCATTGTCCTTCATCCAGGATTCATCGTCCCCGTACTGCGGAGTCCATTCATAAGGGTTGGCAGCGCCTGAGACATAGCCCCAGCTGCACTGCAGGATCACAGCCCCGTTGTCCGCAGCATATTTGATTGCGCGGACCTCGTCGAGAACCGTGCCTGCATATTGTCCGGAGAAAATCTGGCAGGACATGATCCTGACTCCCGGTTTAGTTCCGTTTCCTCCTGCTATACTGCTGATACCCAGACCGTTATTGTTTACGGCTCCGATTACTCCGGCCACGTGGGAACCGTGTCCCGTATCAGAAAGATCGTCAGTGGAGATGACCCCGGTCCCCCTTGCGAAATTGAATCCGTAATAATCTCCTGCATATCCGTTCCCGTCATTGTCCTCGTGAGAGCGCCAGATTTCGTCTTCGTTGACCCACATGCAGCCAGCGAGGTCCGGATGTGACCAGTCCACGCCTTCGTCCAGCACGGCAACGATTATGGAAGGGTCTCCGGTGCAGAGATCCCAGGCTTTCTCCACCTGCACGTCAGCATCCTTGACGAACTTGGTCTCCTTCAGGGTGCCGTCGTTTATGAGGCTCCACTGGTAAGGGAGAAGCCCGTCATTGAACCTTCCTGAAGATGCGGCTTTGACCGCCGGAACGCTCATCGGAACGGATTTGCCGCTGTAGGCCCTCTTCAGCTGGCGGTTGTATTCCACACGGCTGACCTCGCCGAGGGCTGACAATTCGGAAGCGGCCTGTGCCAATGACGTCTTGCCGTCGAATCTCACGAGATACCACAGATGCAGTCCGGCCTTGCGTGCAGCATTCTCGGTGCGCCTGTCTTCAGGGAAAACCCTCTCGATTTCATAGCCGTCGAGAAGTGAGAGCACCTCGTCCACGGTGCTGATGCCGCTCCGTGTGGCAGGACCTGCAGGACCGCTCTTGGTGAGCCCCGCCTTGTCGAGAAGTTCTGCTGCACTTTCGCTGAACCTGATGAGAAGTTCGCCTTCCACCGCGCCTTCCGTGATGCCGGGAACCTTTCCGCTGTCCGGAACAGGCTGCCTGACTTCAACCGAGCAGGAGAAGACCATGGCCAGGATTCCCGGCACCAATGTACTGTATATTCCTTTTCTCATACTCTATTCCTCCTCCACAATATTGGCTGGGTTGTATTTCTTGTTGACATATTCCTTGTAATAGTAATCGAGGTTCGCCGGCTCGTTCGTGAATCCGCAAAGGTTGCCGTCGAGGTCTTTTCCGTCCTGGGGGAATACCAATGAGAACGGAATCCACAGGTCCAGCTTCGGATGGAAGAGCAGCCAGTCCGGAATCTCCCCGGAGAGCCTGTTCAGGTTCACTGAGAACAGGTCCGTGTTCGGGAGGACCTTCGGCAGTCCTATCAGCCTTGACGGCAGTGTGTCGCAGGCATTGACCTCGGCCTCTGTCCATCTCGGGATGTCCGGGTCGTCCTCGAAGTCCGGGATAGAGCCCTGGAGATAGTTCACGGAAAGCCTGAGGGTGTCGAGAGAAGACCATTTCAGCAGTCTTGAAGGGAATGAGCGCTTTCCTGTACCGTCCTTTTTGCATTCGTCTATGAATCCTCCCAGATCCTCCTTGACAGAGTTGCTGAGATCATAGATTGTACTCCTCGTGTTCGCGTTCATTATCAGCGCGGTAAGCTTAGGGAAATTCTTCTCGTCGATTATGTCCGGAATCGTCTGGAAATTGTTTCCGCTCAGGTCGAGATACTCGAGATTGTTCAGATTCTTGAATTCCTCCGGCAGGCTCACGAGTCCGTATGCGCTGATAGTCAGTTTCCTGAGCTGGCTCAGCTCGCAGATGAACTGTCCCGGGTCAAGGTCTTTCAGGAATGTGTTGGAGTTGCTGAAGAAGTACAATTCCTCGGCCGCTGTGAGATATTTTACCTGGAACGGCAGCCCTTCATTGGTCTCGAAGAGGAAGAACGATGCAGAGCGTACACGGCCCTTGTTCTTTCCGGATTTCCATACTGTCACACCGGTCCAGTGCTCCATCTTCTCGGCAGTTTCGAATTCCCTCCAGCATCCGAGAGCCCTGTTGATTGCGATGAGGGCGAGGGAATCGCCTTTCACGCCGATCTCGATAGGTTCTGCCCCGCGCTGTTTCACGGTGATTCCGTCATTGGAAGGGACCTCGATTCCGCTGTCTTTCGGGACAAACCTGACGGCCGTGCTCCTGTCTTCCTGGCGCACATTGAGATTCCACGTGAAATCCAATGTCACTATCCTCGGCCTTGCACCCCTGTCGAGTACCAGTTCCGGCATCTTGCAGCTCAGCCATGAGGCATCCTGATCCGGGATTTTCACGTCGAAAGGCACATTGCTCCTGACCTTGACCGAGAAATGCCTTTCATTCAGGGGGGCATAGCTCGCCACCTCCATCTCACCCATGTCCGGGCTGATTTCATAGCTGAATCCTTCCTGCTTGACAGTGAAGTCCTTGCGCTCTCCGGAAGACACAGTCTCGATACGTACAAGACCTTCCCTCGGAGTCACTGCGAGGGCAGAGTCGATGATGATCCTGCATTCGGCAGAACCGACACCGTTGGCCGGGGAAACCGTGATCCAGGGTTCCTGGGTCTTGGCCACCCAACTTTCCGTGGAGGTCACCTTCACTGTCCGCACCCCGCCGGCTGCGTCGATGGCAATGTCCCCGCCGTCAAGCCCGAAAGCAGTGTTCTCTTCCTTGCATCCCGCAAGGAGTGCCGGAATCAGGAAAAATGCTGATAATCTGTATATTTTCATTTTCATAATTCGAAATTAGTCCAGAGCGATGTAGTCACAACCCCTGATGTCCTGGGTCTTGTCGTATATGAGGTAGTAGGCCCCGGCCGCATAAGCGTAGCAGATGTCCGAAGCATCGAAGACTATCTCGGGATTGTCACTGATGTCGAGGTAATATATCAGGGTCGATATCGTGTCGGAAATCTTTCCGAGATTGTTCGAGCCGATATAGAATCCGCGGAGACCCTTGTGATTGTAAAGTCCTGTAGGCCACTGGGAAAGGCATCTCTCACCGTTCACATTGCGCTGGCCCCTGATTCCGAACACTGTCAGGTATCCGCTGTCGAGAGGCTCGAACGGGAAGGAAGCGAACCTGTTGTAGGACAGGTCAATTCCGTACAGATAAGGGATGTTCACGGCGTTCATCTCTGCCGGAAGGTCATCCAAATGGTTGTAGGACAGGTCAATGGACCTGATATATTTTACGTTCTCGCCCGTAAATGAGCCCTTCGGGAAATTGTCGAGCGAGCATCCCCTGAAAGAGAGATTTGCCACGACTGATTTCGATTCCGCGAGACAGGTCGGATATGTGGTGAGCTCCGGATTATTGTTCAGGGTGAGAGTCTCCACCTTCAGTCCCTTGTATCCGTTCCCGGCATTCTGGAAACCGGAGATATGGTTGTAGGAGAAATCCACTGAACCCATCACATAGACGGACTTGGCTGAGAAAATGTCCGGGAATTCCGTGAACAGATTGTTCCTGACTGAGAATGTCTCCACATCGTCCATCTTGAAGAATAGGCCGTTCTTGTCCACAGGCATCGAAGAGAGCCTGTTGTTGTCCAGATAGAGCTGGACAATGCCGATTTCCTCTCCGAATGCCTCGGTGATTTCCTCAATCTTGTTGTTCGAGAGGTCCAGCAGGCCGAGCTTTTTCATGTTCTTGATGGATGCGCCGTCGACTTTCGTGAGATTGTTCTGGTTCATGTACAGAATCTGGATGTTCCCGGCAGCTGCCCCGTTCGCGAGGCAGTCAAGCGCCCTGGCGGCCTCCTCGGAATTCCACTGGAGGTTGTTGGCAATGTTGACCGAGACGAGAGCCGGCATTGCCCTGAGCGATTCAGGAACCGTCAGCATCTTCGGGCAATTGTAGATTTCCAGGTCGGTGAGGGAAACCAGTCCTCCGAGCGTGTTCGGCAGTGTGGACAATTCACCGTTGGCGACATAAAGCTTCTCGAGCTTGGACAGGGTGCCAATCTCGTCAGGAAGAGACCTGAGCCCGTTGCAAAGCTTGCCGTGCACCATGTCCATAGGGCGGATTAGCATCCTTCCCGTGCCTTTCTCGATAATTTCATCTTCCTTCATGGAAGTATAAAGGTCAATCTCAGGAATATGTATGTCGTGCTCCAGAAGGGCACGTGCCACAGGTTCCGAAAGTTGTGTGGCAGGGTGGACGAGACGGAGATATTCCTTGTGCCGTTCCATCCTGTCGCTCCTGCCCGATCCCGGCTGGACGGTCGGGTCGTATTCGAGCAGATTATAGTCGTTGTGGGTGCCGAGATAAAGCTCCACAAGCTCGCTCAGCTGGCCGATGGCAGGGGAGAGGTCGCCCCTGAACCCGAAATCGCTGATGTTGATCAGGGCTACGCGGCCGTTGGCATGGAGCTGGACTCCCGGCTGGTCTCCCCAGAGGTCAGGATCCTTGTTGAAATTCCAGTTGGCCCCTGCAGACCAGTCCTGTCCGCTGTAATACCAGTTGCTTCCGTCGAGGGACTCCCATATTTCCTTGAGGGCGAAATAGTCCTTCAGGTATTCGTCTGATTCCCTGAGGGTAACCGGGACTTTGGCCTCGGCTGTCTTGTTGTCGGTCACCGTGAAACCTGAGGATTTCACAAATGAACTGTTCTCGAGCAGCTTCCTGCCTGAATCGTAAAGTGTGTATGCGTCAATGACATAGCTTCCCGCCTTCAGCGAGACGAGCGTGTCGCATACTAGGGTTGAGGTGAGATATCCCTTCGGATTCTCCCCGCTGTCGTCGTAATCTATGGAAAATTCCGTGTGCAGCCTGTTGAATGAAGTCTTGACCCCGGTAGCCGTTTCCTTGATTGTGATGTCGGCATAGGAAACCTCGTCGAAGGTATATTCCCTCGTCGCAGCCTTAGTCGCCGGTTCGAAATCCTTCACGAGGGTGAACCTGGCTTTTCCTCTCGGAGTGACCTTGGCCAGAATGTCCCTGACAGTCAGCCCTCCGGGTACAACTGAGAAGGAACCGGACTCGCCTCCGTTGTAGATTTCCCCGTCAAGGCGGTCGAACAGGGTGAACGCATTCACCTTGTATTCGCCGGCCACGAGCTTGAGCTTTTCGCTGCGCAGGCCGTACTCCGCCGCCTCGTCGTCCGAAGCGGAAAGAGTCAATGTCTGGGAAATCTGGATATCCCCGTACTGCAGCATTACCATGACCTTGGCTGCATCTTTCATGTATTCCAGTTCGGGCACCACGGCCTTCGTCCCTTCATAGGACGCTTCCTTGTACAATTTGAATTGAACATAACCATAGTCCTTCTCCCGGTTGTCCGGAGCCTCCTCCTTCGTACAGGAGAACAGCAGTGCGGGCACCGCGGCCAGGGCCATGAGAATATGATATTTCAGTGACTTCATATCTAACTGTGCTGTAATCTTTTAAAACTCAATTCATTATAGTTTCATTCATGCTATTTTAGTTGGTCCTTGTGCATACGAGGACACCCAGGACATCCCAGCTGGCAGAGGCGAATACGAAATAGTCGGACTTGCCGACTTCAGCCATGTCCACCAGGATCTGGGTGCTGCTCATCATCTCATAGGTCAGCCAGTAATTGGCAAAAGGACCCTCTGTTGCATCATCCCAATTGTTCCATGCAGCACCGTTTACAGGCTCGCAAGGGCAGTTGACCATTGCCATAGAAGGAAATTCTGTGGTGTATTTGAGCTCGTAGATCTTGTTTTCGTCAACACCATAGAAGAATCCCTTGATTTCGCTTATGAGATCTCCTGAGTATTTCTCGAGTGTGGCACCGGTGACTAAGTCAGGATATGCGAATGAGAACGGAGCGCTTCCTGAAGCTGCATTGTCATAGATGAGATGGATTGCAGCGAAGTTCACCATGTTGGCGTCTTTCAGGATGATGATGCAGCCTGTTCCGGAAGTTACGGACTCGGCAATATAAACGGTGATTCCATTCATTGCTCCTTCCACTTCGAACGAACCATCGGACAGTAATTTGCCGTCAGCATCCGAATAAAGTTTGACTTCTGCAGGTGTAGCTCCCGTGTTGAATGTCACGTAAGGGCTGGAGACAGTAGCCTCATAAATATTAGTGGTGGAGAACTCGCTGTTGATGTACCAGTAAAGGTCTGAAGACTGGGACATCGGCTCCACTGTACCGTTGCCGTAAGCGATGGAGATGCCTTCAGAGCCGCCGGAAGCGTTTTCATCATAAATGCAGTATAGTCCGGCCTTGGCCTTTCCGTCTGCACCGTAGAGTACGATGAAAGACTCAGGCCTTTCAGCGGATTGATTGCTGAACTTGTCAGGCTCCATGGTTGCACGGCCCTTGAGATTGTTCCCGAAGAGGGTGAAAGTGAGCCAGTAGCTGTCTATCTCACTGTCGCCCAAAGGCATTGCATCGTAGTCGAATACCTTGTATGATGCCACTTCCTCGCTGAAAACGAGGACTGCATCCGCCAACTGGTCGCTATAGGTGAGGGTATAGACATTGTCAGTGCCAAGGCTGCTCTCATACCATCCGCCGCTTGCGGCTTTATCGAGGGTGGCCTTATAGACGTCGTCAGGATTGTCGGAAAGGGTGATGAAATCGCCTTTCACGCCGGCTCCCTGGGAAAGTCTGCCGATGCAATATCTGGTGTATTCTTCCTTGATTCCGCAATTAGGGTCATTCTCGTCGCAGATATCGGTAGCCTTGATTCCGGCGAGGGATGCAGGGAAAATGAAGATTTCCGCGAATCTCTCGTCTCCGGTGTTGGCCTGTGGCCTGATCTCCACTGTGAGATTCTGGAGGGCTGCATCATCGGTATTGCCGCTGACGGTGAAGTCAATCCAGTCTGCAAACTCAGTGTCGTGCCATTCGCCGTTCCAGCCGAGAGCCTTCACTACAGCGCCTTTTACTGTGAGCGCATAAGCGATGCCTGGGGCGTCAGCATAGCCTCCGGTAGGCATAAGCCTCTGTCCATCAGCATTGAATGTAAGTTCAGTGGCATCCACTTCCATCCTGTCTGCAAATGCAGGAAGGGTGATTTCGAATTCCACTGCTATGTCAGGGTTGGACGCATCCAGGAATTTTGCGGTCTCTGTCTTGCCTGCGGCAAGGGCTTCAGAAAGTTTCGCCTTGAGCATAATCTCCTCTGAACCTGCCACGCCTTTGTTCTTGTCGGCCTCTACCCAGTCAGGAAGGGCCACAGTCCATGCATAGTTGGAGATGATCTTCACAGGGATGGCGTACTCAGTCCTGCCTGCAAATGTTATCAGCTCGGCAGCAGATACGTTCCCGCCATAAATGTAGGCCCCGTTCTCCTTTGCGAAATCAAATTCATCCGCAAAACCGGTATGAATCTCGAAACTCCTCCCGAGCGCGAGCCTGGTGATTTCCGCAACTGCCTGGATCTGGCCTCCCATAGTGAGGTTCACGGTGCAGATCCTGTTCACCTCAAGTTCCTCGTTCTCGGAAAATGCCACCTTGATGACCACGTCACCGGCTGCACCCGAGATCTTGTTCTCTTTCAGACCGGCATCGTCGAGCCAGAAATAGTTTCCGGCTCCCTCTCCGGTAATGCTTGCCTCCCAGTCCATGTTCGGGCTGAGCGGTATTTCAACGCTTTCTCCCGCCTGAACGGTCTTCTTCACCATTTCAGCAGGGAAGACTGGCTGGACAGTCTCTTCCTTGTCGTCGCAGGAGCTGGCAAGAGCAGCCACGCCGAGCAGGACCAATACTGATTTCCAATAAAAAGTTTTCATACCAGTTAAATTTTAATAAAAACTATAATGAATTGAGTTTGAGTTCTTTTACATTCCTTCTTCGCGCTGGAGCCTCTCCGCCTCCTCGTCGCTTATCCATTCCATGACATTGTAGAAATGCCCCACTGTTCCGACAGTCTCGCCGAGGTTCTTCACATACATTTCCGTCCAGATATACAGGTAATTTCCGCATGGATAGAAATACGAATCCGCGAGCCGGCTGGAGCGCACCAGAATCCTGTCATCGCCGTGGGTCTGCCCGAAGAACGACCCCTCGTCGCTCATTATCTGGCCTTCGTCCATCGTCACGAGAGGGGACATCGGGTCCTCCGGATGGAATGTCAATGTCACGTCATATCCGTTGAGCATCCAGTTGTGGCAGATAATCGTGTTTTCCTTCGTCGGATGCAGGCTCGTCCGGATCAGGCGCTGGTAGGAGCCGTACGGATTGTAGGTCTGCAGGAATGTTGAGGACAATACGCACCATCCTGTGAATCCGTTGATGTCGAACGGGCAGGACTTCATCAGCACCACGCTGGTCTTTCTTCCGTACATGGGCATCTCGAGCTGGTCCGGCATCACAAGAGAAAGCGTGAATCCGAGCGAGTCGGTGGCCCCGATATTGTCATAATAGCCATGTACCAGCACATCCGCCCTGTTCTCCCCGGCCGGAATCGTTATCGTATTGGATGCCAGTCTGTAATGCAATGTCTCGATGGCGTTGCTCTCCTTGTCGATGATTTCCACTCCGAATGTCCTGTCATAGCTGCATTTCACCGTGGATACCACCGGGATGCGGATATATTCCACATCTTTCTGCACCGGATATGTCCGTATGCTGTCTGCGAACATTACATATTCCGCATCCGAGTACTCGGTATAGCTCTCCTTGCAGCCCGGGACAATGCAGAAGGCTGCGCACAGGAGGATGATTGTATTTATGATATGCTTGCTCATAGTCGTTTATCTGTTGCTTTCGTTAGGCAGGATCTCCGAGCCCGGAGCCTCGATTTCATTTCTTGGGATTGGCCAAACGAACAGCGGGTCGTCTGCATTGACCTTCAGCGAACTGCCCTCGGCCTGGGATGACGACTGCGGAGTGCGGGTGAATCCCATGTGCCAGCGCTTGAGGTCATTGAGCCTGAATCCTTCCATGAACAGTTCACGAACCCTCTCGTCTGAAACCGTGTCAAGCCAGTTGTCGGAATTGACCCCGATTGTGCCTCCGGTACTGAATCTGGACTCCCTGAGGGTGCTCAGGTCTGCTCCCGCCTTGGAATATTCGCCCCTGCGGCAATAAGCTTCGGCCCTGATGAGATATTGCTCCGCGAGTCGGAGCGGCTTCGGCATGTTCACGTGGAACACGTTCTGGGCGAGGAGACCTTCATTGCCGTAATATTTGATCAGGAGCGGCCAGGAGAGCCTGTGGCTGTAGCCTGTCTGGAGTTCCTCGAAATAGGCCTGGTATCTCATGTCCCCCGAAGGATAGAGGTTCAATGCCCAAAGGGCCGGCACATAGTCCGGATAATAATAGGTGTAATCCCTTGTGAATCCGAGGAATACGGACCCTGTGGCCGAGCCGTAGGACGTGGACGTGTAGCCTATCTTGAATATTATCTCATAAGATGCGTCGTTCGTCCAGAGATAGTCGAGATATGTCTGGTCGCTCGTGTAATAGGACTTGGCTGATGCGAGCTTGAAAGTGCCGGAGCCGATGACCTTGGTGGAATGCTCCACGGCCCCGTCCCAGTCCTGCATGTTCAGGCAGACTCTGGCCCAGATCGCGTGCACCGCAGCGTTTGTGAAATATGTGGTGTTCGAAACGTCATATTCGCTGTCAAGCAGCGCGTCGGCCTTTTCGAGGTCCGAAATTATGAACGCGTATGAATCTGCGAGGGATGCCCTGCGTACCGGTTCCTTACGGAAATAGCTGGTTCTCAGTACAATGCCCAATTCTTTGTCGGCTGTGGCCGGGTCGTAGGCCTTGCAGAAACATTTCACCAACTCGGAGTATGCGAGCGCCCTGGCGCAATACACTTCGCCCGTATAGGCGTCGAGTTCCTCTATCAGGTCGTCGTCCACGAGGGATGCCTTCAGGTCTTCCACCTGGTCGAGGAAGAAATTGCATCTTCCGATTACCGTGTACAGGCCGGCATACACCGACTCCACTTCGGAATTGGTCGAAAGAATGTCCCACTGCCAAATATTGCCGTAGGTATTGGAGTTTCCCTGCACCGCATACACCAGGTCGGCCTGGATGTCCGGGCATACCGTCAGGTAGCCACTGTACAGTGCTCCGCTCATCATTGCCTTGTATATTCCGTTCACTGTCTGCTCCGCGTCAGATACGCTTGCCATTCCGTCCTCAATGAGGATATAGTCTCCGGGATTCTTCTCGAGACAGGAATTCAGTGAGAGGACGGCCGCTGCAGTCGCGGCGGTCCTGACAATGCTGCTGTATATTTTTCTCATCATATCCATCATCGTTTAGAATGTAACGTCAAGACCGAAAGTGAACTGGCGGGACATCGGGTACTGGGCCGCATAAATGTTGCTCACGCCTTCCGGGTCAAGACCGGAGAACTTGGTGAAAGTCAGGAGGTTCTGTCCCTGTGCAAACACCCTTATACCCCTGATTACACGTGTCTTGGCAAGCAGCTCCTTCGGCAGCGAATAGGCTATCATCGCGTTCTTGAGCCTGAGGAATGAAGCATCCTCGAGGAGCCTCGTGTCGAATTCGGTATATACCCCGTGCCTCGGGATATCCGTCACGTCGCCCGGCTCCTTCCACCTGTCGAGCAGCCTCCTGGACTGGTTGTAGGTGGCGAAACGTCCGTTGGACTCGTCGAAAAACCTGTCGTTGTTCATCATCCAGCGGCCTGCCACCCAGCTGAACTGTGCGCTGACACTCAGGCCTTTCCATGACAATGCCATTCCGAATCCGCCCTGCCACGGGGCTATGTAGCTCTTGCCGGTCAGCACCTTGTCCTCGTCCCTGAGTTCGTTGGTGAGATTGCCGTCCTTGTCATACCAGAGAGCGTCACCGTTGGCCGGGTTCACGCCCGCGAACCTGTTCAGGAAGAATTCCCCGAGGGAATGACCTTTCACCAGTTTCGTGCTCGTGTTGGCAGTCTCGTATTCATCCACGCCGTTGTAGAGTTCGGTAATCTTGTTCTTGTTGTATCCGGCATTGGCATTGACCGACCACACCAGATTCTTCGTGCGGAGCAGGTCGGCATTGACATTAAGCTCCACTCCGCGGTTCACCATTGTGCCGACATTGTCCCATTTGTAGCCGTAGCCGTTGGATTCGGCGTATGACAGCGGAACCGACATCAGCATGTCCGTAGTGCGCTTGTTGTACAGTTCGAGGTCCACGTTCAGCCTGTCCCAGAATCCGAAATGCAATCCGAGATTGCTGGTGAGAGTGCTTTCCCAGGTCAGATCCTCATTGCCCGGCTGCACAGGAGCCACTCCGGATCCTCCGAGATAGTCTCCCACGCCTCCTATGAGCTCAAGATGCTCGTAATTAGGGATGGAGGAGTTGCCGGAAGTACCTGAACTGAGTGATATCTGGGCATTTGTAAGCCAGCCCCTTGCGTTCTCCATGAAAGACTCGTTGCGGAGATTCCACATTGCACCGATGGCGGAGAATACTCCCCATTTGCGGTTCTTCCCGAATCTCGACGAACCGTCGGTCCTGACCGAGCCTTCCAGATAATAGAGGTCCTTGAAATTGTATTCTGCCCTGCCGAAGAATGACATCCGCCCGTAGTCCGAGTCGGAATAGCTGTTCCATCCGGTCACTCTCGTGGCGAAGGCAATGTCGGTCAGGTAGTCATTGGTCTGGCCCTTGCCTGCGACGCTGAAGCCTTCGGCATGGTAATTCTCGCCCTCATGACCGAGAAGCAGGTTCAGGTCGTGGTCGCCCTTGACATTGAACCTGTATGTCAATGTGTTGGTTACCTGGAGGTTGAGGCCTGTGCTGGTGCTGCGCGATGCCGTGCCTTCCCCGAGATTCGGCATGTAGCTCGGGAAAGACTGCCCGAAGCTCGACACGTTGGAGTAGTCGGCGGAGAACTGTGACCTGAACACCAGATTCTTGTACAATGTCGCCTCTGCGAACAAAGTGACGAGAGCCTTGTATTTCTTGTGCTTGTAAGGATTGTTCTCTATCCATTCCAATGGGTTCTGGCCCTGTCCCTGCCAGGATCCGTCGTTGATGGACGCGAGAGAACCGTCCTTCTTGTAAGGGTCCCAGTAAGGGAGCATGAACCTCGCGGCGGAGATAGGTGTCACGAGAGTATAGCTTCCCTCGTCGGCCTGCTCGATGTTCTGGTAGTTGAACATTGTCGAGGTTCCCATTTTCAGCCATCCGCACATCCTGTGCTCGAGGTTGAACCTGAGGGAATATCTTTCAAATCCGGAAGACGGGGCGATACCGTCCTGGTTGTAATAACCTCCTGAGAAGTAATAATTTGTCTTCTCGGAAGCTCCCGATACTGACACCTCGTGGCTCTGGATCATGGCCGAACTGTCATAAACCATGTCGAGCCAGTTTACGTTTATTTTGGAGAGATAGTCGTAATTCTGCCCGTCGGTCATCCCGATTTCTTTCTCGTACTGGATTCTTTCCGCCGTGTTCATGAGATCCCATTTACCGTGGGCAATCGAAGAGAAACCGAGCTGCATCTTGTAGTTTATCACGGGGTGCTCCGACCTTCCGCGTCTCGTGGTGATGACGATGACGCCGTTGGATGCACGCGCTCCGTAGATGGAGGTCGAGGAAGCGTCCTTCAGCACGGACATGCTCTCGATGTCTGCAGGGTTTATGGTATTGAAATCGGAAGCGGAAATGGCCACTCCGTCAAGTATATACAGAGGTGCGGTCCCGGAATTGATGGAGTTTGTACCGCGGATTGTCATCGTGGCGGATGCGCTCGGCTCACCTGTGGATGACAACACGGTAAGTCCGGCCACCTGACCCTGGAGGGCCTGGTCGAATGCCGGAGCCGGGGTGTCCTCGAGCCTGTCTGCCTTGACCGTGGAAACAGAGCCGGCAACGGTGCCTTTCTTCCTGACGCCGTATGCGATGACCACTGCATCTTCGAGCCTGACGCTCTCGGTCTTGAGCTCCACATTGCAGGTAAACGATTCCGATGCGGGCACCATGACCTTATGGTCCATAAAACCGATGCTTGAGAAAATCAGGTAAGTACCCGGGTCCGCCAGAATTTCGTATTCTCCGTCAATGGATGTGATGGTGCCGTTTTCAGGGCTTGTCATTACTGCGGCTCCGATTACCGGAAGCCCGTCTTCGGCTGAAGTGACCGTCCCGGAAACTTTCACCTTGTTCTGGGCGGATGCCGCAACTGCAGAAAGAATGGCAGCGAAGCATATCGCCGAATGGATAATAAAATTTCTCATCAATATAACTCCTTGTTTGAGTGAGTTTTTCGTAATTTAGAATGGCAAATGTAAGAAAAATTGCTTTCAATTTAAAATTATTTCTTAACTTTAGAGTCCTTTATATCAGAAACTGACGAATTATGAGACTTCCGCATATCCTTTTGACCATTTTTCTCACGGTCTCCTCACATTTCTTCCTCTGTGCGCAGAATCCTATTTTCGTGCCCGAACACAGGCTTGATTCATTGTCCAAAGTTGCCCGGGTGAGCGAATCTCCGCTCCGCTTCGCTGAGGAAGTCCACGATTTCGGGGAAATCAAGGAAGCCGACGGGCGCGTGACATATGTTTTCAATTGCACCAATATCTCGGACTCTCTCGTGCGCATTCTCCGTGTCGTGCCGACCTGCAGTTGCGTGGATGCGGTCCCTTCCGTGAAAATGCTCCGCCCTGACGGGGAAATGCAGGTTTCAGTCACATTCAATCCCGAGCGCCGTTCGGGGGATTTCGAGCAGAAAGTCTTCATGTATGGCACGTCCAGATCCCCAATGGCGGCCCTCAGGATCAAGGGGCAGGTCATTCCGAAGAACGGTATTCCCGGATATCCGGTAGTGATGGGAGACCTGAGGCTTTCGAGAAGCAAGGTCAGTTTTTCCGAACTCTCCGCAGGACAGAAAAGGGAGGAAAGGATAGCCTGCGCCAATGCAGGGGAACGGAGCCTGAAAATTACAGCAATGCCAGCCTTCCTCCCGGACTGGATTTCTGTGCGCACCGAACCCGCGTCCATTGCTCCCGGCAAGACCGGGGATATCGTCATCTGTGTGGACGTGGACAAGATCAGCATGCTGCCTCCATCCGGCAGGATTTCGGTGATTCTGGAAGGAATTGCCGGACGGCCATCCGAAAGAAGTATTGAGGTGACGGTGACAAGATAATCCAGGATGTTTTCAAAATACGGAATTCTTTCGTATATTAGTGCCAGATAACACTATAATACAATTTCTATATGAGACATCTATTTATGGAACTGCTTGCGGTAGTAGCAATAGCAGTTGCGGGTTGTACCAAAGCCCCGGAAATCAATGTGGTGCCTAATCCGGAGTCGATAGTCAAGGGCGATGGCGTCTTCAAGATTGCCGGCGCTTCCGTTTGCACCGGCGAAGGCCTCGACGCGGAGAGCGTGCAGTGGGCCAATACTTTTGCACAGAGACTCACACTCGTTACCGGAAAGCAGTCCCGCGTGGTCACCTCTCCTGAGGGAAGATGCGTGGAGTTCGTGCTGAATGCAGAGCTTGCCGACGAGGAATATGCTCTCGAAGTAACACGCAAGAACGTGCGCATAGAGGCCTCTTCTGCAGCCGGATTCAGGTTCGCTACACAGACCATCGGACAGATGCTTCCGGCTTCATATTTCGGCAAGGCCGCTGACCCGTCTGCAGACTGGATCCTGCCTGTTGCCAGCATCAAGGACAAGCCTCGTTTCGGATACAGGGGACTGCACCTCGATGTATGCCGTCATTTCTATTCCGTCGAGGAAGTCGAGAAGATTCTTGACGTGATGGCTGCCTACAAGATGAACCGTCTCCACTGGCATCTCACCGAGGACCAGGGCTGGAGAATCGAGATCAAGAAATATCCAAAGCTCACCGAGATCGGCGCCTGGAGAACCGGAACCATGATTGGCAAGGAATGGGACAAGGATGACGGACAGCGCTACGGCGGATATTATACCCAGGACCAGATCAAGGAAGTGGTTGCCTATGCGGCAGACCTCGGGATTACCGTAATTCCTGAGATTGACCTTCCTGGTCACATGGTTGCAGCCCTCGCTTCATATCCTGAGCTCGGCTGCTCCGGCGGACCTTACGAGGTGCGCAAAATTTGGGGCGTTGCCGACGAGGTGCTCTGCCCTGGCAAGGAGGCTACATTTGAGTTCATCGAAGGCGTTCTCGAGGAAGTGATGGAACTTTTCCCTTCAGAATACATCCATATCGGAGGAGACGAGTGTCCTAAGACCGAGTGGGCGAAATGCCGTGACTGCCAGAAACGCATCCGTTCTCTCGGCATCAAGGCTGACAAGAGGCATTCTGCCGAGCAGTTCCTCCAGAATTATGTCACTGCGCGTGTGCAGAAATTCGTGAACGACCACGGCCGCAAGATCATCGGCTGGGACGAGATTCTCGAAGGTGAACTCGCTCCGGGTGCAACAGTAATGTCCTGGCGCGGTGCGCAGGGCGGAATCGAGGCTGCAAAGAAAGGCTTCGACGTGATAATGACTCCTAATACATATATGTATTTCGACTATTATCAGTCTGACAAGAAGGATGTCGAGCCGCTTGCCATCGGAGGATACCTTCCGGTTGATACCGTATATGTATGCAATCCTTGCAAGGACATTCCTGAGGAGGCACAGAGCCACGTTCTCGGTGTCCAGGCCAATCTCTGGACCGAGTACATCGGCACTCCTGAACATCTCGAGTATATGCTTCTCCCACGTATGGCCGCTCTGAGCGAGGTTCAGTGGTGCTCTCCTGGGAACAAGGATTTCGAGCGTTTCAAGACATCCCTGCACCATGCTTTCGAAATATACGACGTGATGGGTCTCAACTATTGCAAGGCTGTTTTCGGTGAATACGGAATGGACTATGTGAAGGTAGAGGAACCTGCAGAGGAGAAGGCCGAATAGCTTTTTGATAACCTTTTAGATTAAACACAACCGGCTCCCGCCGTGTCGAAGACTTCCTGTCAATGACACCCGGGAGCCTTTTTCCGTTAATTATAGAAATAATCCGGCGATTCCTCCACAAATAATTATCGGAATCGGCCCGACCTTGAACCTGAGCGAGGCTACGAGCGCCGCCCCGAACAGTACCCAGCTCTTCCAGTCCGGGAAATTCTCCCTGACCACATTCACGCTCACCTCCGACAGCAGAGGAATCCCTTCCCAGTTCGTATCGAACATCAGGATCACTGCCGCCGCCCCGATCAGGCCTGCTACGGACGGGCGGAGCCATGACATGACTCCCTCGAACACCCGGTTGCTCCTGAACTTCATGTAGAATTTAGCGAGGGCGAGCACGATGAGAAACGAAGGCAATACTATTGCGAAAGTTGCTGAAAATGAGCCGAGAACGCCCAGAAGATGGCTTCCGCCGGCTTTTGTCACCACGTCATATCCCACGTATGTAGCACAGTTGATGCCGATCGGCCCCGGAGTCATCTGGGATATTGCCACAATGTCAGTGAACGCGCTTTCGGTCATCCAGCCATGAGCCATTACCACCTGTCCCTGAATCAAAGACAGCATTGCATATCCGCCACCGAAGGTGAAAATGCCAATCACGAAAAATGTCGTGAAAATCTGTATCATCAGTGTCAGCATGTCAGGAGAGTTTTTTTGCCTTGCGCTCCCTGATCATTGTGAAGGAAACGGCGAGCACGATAAGGACCATTATAATATATATAGGGGAAATCCGCAGGAACGCCACTGCCACGAGGGAAAGCCCGCTTATCAGCCAGGCCCACCACGTGCTGTTGCTCTTCCGCGCCATCGAGATCATCGGGGCGGCAATCAATGACACCACTACCGGTCTTATCCCCTTGAATATCTTGATTACCAATGGATTGTCCTGAAAATTCGAAAATGCCATCGCGATTGTGAGGATTATCAGGAATGACGGCAGCACAGACCCGATGGTCGCCGCGATGCTGCCTTTCACCCCGCGGATTTTGTATCCGGTGAATATGGATACGTTGACGGCGAGGATTCCCGGGGCTGACTGCGCCAGGGCAATTATGTCCGGAAGCTCGTCCTCGTCGATCCAGTGACGTTTGTCAAGTTCGTCCTTTATAATAGGTATCATCGCATAGCCTCCTCCTATGGTGAAGGCGCCGATTTTCATGAATACCAGAAAAATGTTCCACAACGATATCATAGTGTATGAAAACTGAAACCGGGGGACAAACATACATAATTTTTCCGATATAATGGTTTTTCTGTATCCGATTGGCGGCTATTGAATCGAAAAAGTGAGAAATTTTGAAAAAAATTGCCCGAAAAATTTGCAGGGAAGAAAAAAGTGCGTATCTTTGCAGCCCGTTTGAGAAATAACGGTAGCTCATTGAAAATACTGAAAGACTAAGTACAAGGAAGCAAGTACCGAAACAAAATGAACGAGAGCGTCGGTTTCTTTTAGGAAACGAATCGTCGGGGTCAAGCTAAGAGAAATAAGAAATATACAAAGAAGAGTT
>JBJEBJ010000099.1:0-29870 GCA_051869955.1 Candidatus Cryptobacteroides sp.
GATTATCCATTTTCATTCTCGTGGACGGCTTGAAAAAGTCATGGGTGTTTCATAAGGCTAAAATTTGTTTGCGATATGGTAAGAAAGAATTTGATATTTTGTGCCATGGCTGCATTGTTAGTTACGGCCATGGCTTGCGACAAGAGTAATGAGCAGAATGGTCAGGTAACCGTTGATAGTGAATATTGGGGAGAAGAGATTCTTTTCAATGATTCGTCCAAGGACATCAAGGTTACAATCACCGACCAGAATGACGATGTGTTGGAATTGAACCTGCCGTCAGCCGCAAAGGATACTTTATTTATGCCGTATGCCTCATATTTTATTTGCATTGATGTATGCAAGACGGTCGCCATCACAGATGGTGACAATCAGGTGGTCCTGGAGAAAGGGAAAAGCGAGTGGTTCAAGAGTTATGAGTATGAGGAAAAGGATTATTGGATCACGATAGATGGCAAGCGATATCTCGAGGAGAGGAAATGGCCGACCTACAGATACCACATTGACGATGCCCTGCTTGGCATTGCCGGGAAGGAATGACGGTTGTCTCCGGAAGTGATATGGCAACCACCCGGGTTTTCAGTACAAGAATCCGAACATCCAAAGAGGAATACGGTTGCCATATCCTACTTCGGTATCATCTACGGCAAGAAAACTGTCAGGCACATCTGCTATCTGGTCAAAGGTCTTTCTACGGCCTCCTACCTCAAACAAATACCTGCCATCGATAAGGAAATCGCCTTGCTTAGGATATGTCACATCATGGCCTGCCCGCACCTGGTTGAGAAAGAACGTTTCCCGTTCATTTCCTTTATCCACTGAAGGGCAAAGGACGTGCATCAGATTCGGATTCCCAAGATATATCTTGTCAGGCTTCGCAAGATTCTTATAGTTCTTTTTCTTTGCTGAAAGCAACATCAGGACCTGCGCCTTGTCAAGTGCATAGAGCATCTTCAGGCCCGATTCGTTATCTGTTGAAAGCTGACGCCATAGTTCAGACATATTCGGCTCAAATGGAACATTCGCGCTGACAATCATCAGCAGTTTTTTCATTTTCTGCAAAGTATCAAATGAAACTTTTTCCACAGATGGCAAATCAGAATCTATGACAACGGAAACTGTTTCCTTCAGACGAGACGGGAAATCAGGCAGAGACTCCCTGTAAAATGGATAATATCCGTTGGACAAATACATTTCAAACAATGGAGCTATTTTTACACTTCCGACTATTTCCATGGCGGTTTTTACGTGCCGATGCAGCAAATCTTCAATCGAAATAGGATTAATGTGCATAATATCTTCAATTTCGAGATATTCACGGAATGACATTCCATGCATCGTATACGAAGTCTGGCGTCGTGACATATCTACGTTTGCATTGTCCATCACCAAGAGTGAACTGCCGGTATATACAATGCTCATATCGGGATAATTGTCATAGATGTTTTTCAATACAAGAGACCACCCTTCGTAACGGTGAACCTCATCCAGATATAGCCTCATAATACCATGCCTGTCAGCCCAATCAACGAGATCAATCAAATTATGGGTTGCAAACCAGAGATCGTCCAATGAAACATACAGTGTACGATCAATATCTTCGTAGTTCTCCAGAATATGCTGAAGAAGCATTGTGGTCTTTCCCACACCTCGTGCTCCTTTTATACTGATGATGCGGGACTCCCAATTAATCTGATCATAAAGATAACGCTTGAATCTCAAACTGATTTTTGCAATCTTCCTATGATAATTATCATATAACGGTTGTAATTCTGCATGCTCCATAACTAATTAATCATTGATGATGAGACAAAGATAGTCATTTTACGGTTACAACCATAAATTTTCAATAATTTTTTACGGTTGGAACCATAAATCGAGAAGTCAACATAATAACCGGCCCGGGACGTTCATAAGAGCATTCCGGGCCGGAATTATTTCAGGATATTATTTCAAATTCCCGGGGGGATGATCAGAAGACGGTCAGCTCGCCGGTCTGGGCGTCGAGGAAGGTCTTTACCTTGGCGACCTTGTCTGCGGACATCTTCCTGCCCACCTGGAATGTGGACATCTTGGAGATGGCCTCCTCGAGAGTCTCAACGCTTCCGTCATGATAATATGGCCAGGTCAGGGCCACGTTCCTCAGGGACGGAGTCTTGAAACGGTAGCGGTCACGCTCATCACCGGTCTGGGCCCAGCGGCCGTTGTCACCGTCAGTAAGACCTGACTTGAGAGTGAGTTCCCTGTCCTCGAAATAGTTGGCCCTCTGCCCCATGAGCTCATAGGAAAGACCTCCCATGTTCACACCGGAATGGCATGTGGCACAATTGTATTCCTTGAAAATCTCATAACCCTCAATCTGCTCTGCAGTCATAGCCGTAGCGTCACCCTTCAGATAACGGTCGAACGGCGAATTCGGAGTGAGAAGGGTCTTCTCGTACTCTGCAATCGCGTCAGTGATAGTAGCCTGGCTGAGTCCTTCAGGATATACTTCGAGGAAACGGCCCGTAAACTCCTTGTCTTCCGCTATGCGAGCTGCAATCTCGTCGAAATCCTTGCTTCCCATCTCTACAGGGTTGAGAGGAGGTCCTGCTGCCTGTTCTGCAAGGTCAGCTGCACGTCCGTCCCAGAACTGCACGAAATTGAAAACAGAATTGAATGTAGTAGGCGCATTCACACCGCCGAGCTGGCCATTGATACCGTCGGAATAACGCTCATTGTCCACACCGGCAGTCTCGATGGCATGGCATGATGCACAGGAAATGGTCCCGTCACCTGAGAGCCTCGTGTCGCTGTAGAGTTCCTTTCCGAGAGCAGCCTTGGCAGGATCATAATCCACCTTGTCCGGAATCGGACGGATGGTCTCGTTGGCAAACTCAGCTGCAGCAAGCTCGTTAGGCCAGAAAGAGGCACGGACAGACTTGATGCCTTCCAGCATGGCTGTCTTCTTGGCAGAAGTCAGGGAAGATCCCCAATGGATGAGATAATACTTCGCAAGAGGCATTGTCCCGTCCATAACGGCTTTCTCTGTCTTCGCGAGATCCACCTCTGAAGGAGCGGTCCCGTTCTCGAAGGCGGTAGCCATCGGAACGATGTCGAATGACTTGTAGCCGTCATTGATATCTTTCATTATCAACCCTTTGGCTACAGGGAAATTCGCATAGAACGGCAGATGAGGATCCGCCGAATGGCAGTCCATACATCCTCCGTCCCTGATCACTTGAAGCATCTGCGCAGTCTCCGGCTGAGTCTTGTCGGGAGCGCAGTTCACAGCGCGGTACACGATGGCGAGTCCCACCACGATGACGCCGGCGCCGATCAGAATTTTTGATGATGTTCTCATATTATTTATTAATTGAGTTGGTTATATTCCACATTATTTCCCACGGCATATACATGCTGGCTCTCCCTTGCAGAAGGCAGCAGATTCACTCCCCACCAGCACATCTGCAATCCCGCAAATCCGGCAATCAGCACTATATAAAGCCATTTCGTCCTGCGCCTCCCAGTCTTTCCGGACAGACGCAAATGTATATAAATCAAGTAAATGCACCATGTTACCGCAGCCCATGTCTCCTTCGGGTCCCAATTCCAGTAATTGCCCCATGCCTGTTTCGCCCACAATGCCCCGCTCAGCATGCCGAGCGAGAGAAATGCGGTTCCTATGTACACGAGCGTGTCGGACGGTTCCAGGAATGTGTCGCTTCCCCGGAAAAGTCCTGCACAGGCCATGATAAAAGCACATCCGAGTACCGAATACGAGAACATATATACGGTCACGTGCGGCACGAACCACCAGCTCTGAAGGGCCGGCATCAGTGACTCGTCATGAATCTCAGGCTTGAATATGTTCAGGCAGATGAACACGGACGCCACCACGAGGGAAAAAGCCGGTATCCACCTGTATCCCCAACGCATATATGTCAGCAGGGCCGAGAGCATCATGAAGAAGGAATACCAGAGCCTGGTCTCCCCGCTCGTCCTGAGAGGAGGCCTGCCGAGACTGGCCCAGAATCCGGCAATGAATGCTGCGAACACGAGCAGGCCGGCAAATACAAGAATCACCGACAGTCGCTTCCTGCCGTACAATGCACATAACGACCCGGCAAGCCAAAGCAGGACCGACACGAGGGCGAATATCCAGAACACGTTCCAGCTCATGACATCACCTCCTTTTTCCTCACTCCACGGGCAAAAAGCAGCACTGCTCCTGCCATCATCATGACGATTCCGGTCCACATGACATATTTCCAAGGCTGCCGCACGATTTCGAGCACGCAATATTGAGGCTCGACTCCCGACCTGTCGTAACTTACCAAATATATGTCCTCCGAAAGCGTCCTGCCGTAAGGATGATTCACCCGTATCCTGGTCTCCACACCGTCCACGACCACGTCAGCCATATAGTTCCGGACTCCTCCCGAACCGTCATCCTCCACCGTGAATCCGCTCATTGACAATTCATATTCGAGTACCTCAGGGGTCCCGTCCATCCTGAACGCCTCGCGGGAAGGCTTGTCCCGGTACACTGCGGCACGCATGACAGATGAGTCCGATGCTCCTGCAAAACCACCGGCAAGAGCGAGCAGGACACCGGCGTGGTTCAGCAGGAAACGCAGGTCCGTCTTCCGGGAGATGATGACCATGAAAAGATTGGCCATCAATGCAATGACAATGGCTATGAACCACCAGGCACGTACGATGCTCCGCACACCCAGAAATCCATGTGCGGATTCCGCTCCGGCCGGGTTCTGCCGTACAAGCCCCATGACGAGACAGGACACGGCAAGAACTGACAGGAGAAGAATGCTCGTATTGCCCGAAATGAGCCAAGAAGAGAGAGTACACGAAGGCTTTTCCCTGAAAAGCACCCACAAGCCAGCAGCCGCTGCAAATAGTACTGCAGCATTCACAGGGAACGAGAAAGCAGCCACCGGAAAATCTCCGAAAGCGAGCTGAAGGGCCGCAGCGCAGATGAGATAGACGGCCAATATCCGTGCACTTTTTCTCATAGCACACAAATATAGCCAAAAAGTGAATATCTGCTATTTAAAATCTGTAAAAATTCAACCTCAGTCCGCCGCCCTACAGCAACGCCTCGAGGGAACGGCGGATTTTCCTGAACTCGCTCTCGAAATTGGGAGTGAAGACTGACTTGCCGATATTGGCCTCAATCTCCTCCATCGGCCAATAGCGTCCTTCCTCCACCTCATCCAGGTCCGGCTGAAGAGAAAAATTGCCGACGGCCGCGAAGATATTGACCAATTCCCTCTCCCGGTCGCTCCTGTAAACATAATTGCCGAGAGATATCGGGTTGAAATCATAGAACTTGAGTTCTTCTGCAGCCTCCCTGTGCAGGGCCTCACAGATATATTCCCCGTAATCCACATGTCCCCCTACCGCAGTATCCCATCTTCCCGGAAGCAGGTCCTTCTTCATGGACCGCTTCTGCAGATAAAGTTCATTGTTCCTGTTGATTATATGCAGATGCACCACAGGATGCAGCAGAAAAGAGCCCCCGTGACAATAAGCACGGGAAGCCTGGGCATAGACAATTCCGTTCTCCCTGATGATGGGGAACATTTCTCCTTCCACTACGATGGCGGTAGAAGGATTGTCCGCAGTCGGAACGGGAAGGACCGGAGCCGGCTCCGGAGGATAGACCAGATCGAACACAGCTATAATGTAAATAGTATCAGCAATTGCGCCGCAAGGACGCGCATAAACATCGAGAGTGGATATACTGTAGCATAATTCACTGACGTATAATCAGTTCCGTATGCATCCTGAGCAAATGCAAGCACCGGCGGATTGGTCGTGGAACCGGTAATCAGGCCGCAAATCTGATAGAAGTTCAGCTTGAACACGAGACGGGCGATCAGGCACACGCATACAATAGGTATTATCGTGATAAGAGCACCGTAAAGAATCCACCAGTAACCTCCGTTCACTATGGAACTTATGAAATTCTCGCCGGCACCGAGGCCTACAGCCGCAAGGAAGAACGAGATTCCTATCTCACGCAGCATCATGTTGGCACTCGCCGTAGTGTAGGTGGTTATCTTCAGCTTCGGGCCGAAATATCCGAGCAGGATGGCCACGATGAGAGGGCCTCCGGCAAGTCCGAGCTTCACAGGCTGCGGAACGCCCGGGAAACGGATCGGAATGGAGCCGAAAAAAATTCCAAGGACAATCCCGAAGAAAATAGGCACGAGATTAGGATGGCTAAGGCGCGATGCCTTGTTTCCGAACAGCCGGGCCACCTTGTCAATGTTCTCCTCTGATCCGACCACAAGAAGTATGTCTCCCATCTGGAGATATAGGTTCGGACCGGCTACGAGTTCCACTCCGGCCCTTATCACGCGGGTAACAGTGACTCCATATACGGACCTCACATTCAGTGTACGGAGGCTCTTGCCCGTCATCGAAGACCTTGTGATGGTTATCTTTCTCGCCACGAGAGAACTCTCATGGGATACCCAGTCGCTGAAAGGGATGGATACTTCCTTCCCGAACAGAATCTTGACCGGTTCCTCGTGAGCCTGGGAAGTGATTACCAGGACTTTGTCCCCTTCCTCGAGCAATGTGGACGGGCCGGGAGTCTGGATTTCGCCGCCTTTGTCAATGCGTGATATCACGAACCTGCCGCCGTCCTCCTTGATGAGAGCGCCCACCGTCATGCCGAAAACTGCAGGGTTGCAAACCTCATAGCTCGCACGTATAGCATTGTTGCCGGAAGCACCTTCTTCATCCAGAGCCTTCTTCTCCTTCTCGAGGTCTACCTTGAAGACCGCCTTGAACATAATCAGAAGCATTATGACGCCGAGGACACCAATCGGGTAAGCTACGGCATAGGCCGAGGCCAATGAAGATGAGGCGGCTGAAACCTGCTGCTGGGCAATCCCTTCGGCGGTCATCGCATCGGAAAGGGTCTGCTGGGCGGCACCGAGTCCGGGAGTATTGGTGACAGCTCCCGACATCACGCCGGTCATTATCCTGAGGTCTTCCCCCGTCACGAAATGCAGGACGACAGTGACCACGACTGCAAGCACTACCATAGTGACAGCCAGCAGGTTAAGGGTCACGCCTCCTTTCCTGAAGGTATGGAAGAATCCCGGGCCCACCTGCAGGCCGATGGAGAACACGAACAGGATAAGCCCGAAGTCCTTCATGAAAGCAAGGATATGAGGGTCTCCCCTGAAACCGAAATGGCTCAGAAGGATTCCGACGAACAGAATCCATGTAGAGCCTATGGAAATGCCTTTGAATTTGAATCTTCCGAGATAAATACCTGTAGCAATCACGAGCGCAAAAAGCAGGATTGTATGCGCTATCCCGGTTCCGAAAAACAGTTCGTTCATAGTATCAAATGTCTATTTTCACACAGAACACCTGCCTGTCCCCGCTCCTTCCGTCAATATAATAAGAGACGCATTCTTCATCCCTGAGGACAGCCTTGCAGAGCTGCACAGCCTCCCCCGGCCTCGTCTCATGGTTGAAATTGATGGTGAGCTCCTTGACAGGAGCATTCTTAAGTTCGTTATAATCAATCGTATCCATAGACCATACGACATATCTCGTATTGTTTGTATGGCCTACTATGTCCACATCCGAATACCTGACCTCATGTGTCCCGACAATCTCAGGTTCGATACCCTTCGGCATCACGACCTTGCCGGCAGGCACCGCAATCGCGTCATCCTTGCAGGAAGTCTCGTCCGGAATCATGTCCTCGGCACGGCATAGCCTCCTCGAAGCTATATCCATCATCACCCAGGAACTCGTTCCGAGCACCAAGACCTCCCCCGTTGCTGAAGTCATCTTGAAATCCCTGATGAAGAACGGCCCTTTGGGACCTTTGTGCCAGGTGGTGAGTACCACGCTTTCACGCCATAGAGGCAGCCTGGAAAATTTCAGGTTCATTCTTGAAAGAACCCATACGACCCCCTTTTTCTGAAGGTCGTCATATCCGAATCCCATCTCAGTGGCAGCAAGATATGCTATCTCCTGCGCCATATCCATGAAGGATGCAGGCTTCAGCCTGAACTGGGAATCCACCTCATAGCTGGCGATATCTATCCCGGCAGAGTATTTTCTTTCTTCGTTGTACTTTCCTTTCATAACATCCTCGTCATTACAATCAGGAATTCTCAAATAAAAATCTGCACCGCATCCCGGTCCAGAACTGCGGTGCAAAATCAATCAAATGTACGGAATCAATACCTGTTCAGAGGTCTTCCGCTGGTCATCATGTGGACCTTCCGCCGCACTTCCTCGACCACTGCCTTGTGCTCGGCAAGTTCAGCTTTCTGCTGCTCGGTAGGCTCGCCTTTCGCAGTCAGTGCCCCCACATGGACGGATGCCGAAGAAAGCACTGTATCTATCAGTTCCACAATGTCTTCCATATCTTTCTCCACGAATCCCCTCGATGTCACGGCCGGTGTTCCGACACGTATGCCCGAAGTCTGGAACGGTGAGCGTGAGTCGAACGGAACCATGTTCTTGTTCACGGTGATATCAGCCTTCACGAGTTCGGTCTCGGCAATCCTTCCCGTAACCTCAGGGAATCTGGTACGGAGGTCAATGAGCAGGAGATGATTGTCCGTTCCTCCGGAAACCACTTTGTAGCCCTTGGACATGAACCTTGCACACATTGCCTGCGCATTGCTTATCACCTGCTTCTGGTAATCAACGTATTCCGGCTGCATTGCCTCGTAGAAAGCTACTGCCTTGGCAGCTATGACGTGCTCGAGCGGACCGCCCTGCACCCCGGGGAAAACGCTGGAATTCAATATCTGGGACATCTTCTTCACCTCTCCCTTAGGAGTTGTCCTGCCCTGAGGGTCGTCGAAATCCTTGCCCATCAGGATGACTCCTCCGCGAGGTCCGCGCAAGGTCTTGTGGGTGGTGGATGTCACGATGTGTGCATATTTGACAGGATTGTCGAGAAGTCCTGCAGCAATCAGTCCAGCAGTATGAGCCATGTCTATCCACAAGATGGCCCCGACTTCGTCCGCGATGGCCCTCATCCTTGCATAGTCCCATTCACGGGAATATGCGGATGCACCTCCGATGATGAGCTTCGGACGGCAATCCCGGGCGAGACGCTCCATCTTGTCATAATCCACCCTGCCTGTCTCAGGATCAAGCCCATAGGCCACAGCCTTGTAGAGAATACCGGAAGCATTGACCGGAGAACCGTGGGTGAGATGGCCTCCCTGTGAAAGATCCAGGCCCATGAACGTGTCGCCATGACGTAGAACAGCCATTTCCACCGCAAGGTTTGCCTGAGCTCCGGAATGAGGCTGCACGTTCGCATACTCGGCTCCATAAATCTTGCAGAGACGGTCGATGGCAAGCTGCTCAATCTGGTCCACCACCTCGCAACCGCCATAATAGCGCTTGCCCGGGTAGCCCTCGGCATATTTGTTCGTGCATATCGAACCCATTGCCTCCATCACCTGTGCCGTGACATAGTTCTCGGATGCGATCAGCTCCAGCCCCTGGGACTGTCTGTCCTTCTCTTTTCGTATAAGATCGAAAATCTGTAGATCCTGTTTCATAACTAAAATGTTTATGCGATTCGGGTGAATCGTCTCACAAAGATAGCACTTTTCGACAATTATTGTTTAGGAATCTGAAAAAAATGAACTGTTTATTATTTCAGGATACAAAATCCCGAATATTTCTTAAATTTGGGAATGCTAAAGCCTTTTTCAAAAAAGATTGCCGCGATAGCCGACATGTACATAGACGGTTTCAGGAACATGACCTGGGGACGTCAGCTCTGGTGGCTCATCCTCCTGAAGGTCGCGATTCTCTTTCTCGTGCTCAGGTTGTTCTTCTTCAAGCCCGTCCTTGCCGGGAAGAATGATGGACAGAAAAGCGACTTTGTAGGGCAGCAACTTGTTGAGAAGGCCGAAAACTTTACAGATGAAAACACTAAAATACAATAACAATGGTTGATACAGCAATGTTGGGATGGTCACGTGCGCAATTCGCATTGACAGCGTGCTATCATTGGGTCTTCGTACCGCTGACCCTTGGACTTGCCATCATCATGGCAGTCATGGAAACTATTTATGTGGTCAAGAAGGATGACTTCTGGAAACAGACGGCAAAATTCTGGATGAAACTGTTCGGGATCAATTTTGCGGTGGGCATAGCAACAGGACTTATTCTCGAATTTGAATTCGGGACCAATTGGAGCAACTACTCCTGGTTCGTCGGGGACATTTTCGGGGCACCGCTTGCCATTGAGGGAATCATCGCATTCTTCATCGAGGCTACATTTGTCGCAGTTATGTATTTCGGATGGGATAAGGTAAGCAAAAAGTTCCACCTTGCGTCAACCTGGCTCACAGGCATCGGAGCAGCTGTCTCCGCAATTTGGATTCTTGTCGCAAATGCCTGGATGCAGCATCCAGTCGGAATGGAATTCAACCCTGACACTGTCCGGAACGAGATGGTCGACTTCTGGGCAGTAGCTCTTAACCCTGTGGCCATCAGCAAGTTCCTCCACTCATGGTTCAGCGGATGGATGACCGGTTCCATCTTCGTCATTGGCGTAAGCTGCTGGTATCTGCTCAGGAAAAGGCACGTCCGCTTTGCAATTGCAAGTATAAAGACCGCAGCGGCTGTTGGCATTGTCGGAACACTTGCAGTTATGTTCTCGGGCGACAGCTCCGGTATTCACGCAGCAAAATACCAGCCGATGAAACTCGCTGCCGCCGAGGGGCTCAGAGACGGAGGGCAGCGGGCTTCATTCTCCATTGTACCCGGACTGGAGATTCCCGGGATGCTCTCGATTCTCGCCACTCACGACATTGACGGATATGTCCCCGGCATAAACGACCTTATATACGGATATATCGATGAAGATGGAGTGGAGCATACATCAGCAGAGGCTAAAATATCCAAGGGCAGGTCGGCCCTGGACGCATTCAAGATCTACCGTAATTTAAAGGACAATGACCCTGAGGCCGCAGCCGGGGCAAGGAAAATTCTTGAGGAGAATATGGACTGCTTCGGTTACGGTTACATTGAAAAGCCGGAAGACCTTGTACCAAATGTACCTTTGATATATTGGTCATTCAGGGTCATGGTAGGTCTCGGAGGCTTCCTGATGTTGCTTATGGTTCTTGTTTTATTCTTCGGATTCAAAGGGAAACTTGAGAATATGAGATGGCTCCAATGGGTCGCCCTGCTGTCGATTCCTCTGGTTTATCTCGCCGGGCAGGCGGGATGGATTGTTGCAGAGGCCGGACGTCAGCCTTGGGCAATCGATGGCCTGCTTCCTGTAGGTGCGGCTGTGTCAAGCCTCAATACCGGAGCCGTCCAGACAACATTCTTCATTTTCATTGCCGTATTCACGCTCTTCCTTGCCATCGAACTGAGAATTCTCTTCAAGGCAATCAAGCAGGGACCCGAAGCAGTGGACAACAATCAATAAGGAGGACAATATATGATTACATACGCATTTCTTCAGCAATACTGGTGGCTGATCATTTCCATTCTGGGAGGACTTCTCGTATTTCTTCTTTTTGTGCAGGGTGGCAACGCCCTGATTTTCACCGCAGGAAAATCAGAAGAAGATAAACAGCTGATAGTCAATTCGACAGGGCGGAAATGGGAATTTACGTTCACTACCCTTGTACTTTTCGGTGGTGCTTTCTTTGCATCATTTCCGCTCTTCTACAGCACGAGCTTTTCCGGGGCATATTGGGTCTGGGTGCTGATTCTCATTACTTTCGTGTTCCAGGCTGTCTCATACGAATTCCAGAGCAAAGTCGGCAACATCCTCGGCAAGACCACGTTCAGAGTATTCCTGACCATCAACGGCTGCCTTGCTCCTCTCCTTATCGGGACAGCGGTAGGCACCTTCTTCACTGGCTCCCAGTTCATCGTGGACAAGAATGCCGCAGCGGACTCACTTTCCCCCGTTATCAGTACCTGGACCAGCAACTGGCACGGACTTGAAGCCGTGGCCAATCCTTTCAATGTCGGGATGGGACTAACGGTAATGTTCCTCACTATGTGTCTGGGAGCATTGTATCTGATAAACAACGTGGATGACGACAAACTCGCTGGAGTATTGAGGAAGAAACTCAGAATCACATTTGTATTGTTCCTGTTATTCCTCATCCCGGTTCTTGTACTGCTTTTGACAATGGAAGGATTTGCAGTGGCTCCGGACGGGACCGTGTCAATGGAAAAATGTAAATATCTCCACAACTTCCTCATGATGCCTGCCGTTCTGGCTATTTTCATTGCAGGTGCGGTGCTGATTGTAACCGGCATCACCCTCACCCTGGCACGCAAGGGATTCCGAAAGGGAATATGGTTTACCGCACCCGGAACCGTGCTCACTGTAATGGCCCTGTTCCACATTGCCGGCCTCAACGGAACCGCATACTATCCGTCAACAGCCGATATCCAGAGTTCACTCACCATTTCGAACAGTTGCTCCAGCGAGTTCACGCTAAGGACAATGTCGGTCGTATCCCTTATAATACCTTTTGTCATGGCATACATTGCCTACGCATGGTACAAACTTGACAGAAGGCCACTGACCCGGGAAGAACTCAATGATGCTGGGCATAAATACTGATGTGCAGATTTGCACATTGAACCATGATCATGGAACACAGAAAATTATTGAACATAGAGCTGAACAGGGTCTCGGCAGAGGAATACAAAATGCTCCCTGAATCCGGCATTGTAATAGTTTTGGACAACATCCGCAGCGCACACAATGTGGGCTCGGTATTCAGGAGCGCGGACTCATTCAAGGCTGACAGGATATTCCTCTGCGGGATATGCGCCACACCTCCATCCGCCGAGATACACAAATCCGCCCTCGGGGCCGAATTCAGCGTGGACTGGGAATATTGCAAGGAGACTTCAGATGCCATAAAAAAACTCCACGCCGAGGGTTATACAATCCTCAGCGTGGAGCAAGCTGTAGATTCAGTCATGCTGGACGAGTTCGTTCCGGAACCCGGCCGGAAATACGCCCTTGTGTTCGGTAACGAGGTGGACGGGGTCAGCCAGGAAGTGGTGGATGCCTCCGACGGAGTGCTCGAGATACCTCAGTACGGGACCAAGCATTCCCTGAACATCTCCGTCACGGCAGGCATTGTCCTCTGGCATTTCCGCCTGACTGGAAAACACCGGCCTACAGAGGCCTGATGACGAACCTGAATTCCATTTCACCAGCGTGGAGCCTGTAAGGTTCCAGCGGAAGAGATCCCCATGAGTCAATTCCGGCCACACCCATCTGCTTGAGTTCGAAGTTCACGCAAGTACGTCCGAGAGAACGGTTGTCATTGTGAGCAAGAGGAAGGAGTTCGAGAGAATGGCGAGGAATTCCCTGCTGGGTATTAGTCGGGTTCGGTCTCGGATTAGGGTCAATGCGGGTGCAGTCGAGCTCCTCCTGGCTGAACGGAAGTGCGGAGCCGCTGAACCTGATGTCAGATGTCACCTCAATACCCTTTCCTGCAGGATCGAGCACCCTCAGCCACTTGAGCCCGGTTTTCGTGCCAGATTCCTGGGTGCGAGGATAGCCGTAATGGTACTGCTCGGCAACAGGCTGCACATAACGTCCGACAAGGGCTGCGGAATGGCGGTCGCAATAGTTCTCCCAAGGACCGTAACCGTAATAGTCGAGAGTAGAGTACCTGCCTGGCATCGTGAATTTCATTCCGTAACGGAACATGTCAGGAGCCTTGGCAAGGCTGCCGGCATCGGTCATCTTCTCCGAACATACTATTGAACCGTCCGAATATATATCGTATGTCATCACGAGGTCGCAGACATCACCGAACGGACGGAAGGCGACTTCCAGTGTATAATGGTCTCCGGATTCAACGACATTGAAAGAGCGAGGGGTGAAATCAGGGTCTCTCCACATCTTGAGCTTGTTGTGAAGGCCCGCACCCATGTCATTTTCCACAGGAGCCCTCCAGAATGTAGGCACGAGAGGCTCCGAGAGCATTTCACGGCCGTCATTAACATAGCTTGAAAGAGCACCGGTAGCCTTGTCGAAGACAGCTTTCCAGGTATGGGCGTGTCTTGCGGCAGTACCATCGGAAGCATATTGGCCTGAGAATGCAGCGGAAGAATCTCCGTCAACGAATGCAGGCACGGCCTTCGCGCATACGGCAGCGGAATTGGCCGCAAATGCGGAAACAGGGGCTTCCTGAAGGACAATCTGGTCGTATGCAACTTCAAATCCGGCCGGAAGAAGTCCGTCGCGGGTCTTGAGCTCCCATCTTACATTGAGACAGATATCCTTATTGCCTGCGCAGCAACCGCATACACGTGCAGCGTCAAGTATTTCACGTCCTTTTACTCCGAGACCGACCGTAGTCGTAGCTCCCGGAGCAGCATTCACATCCGGAACCACTCCGCTGAGAACCTTCACTCCGTCAGCCTCGATATCCCATGCCATGCGGTACCTCGAGAGGTCTATGAAGAAATTCTCGTTATAAACAGAAACACGGTATTCGGAATCGTCATTCCTGACTTTTCCGTCCTGTTTTCCGTCAAGGGAAGTGAGAATCGAACGGTACTGGTACCTGATTTCGTATGCCGAAGGATGGAACTGCCTGTCCGCGGTTACGAAGCCGTTGCAGTTGAACGAGCCGTCAGAAGGGTCGTAGTCATTCAGGTCTCCGCCGAATATGAAAATATGGTCCGTACCGTATTTTTCAGGAGATACTGAATGATATACAGCTTGGTCCTCGAAATCCCAGATGAAACCTCCCTGGTATGAAGGATATTTGCGCACGAGGTCCCAGTACTCCTTGAAATTGCCGACCGAATTGCCCATCGCATGAGCATATTCGCACTGGATGAGAGGCTTCCCGGGATTGTTCTCGAGATATCGCACGCAGGCGTCAGGAGACATGTACATAGGGCAGAAGATATCGGTGTTGTACTCTTTCTTGGCCCTCTCGTACTGAACCGGCCTGGTAGGGTCATAGGACTTCACCCAGTCATAGCAGGCCCTGAAGTTGTCACCGTTTCCAGCCTCGTTTCCGAGACTCCATACTACTACAGAAGGATGATTGATATCCCTGAATACCATCCTGCTGTTCCTCGAGAGATGGGCAGCCTTGAAATCGGCCCTGTGAGCCAGGGATTCGTCTCCATAACCCATTCCGTGGGACTCCACATTGGCTTCGTCCACCACATAGATTCCGTATTTGTCGCAGAGGGCGTACCATACCGGGTCATTCGGATAGTGGCTCGTACGTACTGCATTGATATTGAGCTGCTTCATCACTTCGATATCGCGAATCATGTCAGCCTCTGTGAGCACGTAGCCATTGTGTGGATTCAGTTCGTGGCGGTCCGTACCCTTGATGAGGACAGGCTTTCCGTTCACGAGAAGCTGTACGTTCCTGATCTCCACGGTGCGGAAACCGAAATCTATGGAAGTGCTCTCGACTACTCCCGTCTTGTCGGAAGCCTTGACTTTCAATGTATAGAGGTCCGGTGACTCGGCGCTCCAGAGCAGAGGAGAATCCACTTTCGTATCAGCGCTTACCGCAAGGCATCCGTCCTTTTCCTTCACGGCAGTCCTGCCGACTCCGCAAGAGAATGAAGATACGGTCTTTCCGTCAGGTGCAACCACCTCATAATCAAGGGATACAATTCCATGGGTAACCTTCGCGAGAACGGAGAGGTTACCGTCCATATCGGCCTTGACATTCACATCCTCGAGCCTTTTCTTTTCGCGGGTATATACATAGACACCGCGGGCGATACCGGTGAAGCGCCAGAAATCCTGGTCCTCGAGATAGGTACCGTCACACCAGCGGAATACTTCCAGTGCGATGCTGTTCCTGCCCGGTTTCACGAATGAAGTAATGTCAAATCTGGCCTCGAGCTTGCTGTCCTCGCTGTAGCCGACGGCTTTGCCGTTCACCCATACCCTTACGTTGGATGTGGCGGAGCCGATGCAGAGGGCGATCTGCTTTCCGCTCCAGTCTGAAGGCACGTCGAAGGTCCTGCGGTACTGGCCCACGAAATTGCGCTCCTCGGGAACGAAAGGAGGATTGTTGTCAAAATGTCCTCTCCAGGCATAGCCCACATTCAGATAGAGGGCATCGCCGTATCCGTTCAGCTCCCACATTCCCGGGACAGGAATCGTCCCCCATGCGGAATCGTCGAAGTCCGGTGCCTCGAATCCCATTGTACGGGAAGAAGGCGTGTCGCAGAGATTGAACTGCCATTCTCCGTTCAGGGACAATGTCTTCTGTTGGTCAGTGGTGAAGGTGGCACGCATCGGAAGACGGTTTATTTCGAAAACGCCCGGGTCCTGCCAGTCTTCCATGACTTTTTTTCCGGATGAAATCGCCGACACAGGGATCGCGGCCAGCAAAGCCGTGAGTGTCAATGTTCTAAGGATATTCATAAATATTAGTTTTGGAGTCATTAATATTCAAGCAATGTGACGGTGCCGTCCATAGCCGATGCTAATATAAAGGTTTTTTTACCTTTTGTCAAGACCTTCAGCGGATTTACCAGCGCAACCGAGAATTTATGGGCCCACAGGAACGAGCCGTCGGAAGAATCCAGGGCGATGATATTGCCCTTGTCAGTAGGAATGTACAGGACACCGTCCTTCTCGGTGAGAGCCGACGGGGCAATGTCATATCCGGTACTGTCCCTCACTTCCCAGATTTTCAGGTCATTTGAAAGCTCTCCTCCGGCAGCAGGGGCAGGCACAGAAGCAGGAAATGCATAGGCCCTGCCGAACATTACCTTAGAGAATATGGTACTTCCGTCACTGCTCAGGCCTATGGCGTCACGCCCTCCGTCCACACGGAACAATTCCTTTCCAGTGGCAGCATCCACTGCATAGACTTTCCGGTCAGGAACTGCGACAAATATGCGTCCTGCAGCACACAGCGGCACTGTGGATGCAGGAGAATACATCCTCGACGGCTTCTTCACGTACCATACCCATTGTTCCCTTCCGGTACGCGGATCAAGCGAATACAGGCTACGTCCCCAGGTACCGAATACAATCCTTGACTCATCGCCGTAAGGGGTGGACACTGCATGTCCTTCGACTCCGGTATATGTCCACACTGCAGAACCCGTCTTCAGGTCGATGGCACGGAACGCCCCGTCAGACCCGCCTATATACACCTTGCCGTCCATTATCAGAGGTGATGCCAGGACAGATTTCCCCGTCTTGTATTTCCATTTCACGGATCCGTCCGGGGTATTCAGGGCATAGACATTGCCGTCCGAGCAGCCGAAGACAAGCAGATTGCCGGAAACGGCAGGGGTGGAATATATCTTTCCGGGGAAGGTTGCAGTCCATTTCACGGAACCGTCCTTCAAGGACACTGACTTCATCTCTCCGGAGGCAAGAGGGAAATATGCGGCATCCCCCTTCACTGCGAATCCTGCAGCAATATTGGCATCAAACGCTTTCTTCCATACCTCCCGGACTTGCGGATATCGTCCGTTCACGTCATATCTCATCCATGGATAGTCGTCCGGAAGCCCGTCGGAATCATAATGCACATTGTCCTCGCAAGGCACCAGATTCTTCTCGTACCAAGGGGCGTACTCCACCGGGGTCTCCCCGTATATCCTCCTCTCGGAGAATGAGATATGGTCATCCTCAAGCCTTACTACAGTATATCCCGGAACCGACCCTGCGGAAAGCGACGAGCGGCAGAGCACGGCCGGGATACCCTGATAATTGAATTTCACGTTCCTGTGCCAATGTCCTCCTATCTCGAAGCGCACGTCGAGCCGTTTCAGCTCCCTCGTGACGTCAAAATAGTTCAGCACCGAGGAGTCCATCGGATAATGGTTTATGAAAATGCTCTTTTCATCCCCGTCAAGACTGCGGAGCCACTCCATGGTCTCACGGGGCACCAGGCCCGGGGCCATCCTCATGTCAGGACCGCTGTTGCATCCGATGAAACGCCATCCTCCGGCCCTGAAGATGAATCGTTCATAGCCGAACACGTTCCTGAACGTATTGCATCCGCTCTCGGACCAGTTGGCGTCATGATTGCCCTGGACCACATGGTAAGGAACTTTCAGGGTATCCATCATTCTCTTGGCGAGAGCTATCTCCTCGTCCGTTCCGAAATCCGTGATATCGCCCCCGAACAGGACGAAATCCGGATGAAGATTGGCATTGATGTCCCAAAGGCAACGGGAAAGGTCATCGACTGAAGAGCTTCCTTCCGCAAGATGGGTGTCGGTAATGAATGCGAAGCGGATCGAACTGTCGGCAGGAGCCACAGCAAACGCAGCAGTCCGCGCCATGAAAAGCAACATGGCGGCGGACAACATTATTCCAGGTCTCATAGAAAATATCAATATACTCAAATAATCTCGATGTCCGACTCCGGTATCCATCCCTGCCTTCCGTCAGAAAGCGAGATATTGTACCATTTCCCTACGGAGTCCAGGATGCTGACCTTGGTTCCCTCGTGAAGCACGAACAGGTCCTTGGAGGATTCTGCGGAAGGTGAACTCTTCACGGATGAAACCGGTCTCATCACTATGGCATAGTCAGCCTTGATATACATATTCCTCTGCCAGCGGGCCATTCCGTAACTTCCGGCAGCCATGAGGATTACAACAATGGCACCGTAAAATCCCAGCCTTCTGAGCCCCGGCGTGGCACCTCTCGCAAAGAGTATGAGAAGACCGAGGAAAACGGCAAGGAACAATATGGAAATAACGGCCCAGGCATCTGAATTCATGACATAGCACAGTTTCCTTGCCCAGCTCTTGAGCACAAATTCAGGAACCGCGTCTATCTTGTCCTGGATCAGGGAGGATGCCAGCTCCAGATTGAATCTTGCATCGGAGAAAGACGGGTCGAGTTTCAAGGCTCTCTCGTAGTTCAGGATCGCCCGGGCATTTTCAGAAGCCTTGAAATAGGCATTGCCGAGATTGTAATACAGTTCCGGATTCTCCACTCCTGCATTCAGCGCTGATTCCCAAGCATCTATGGATTCCTGCCACTGACCGTTGCTGTAGGTCCCGACTCCCCTGTTCCAGAGCGAATCCAGATAAGAATCGTTGGCAGCCTCCGACACGGCAGGCAGAGCCATGAGCAAAAGCACTGAAAGGGCCGTTCCTGCGGCAGAAGGAGATTTTTTGTGCGATTTCATGATGGAATCAATGGATGATATGACTTTCACGGCCTGATTGTAATGTTCTGTCATGGCTTCATTGCCCGAATCCGGGGAATAGCGGGCGAACTCGCATGCGTCAAGAAGGCCTGTAAGTTCCTCAACAAGGCTGCCGGCCACACCGCCGTCAGAAAGGCGGGATGCAATATTGTCCTTGTTCAGATTTTCCATGCCGATATTGAGCTTGTCTGAAACATATCCGAGCAGGGCCTTGTGAAGCTCCTCATAGAAAGCGGCATAGAGATTCTCCTTGAGATAACCCTGGGCAGTCTTCAGGCGTGCAAGAGCCATCTTGGTCGCCCGTCTGTTCCTCGTACCAGCGACATCGGCACGTCTTGCCTCGAGACCCTTGAAAACATATAGTATTCCGGCAGCAATAAGCACAAGCAACGCTGCAATGCACCAAAAATACCACCTGTCCACGAGGAATACTTTCCTGAAAGAGAAGTCCGGCGCATCCCTGACTATGAAACGTATATCCTCCCCGAGATTCTTCACACCCTTCCTGTCCGGGGCTGTTACAGACGGGGTTCCGGATACTGGCGACTTGTCCGCGGCACTGCCTTTCTCCACGGTGAATTCCACATTTCCAGCGCTGACAGTCACATATTTGCCCGAATTGACATCATAATATGAATAGTTCACCGGGCCAATGGTGAAATCCCCGTGGCTGCGCGGAATGAAAGGATATTCAAAGATCTTGCTTCCGGTCGTACCGCCGGTGGACTTGTCCGTATTCTCTGTAATCTTCGTGTCATAGACCTCCAGGTCAGGAGGGAAATCCAGCTTCGGAGCCTCGAGCAGGGATACATTGCCGGTTCCGGAAAGCGTCACGATGAGCGACGTAGCCTCGTGAGTCTTCAGCTGGTCCTTGGAAAGCCGTACTGAAATCTTGAAACTGCCCACTCCTCCGCCGAAATCGGCAGGAGCACCTGGAGGGAGCGGCTTTACGTCCACAGTGACCGCCTTGGAGTAGATACGCTGCCTTACGGTCCTGTATCCGTCATCGAAGAAACTGTCGAAAATGCTGTTGGAAGTCCTGGAAGAAGTCCTGACATTCACTAAGCACATCAGCTCGGCAGGGTCGATGGTGAGTTTGCCGGCCTGCTGCGGAATCAGCACATATCTCCTGAGCAGTGCGGCGTTGTAAATCTGGCCGCCTACCTCCTCCCTGTGGAACTCGATATTGGACGGAGCGGCTGTTTCCTGGCTCCAGAACCCGTTGAAGGAAGGGAACTTGGCACCTTCAAAACCGGCTATGTCCACTCTCTGGTAGAGCTTCAGTTCGGCAGTAACCGGCTCCCCGAGGACTACATTGGAACGGCTCAGGGAGAGTTTCAGATACAGGTCATCCGAAGAGATATCACCTACGGCCTTTTTCGCCGTAGAACCCTGCGACGCACCCTGTGAAGAACCCGCCTGCTGACCGGATGAAGAGGATCCGGAATCGAGCACGTCCACAGTCACGGACTGGGATGTAATCTCGGAATTCTTTATTTTGGCGACTGCCGGCTGAATAGTGCATTTCCCGGTCCTGACAGGCTTGACAATATAGCTATAGGTAAACTGGGAGGACTTCACACGTTTGCCGTTCGTTATGGTCAGGCTCGTGGAAGAACCCTGCTGGGGGCCCCAGATGAGCTTGAAGTCATCACCATGGTCCCAGTTGAACGAGGACGGCCTGTCCTCCCCCTCGATGATAAATGTCACATTGAACTGCTCGTCAGCCCCCACCATATTCGGCGCATCCACCTTGATGGAGGTCTGCGCAGCCGCAGAAAACCATGTCATTACGACTGCCGCAAGCACTGCAACAGCCCTGCATGCACCTGTCATTTTCCCGTGAAAAATCTTACTGTCCATATTACCAGTTCTTCTCCTTCTGTCTTGATTTCAAGTTTTCAGCCTTCTCCCTGTTCACTTTCTCCTGGGTAGCCTTTTCCTTGGCCTGTATGGCCTTGAGCATCTGCTGGGCCTGCTGGGGGGAGATATTCACCGGCTGTTTCTGGGCCTGGCCCTGCCGGTTGTCGCCCTGATTCCTGTCATTGTTCCCGTCATTGCCGTCCTGGCTGTCCATATTGCCCTGATTGTCATTTCCGGACTGGTCCTGATTGTCATCATTGCCCTGGCCGTCATTTTCATTGTCTCCCCCAGACTGGTCGTTCTGGCCTCCCTGGCCTCCTCCGTTCTGCTGCTGGTCCTGCAACATCTTCTTCGCATAGATGTAGTTCTCCTTGGCCTGCAGGTCGTCCGGATTCAGGATCAGGGATTTCATGAAAGCCTCGACCGCAGCCCCGTAGTCCTTCCGCGCAAGCGCAATATCTCCGGCATTGAAGTAACAGTCAGCCCCTTGCGGATGTCCCGGGGCAATATCCTTCAGGCGGTCCATCGTCTTGCCGGCCTCGTCATACTGCTCCTGCCTGTAGAGGACGGAAGCAAGATTGTAATTGCCCGCCACCGAAAGCGAATCCTTGACAAGTGCCTTCCTGTATGATATGTCGGCTTCCTTGTAATTCTCCTTCCGGAACTGGCGGTTGCCGGCACGGACATCCTTCCTGTCCACCTGGGCCTGGGCCGTCACGGTAAAAAGCAGAAACGCCGCCAATATATGCAGAACTTTCTTCATATCAAAATCCGATTCATTATCTGTCAAACAAATGCCTGAACATCCTGCGTTCCCCGACAAGCATCTGGATTACAAGCAGGACGAATGCTATCCCGAAGAAATACATGTACTGCTCGTCATATTCCTCGAAGACCACGGAGTTGAACTGCTCGTCCTCGAGCTTGCGTATCTCGGAGATGACCGGGTTCAGTCCGAATTCCTCGTTCCCTGCACGTACATACAGGCCGTTGCCGGCCTTCGCCACCTCCCGCAAAGTATTCTCGTCGAGCTTGGTGACGACTATATTGCCGTCCTGGTCCTTGAGCAATTCCCCGTTCACCGGAATCGGCTGGCCCTCAACGGATCCGACTCCTATGGTATATACAGAAATACCCATTTCCGCAGCCTGCCGTGCAGCCTCCACCGGGTCGTCCTCATGGTTCTCCCCGTCGGTTATGACCACTATCGCCCTGCTTTTCTCACTCTGGGCGCTGAAACTGCGGATACATGTGTTCACAGCCTCTCCGATTGCCGTTCCCTGGACCGGGATTGACGAAGTGGAAATGCTGTTCAGGAACATCTTGGCCGACACATAGTCAGTGGTGATCGGAAGCTGTACGAAAGATGTCCCGGCAAAGAGGACAAGGCCAATCCTGTCCCCGTCAAGCTTGTCCACCAGTCTGGAAATCGCGAGCTTGGCCCTGTCGAGACGGTTCGGGGAATAATCCCGGGCGAGCATCGAGTTGGAGACGTCCAGGGCAATCATTACCTCCGCTCCCCTGCTCTGGTGCTCCTTGAGCTTCGCTCCTATCTGGGGTCTCGCCATGCCTATCACGAAAAACATGAATGCAAGAGTGAACAATATCGTCCTCACCCAACCCTTGGTACCTGACCATGACGGCATCAGCCTCGCCACCAGTTCCCCGTCACCGAAACGGAGCAGACGCTTCTTCCTGAGATAGCGCATGACCCCGTAAAGCACCGGTATCAGCGGCACTGCGAGCAATAACACAAGAAATCTGGCCTGAGCAAAATATATCATGACATTCTCCTTTTTCTACGGAAGCCTGCGAAGTACAAAAAGGCTCAGCAGCGCTTCTGCCACGAGACAGAGCAGAGCCACAAGTCCGTATTTGTAATACAATTCCTTATAAACAGGGAAACTGTCGATTGTCGTGCGGGCCTTCTCCATCTTGTTGATTTCGCTGTAAATCTCGGTGAGCTTGGTATTGTCCGTAGCACGGAAATAACGGCCTCCGGTAATCTCGGCGATGTTCCTGAGCAGGTCCTCGTCAATCTCGACCTCGACATTCTTCATCTCCACACCCCATGGAGTTATGACCGGATACGGAGCAGTCCCGTTGGCACCCACACCTATGGTATAAACCCTCACCCCGTATGTCCGGGCAATGTCAGCCGCATTCTGAGGAGTGATTTCTCCGCTGTTGTTCACACCGTCAGTCAGGAGAATCACCACCCGGCTCTTCGCATCGGAACCCTGCATCCTCGCCACGGCCGTTGCAAGTCCGTTTCCGATTGCAGTACCGTCATCGATGACTCCGGTCTCGACCTCCTTCATGAGGTTTATCAATGTAGCCCTATCGGTCGTAAGCGGACACTGGGTGTAGCTTTCTCCTGCAAAAACCACGATTCCGATACGGTCGGAAGGCCTCTGCGCAATGAATTCTATGGCAATGTCCTTGGCCGCACTTATCCTGTCGGGGGTGAAATCCCTCGCAAGCATACTGGTGGAAACGTCCATCGCCAGGACAATGTCGATTCCCTCGGTGTCAATCTTCTCCATCTGCGTGGAGGAACGCGGCCGCGCAATCGCGATGACCATCATCACCAGGGCGATTGTCCTGAGTACCATGGGAATATGGCGGATGACCCCGTAAACTGAATTACCTCCGGCCTTCCAGGGTCCTATGGACGAAACCCGCAGATGAGGACGGCGCCCCGCAAGCTCTATATAGATATAATGGAGCACGAGGAGCACTGGCACTGCAAGCAGCCACAACAATTCAGGATACTCAAAGAACATTTCCTTCCTCCTTTTCTTCTTCTGTCTTCCATGTAGCCGTCACGAAACGCACGGCAGCCGGGACGGCCTTCATGTTTTCCTCGTCCGATACTGTCATCTTCGCGAACTTCACCAGATCCGAAGTCCTGAACAGTTCCAGGGCCTCGTCCCTGAGGGCAGGTTCTATATCCTTGTCCTTCAGCCCGTCGAATATCTCAGCCGTGGTCATCTCCATCGCACCGACTCCAAAACGCGATGAAATATATTCCCTGAGCACGTCAGTGACCCCGCTGTAGAAGAATTTCTGCTTGTCCGGAGCCCAGTATTTGTTTCCGCGGAACTTGTCCAATCCCCTGAGGGCCACGATATAAGGCGGTTCCTGGGCTGCTCCCGTGACTCCTGTCCTCTGCTTGCGCCTGACCGAAATCAGGGCCCATACAAGAACTGCTATGAGAGCGGCAAGATGCAATGCCGCAAGATACGGCAGAATCTCCGCAAATGTAATAGGATAACGTATCTGTCCCTTTATGTCATGAGGCACGAACGTGGCGGTATCCACCGGCATTGTCCTCACGTCGAGGGTCACGCCCTTGAATACCAGCGTATCGGATTCCCCTCCTGGAAGCTCCCTGACTACGGCAAGGTCCGGAAGCCTGTATTCCCCTTCTTCGAAAGATGTAATCACCACCGAACCGGAAATATCGGCTATACCCTGCTTTTTCCTGACCTTGAGCGTGTCCAGTTTCCAGCCCGAAAGGACCATGATGCTGTCGGAGAACATCTTCGAACAGTCCGGCAGGAACAGTCCGGCCCCTTCAGGCAGTCCGTCAATCCGGAATCCGTAAAGCAATTGGTCGGCAATCAGCACCGAATCCCTTTCCCGGATCTGCATCAGGAAAGCGTCTCCCGCATCCTTTCTCCCAGGCTCAGCTCCTGCCGTGACAGCAACAGCCAGCACGACTGCGGCAGCAGAAATTGTCTTTAAAATACCCTTCATACTCACCTCCTTCCGAAAAATGCCATGAGGCCCTTCACATAGTCGGAGCCCGTGGCTATCTCCACATTGTCCACCTGATATCTCCGGAACAGCTTGAGGGCGGCAGCATCAGCGGCCTGCACCGATTCCGAATACGCCCTGCGGACTTTCGCGCTGGATGTATTGACCCATGCCGTCCTTCCTGTCTCGGAGTCCTTCACATGCACAAGGCCGACATCAGGAATTGTACGTTCCCTGCCGTCAAAGACCTTGATCACAGATATGTCGTGACGGTTCACCGCCACCTTGAGGGCGTCTTCATATCTCGGAGAACCGTCAGGCCCGGCATCCATCATGTCAGAGAGCACGAAAGCCGTACATTTCTGCTTGATGGCATTGGTAAGGAAACGCAGAGCCTCCCCTATGTCCGTGCCGGAAGATTTCGGCTGCAAGCCGATTATCTCCCTGATAATGTGCAGCAGATGGCCGCGCCCCTTTCGCGGAGGAATGAATTCCTCCACCCTGTCGCTGAAAAACAAGGCACCGACTTTGTCATTGTTTATAATGGCGGAGAAAGACAGGACAGCCGCGATTTCCGCAATGAGATCTCTTTTCGTGCTCCCCTCGGTCCCGAAGAAACCGGAACGGCTTATGTCTATGAGCAGCATGACCGTCATCTCCCTCTCCTCCTCGAAGACCTTGACATACGGAGAGCGGAGACGCGCCGTGACATTCCAGTCCATATTGCGCACGTCATCCCCGTACTGGTACTCCCTGACCTCGCTGAAAGCCATTCCGCGTCCCTTGAATGCAGAATGATACTCACCGGCGAAAATCTGATGGGAAAGCGCCTTGGTCTTGATTTCTATTTTCCGGACCTTTTTCAGAAGGTCTGCTGCACTGGTGTTCGAATCCATGTCGACGCAATATTAACAGGCGCCCGGCTACGGCACGATAACCGCGTTCAGCACCTGGGAAATGATATTCTCCGTCGTAACATTTTCTGCCTCAGCCTCATAAGTCAGGCCGATACGATGACGGAGCACTTCGTTGCATACCGCACGGACATCCTCAGGAATGACATAGCCCCTGCGCTTGATGAATGCGTATGCCTTGGCTGCCATGGAGAGGGAAATGCTTGCACGAGGAGAAGCTCCGTATGATATGAGCCCTGAGAGAGACTTGAGATTGTAGTCCTCCGGAGTCCTCGTCGCATATACAATGTCCACGATATATCTTTCGATTTTCTCGTCCATATACACGTCCCGGACTACCTGGCGTGCCCTTACAATGTCCTCAGGAGATACTACAGGCTGCGCCTTCGGGAATTCCCCGGAATTGTTCATGCGGATGATCTGGCGCTCCTCCTCCTTCTTCGGATAGGAGACCACCACCTTGAGCATGAACCTGTCCACCTGAGCCTCAGGAAGCGGATATGTACCTTCCTGCTCAATCGGGTTCTGGGTAGCCATCACAAGGAACGGCTCAGGGAGCTTGAAAGTCTCCTCGCCAATGGTGACCTGACGCTCCTGCATGGCCTCGAGCAATGCGGACTGCACCTTGGCCGGAGACCTGTTGATCTCGTCGGCAAGGACGAAATTGGCGAAGACAGGTCCCTTGTGGACCTCGAACCTCTCGTTTTTCTGGGAATAAATCAATGTTCCTATCACATCGGCAGGCAGAAGGTCCGGAGTAAACTGGATTCTGCTGAACTTCGCGCTTACAGCCTGGGAGAGAGTATTGATAGCCAATGTCTTGGCAAGACCAGGAACGCCTTCGAGGAGAATATGGCCATTCGCAAGGAGACCTATGAGAAGGTTCTCCACAAGCTGTTTCTGGCCCACAATCACCTTGCCCATCTCGAGGGAGAGCAAGTCCACGAATGCACTTTCTTTCTGAATGCGCTCATTCAGTTCTTTGATATTCACACTGTCCATTATCATATCATTTTTATTTCATTATCTTTGCGGTCAAATCATCAACTCTTCAGCAATGAGATACCTCATACAACTTTCTTATAACGGCGACGCATTCTGCGGCTGGCAGGTGCAGAATAATGCACCCTCAATCCAGGATTGTCTTCAGAAAGCTCTTTCGACTCTCCTGAACGGGGAGATCCTTGTCACCGGTGCAGGACGGACCGACACGAAAGTGAACGCCGTGAACTACATCGCACATTTCGACGCACGCCCTCTCGAAGAGTCCGAGGCCGCGAATTTTTGCTACAAATTAAATGCCATCCTGCCCTCAGGAATCGTGGTCCACGAGGTATCCCCAGCCGATGAAAGCTTCCATGCAAGATTCGGCGCAACGTCGAGAAGCTACAAATATTTCCTCCACAGGAGAAAAGACCCTTTCATTGCATCCAGGTCATATCTTTACACGTTTCCTCTCGACGTGGAGTCCATGAACAAAGCCTGCGGGAATCTTCTCGGGACGCATGATTTCAGCTGCTTCGAAAAGACCGGAGGGAACAACAGGACATCCGTCTGCACCGTCTTCAGTGCAGGATGGGAAAGTTATAGCCCGGACCACGTCCGGATGATGGGATTCCCGGCCGGGGAAAATGACTATCTGGTGTTCAGCATCAGCGCCGACAGATTCCTCAGGAACATGGTCAGGGCCATCGTCGGGACAATGCTGGAGATAGGCCGGGGAAAGAAATCCCCGGAATGGACAGGGGAACTCATCAGGGGCTGCAAAAGGTCCGACGCAGGGCAATCCGTACCGGGGCACGCTTTGTTCCTCGAAAGAGTAGATTTTTTTCAGAAATCATGATTTTTTGACTAAATTTGCATTTTGGAATTTTAAAAGTTATTGATATTTACTATGTTGTTCTATCTTTTACAGACCGGACTCGATTCTGCCGACATGGCAGTCCAGGCAGCGGCGGCAGTTGTCCCTCACGAGGAGCAGATGAAACTTCTGGACATGGCAGCCAAGGGAGGATGGCTCATGCTTGTTCTCCTTGCCCTTTCATTTGTAGCGATATATATATTCGGGAAGAAATGGTGGATGATTCATCAGGCCGGCAAAATTGATGACAATTTCATGAGAGACATCAGGGATTATATCCATGAAGGCAAGCTCAAGGCTGCAATCAGCCTCTGCGAGAGATATGATTCGCCTGTGGCAAGACTGGTGGAGAAAGGTATCTCGAGAATCGGAAGACCTCTCTCCGACATCCAGACAGCTATCGAGAACACTGGAAACAGCGAAGTGGCAAGGCTTGAGAAAGGTCTGCCTATCCTTGCGACCATATCCGGCGGTGCCCCGATGATCGGATTCCTCGGCACGGTGATAGGCATGGTACAGGCATTCTTCAACATGTCTCAGGCCGGCAACAACATCGACATCACCCTGCTCTCAAGCGGAATCTATACCGCCATGATTACAACCGTAGGCGGTCTCATCGTCGGTATTCTCGCTTATTTCGGATACAACTACCTCACATCCAATATATCCGACCTCGTGTTCAAGATGGAGAGCGCCACGATTGACTTCATGGATCTCCTTCACGAGCCTGCGGACAACGGGAACGGAACCGGGGAATAAGATTCAGGAGCATCAGCCATGGCATACAAAAGAACAACCAAAGTACTGTCCGATACCGCGATGTCGTCCATGACGGACCTCGTGTTCCTGCTGCTCATATTTTTCCTGATAACTTCCACGCTCGTAAATCCTAACGCATTGAAGCTCCTGCTGCCGAAGAGCACCGGGCAGGTTTCAGCCAAGGCCACGGTGAGCGTATCAATCAAGGACTGGAACGACGGCACATATTCTTATCACATCAACGGGGACGAGAATGCCATCCCGTTCGGAGAAGTTGAGGACGAGCTTGTATATCTGCTTCAGGCACAGGAAGACCCTACGTTCTCAATCTATGCGGACGAGAGCGTCCCTGTGAAAGAGGTCGTAGCCGTAATGAACATAGCGAAACGCAATCATTACAAAGTAATTCTCGCCACCCAGCCGGAATGATGCCGGAGAATGAATTGAAGAATGAAAAAATTTCAGGAAATACGCAACCGGACAGAAAGAACCGCCACTATCATCGCATTGTCCTGCACCGTCGCCGGGCATGCTACAGTAGCGGTTTTCGGTGTATTTTCCGGAATGACATACATATATCCGCCGCCTGAGGAGAAGAGCATCCTCGTGGATTTCTCCCAGGAAGACGAGAGAGTGGCAGTCGTGCAGCAGAAAAAAGGGAGCAGGCCTCAGGCCGAGAACCCGGACAAGACGAAGCCTGTGGAACTCGTCCAGCATTCCGAGGCGCAGGAGAAGGGCACGAAGGCCAATGAGGCACCGGAAGCCACGGTGGACGATTTCGGGGATGTGGAGAAATACGAGCCTCCGCGGGAGAAGGAGATAAACAGGAAAGCACTGTTCCATGCACCGGACAACAAGACGGACAAGGACACTCTTGCCGCACAGACTGCAAGGAAAGTGAGCGACGCTCTCAAGGAGGGCCATGCGCAGGGAAATACTGCTGTCGGGAAGACGAACGGGGAGCCGAATGCCGTGGTCAAGGGAAGAAGCGTGAAAGGTTCAATAGTAAAGCCCGAATATACTGTACAGGACGCAGGCATAGTGGTTGTAAGCATTCTGGTGGACCAGTACGGAAATGTCACGAAGGCACAGGCAGGGGCTACTGGCACTACTGTCAACAATGCAGCGCTTTGGTCCGCAGCAAGAAAAGCTGCATTGGAAACGCATTTCAACATGGACGGAAATGCTCCACCGCTCCAGGAGGGAACGATTACCTATGTGTTTGAACTGAAGAAATAGCAGCAATATTGCAATATATAAATTTTTAATAACATGAGTTTCACAGAGCGAAACAACTGCTTTAGAGGCCTTCAGGCCGATGGTAAGTCCCTTTCCCGGGGAAAGGGATTTAGGAAAAGGGTAGCGTATACAAAAAATGCGCGCGGGCCTTTTGCTCGCACAGAGCAATAAAACCTCTGGAAAGCAGCAATTTGCGGCATGCGAAATTTGAATTAATAAATGGCGTGAGCCAGATAACAATACTTCGTTAAAAATTTAACAATTATATAAATTTCAATTACTTACAAC
>JBJEBJ010000100.1:0-5841 GCA_051869955.1 Candidatus Cryptobacteroides sp.
TTCGTGGCCCCTTTTTCAATTACTATCTGGGGGAAATCTACGTTACCATCTACAGCCCTGAACAGTTCGTCGATTGTTATCCGGTCTGGAATATTGAAAAGATGAGGCTGGTTTTCGTAGCATCCGCTTTTCCATGGTGCCATTCCTGTCATCAGCGCCGTTCTGGAAGGTGTGCTGAACGAAGCGGCAGTACAACAGTTCAGGAAACTCATACCCCTGTCCATCAGCTTGTTCAGATTCGGAGTGACAGCCATTCCGCAATTGAATGCCCCTCCGAGCATCATGTTCCAGTCATCCACTGAAATCATTATCACATTTGGTCCGGAACCTTTTCGCTCTCCCGCTCTGGCATCCGGGCCTGCAATCATGCCGGCGGACAATGCCGCCAGCATGATACTTCCTTCAGCAATATTCATCCTCCCCATCATTCTACTGCCATCTTTCTGAAACATCTGACACTTGCTCCACCTCTTTCTGCAAGGGTGCTGTTGATGCACGACGTGTTGTCCACTGCGACCACCATATAAGGGGCTCCGGAGAATTCAGAGTCGGAATCCGTATCCCTTGCCTGGAAGGTGGCCCTTATGCCGGTGTCCTTGTCATTGTCAGCGCAGAACAGCGTAGCATAATGAATACTCTTTTGGAATACACCTCCGTTCTGAGGCCTGTTTCCGGTCTTTCCGATTCTGATGAGCCTGAACACGCCTGTCAGATTCCTCTGGGATGCAGGCAATGATTCTATAAGTGCACTCCATTCGGCCCTTGTAGGTATGAAATAATTAGCAGGTGCCGGGGTGTATTGAGGATCATTCCAGTTGAGACATCCTTTCTGGATAGGATTGCTGTTTATATATCCGAATTTTGCCTGGGCCACAGTACCTGTCGAAGGTACGGCCCCTGGTTTTGGATAGGAATATACGTAGCATGAGCCTATCATGTCCATATTGTTGCTGACAGATGCGCTCTCCACCACTTTCGTCGCTCCCAGATTCCTGTCGAGGAAATAGTATTTGTATTTCTTCCCGTCGCTTTCCGTTACCGTGACAGGAGGTTGCTCGTAGTATACCTCCGTGAGCGTGGCACTCCTCTGTATCCAGTTGTTAGGCGCTCCGGCATCCATGTTCGCTCCTGCATTCTCCCATGCCGGGATTTCAATCTTCGTTCCGGCTGATTCCATCGGTGCGGCATATTCTCCCTTCGCGTTCTTTGCGAAGAACCGGTAATAGATGACATCTCCGGAGTTGAGACCTGTAATGTCCACGTAAATGGAGTCTGCATATTCTCCCGAAATCTCGCCTTTGGCCTTGCTGTCAAGAGACTCCGGATTCTTGCTGTAATATACTCCGCACTCCTGGACTTCAAGACCTCCGTCCGAATTCAGATAAGCCTTCAGTTTGAGGGACGAGGTGGTGACATCGCGGAGTATCTCCTTGTAAGTAGGGAGTACGACTTCCAGATGCGGCTCGCTTTCAGGCCCTGTCACGAGAGATACGGTCTCGCCCGTCGCTTCTCCGCTATAATTCCTTACAAAAGGCCGGATGAAGTACTTTGTCTCCTTGGTCAGCCCTCTTTTCCTCACGATGAACACATCGGCCTCATCGATTTTGTCAGAAAGCAGTTGCTCGGACATGCTCCCTTCGCTCGTCCCGAAATAGAAGCCGCATTCAACGTCAGGATCGTTTCCGTAATCGGTTACCGTTCCTGATACGGAGAAGAGTGTGGTGGCCACATTCTCCATCTTGTTGAATGCAACTGAAGGTATGCTCGTGGAACCGGTGGTGAATGTTCCGGTTTCCGAGAACTGCTCCTTCCTGTTGTTCCGGGCGTAAATCATGTATTCGTAACTGCTCTCTGGCGTCAGCCCTGTGACAAGTACCTCGAAAGGAGTGTCGACCTTTATTTCTCCCTTGTCCGGGACAACCGTTGTTACCTGCCAGGCCTCACCGCTTCCTGCAGGCCTGCAGTATGCACCGTATTCTATGACCCCATCTTTGTCCTGTCCGAAATCTGTGACGACTCCCGACAGAAGATGATGACGTCCGTTGACGGATTTCTCCGTTCCCAGCAGAGCCCCGACCTTTACATATTCTATGATGTCCGCGGACGTTGTGACACGGATTGTCCTGCCCTCGTATTCCTTCCCGTCTCCGGCTTTGCCATAAGCCTTGACGTAATAGTTGGTGCCTGTTTCCAGACCGCCTATCCAGGTCCGGAAGAATTTCCCGTCAAACTGGTCCGCGACATATTTTCGGGCCGTCCTGCTGTCCATTTCCATAGTGGAGGAAATGTAGAACCCGGTTTCGGATAATGTTATCTCTCCGTTGATTTCGCCCTGCGCCAGGAATTCATCATAGAAAATCCGACTTTCCACAGGATAGTCCGTGCTTATCGGGCCGCGTTTGTCGAAGGCCGTGTCAAGAGATTCCTCGCATGAACAGGCCAGAATCAGCAAACTTGAAATGTAGTATAATGTCTTTTTCATCTTGTGTCCCGTTTAATCAATATCCAGGGTTGTTTTTCTTGAAATCTTCATTTGTCGACAAGTCTGTCTCCATCAATGGAATAGGGTACAGGTAATGCTTAGGCGTCTGGATGTTCGGAAGAGGGAATGAAGTCCAGTTTATCCTGCGCTGGAGGACTTTGTATTCCAGCCATCCCAATCTCTGAAGGTCGAACCATCTCTGGAACTCTCCGAAGAACTCTTTGGCCCGTTCGTCCACCAGGGCCTCATATGTAAGGGTTTCGGATGTATAATGTTTCAGGCATATGTCTGAAAGATTCTCCAGTTTGTACAGAGTATTCCTGTATGTAAGTTCATTGGTATAATAAGTCTTGAATTTAGCGTCGTTTGCCGGAGTTTTCTCCCAGTCTGCCTTGGAATTCTCGTAGGTCACTTTCTGATTGGACGCTTCTTCTTCAAGCTGCGCCCTTAATGAACTTTCTATGTTCTCAGGACTCTCTCCGTGCAAAGCCCTGTCCACTATCATGTTGACATATCCGACCGCTTTCTCCGATGCAAATGCGCATGTTGGATCGGACGGGTCGGCACCGTTCAGCAGCATGTCACACTCGGCATACATGAGCAGAATGTCAGCATACCTCAGCACGACGACATTGTTAGGACAGTCCGAAAGAGCGTAGCTCATTGATTCAGTCTTCCATTCTTCCGGATTGTCAGACTGCCCCCATCCGTATTTCCATGAGCCTGACTGCAGGGTCATGGCTGGCTGAAGATATGACTTCTCCAGCATCTCGGGCAGATATACATTCTCCAAATTCGAGCTGAATGCAATCATGACGTCCTTTCCGCTTGACGGATTCATGACAGGACTGTTGTATGAGCTGCCGAAATTGTCACTTATGGTCTGGATGGTCTGGTCATCGAAATAAACTATTCTTACGTGAGAATAGTTTATGTCTCTGCGAGAATCACCCACTTTGAAATATTTGTAATATCCCGGTACCGGCTTGATTACGTTCTTTCCTCCAACGCAGCTGAAATTTTGCTGATTTACGCCCGTGCTGAGCCCGAACTGCTTTGACCAGTCGCTTCCGTATCCGGATACTGCAGCGAATTGCACCTCCCAGATACTTTCAGGGTTGCTGTTCTTCCTGGCCGGAATGAACGAATCATGATAATTGTCATTCAGGCTGAATCCTCCGTTTTCGATGATGTCTTCGCATAAAGCGAGCGAGCTGCTGAACAGCTCATCGCAGGACTCTTCAACCTCACTGTATCCCGGGATGAGATTGGTCTTGCCACCGGGAACAGGTTCACCGTTGTCCGACCTGAAAGCACCTTCAGGAGTACCTTTCTCATTTCTCAGCTTGGAACTCCCGACATACAGGTACAATTTTGCAAGCAATCCTTTGGCCGCCCATATATTCATCCTTCCACCGTTCTTTCCTTTGAGGGTCTCTGAACCGATGGCTTGAAGCAGGTCGTTTTCTATGAAGTGGAAAACGTCATTTATGGAAGAGCGGGAATATGCGAATTCTTCTTTCCCTATGACATCGATGCGTTTGTCCACCACAGGCAATTCGCCGAAGGCCATCATCAGCCTGAAATAGGCGAATGCCCTCAATGCTGATGCTTCTGCGATTATGCGCTTCCCGTCTTTCTCCTCAATGACATTGTCTTCAAGAAGCCCAGTGGCGATATCCATCACAAGATTGGCATCCCTTACAACGAGAAAATGGTTTCTCCAGTACAATTCGCAAGGGCTGGTGGAAGGAGTGATGGTATATGTGTCTATCGGCAATGCGCTCTTGTCTGACTTCACAGTGCAGGAAATGTCCGTTCCGAGTTCTCCGATGGAAATCAGGTTTGAGCTGTAGCAGTTCTGGAGTCTTGAGTATACTCCGTTGAGGGCAAACTCAAGAGACGACAGGTCCTTAATATCATCCGTGGAAATGTCGGTTTTCACCTGTTCGTCGAGGAAAGAGCACTGGACGGACAGTATCACCATGGATAATATTGATATGTATGAGAAGATATGTTTCATAATCTTGATATTGAATTAGTTGTCTGCCAGGAATAATTGTCAGAACGTGAGGTTTATTCCGATTGAGTAGTTCCTTGTGCGCGGATATGCGCAGTCATCCAGATTCGGAAGAAGATCCGCTCCTGCCGAGCTGACAGAATTGACATCAGGGTCATAGCCGCTGTATTTCGTGAATACATAGGCGTTCTTGACGCTAACAAAGAACTTGAGGCTCTTCATTGCCACTTTTTTAAGGCTTTTTGCCGGCAATGAGTATCCCAGGGATATGTCGTTTATCCTCAGATATGATGCATCTTCAATATATAAGGACCGGCAGGAGTAATCAAACGGCTCAGACGGAGTCATCGGAGCTCTGATATACGCGATATCCTCATTGCCCATATATTCCAGCTCGCCAGTATCCTTTCTGTAGAGAGTCTGGTAAAATCCGTAGCGGGCCGATCTCTGAGTCTGATTTATATTCGTCCCTTTTCCGCCTTCGAGAGACATCCTGGTAGAGTTGAAGACGCTTCCTCCGTATCTGAATTCAAGCCCAACCTGAAGGTCGAACCTCTTGTACGTAAACGTGTTCACAAATCCTCCTGTGAACTTCGGCTCGGCACTTCCTATGACTTGCCTGTCGGCTTCATCAATCTCATGATCCCCGTTCAGATCTTCGTACTTTATGTAGCCCGGCCTTATGGTCGTGGTGCCGAAGATGGATGTGATTCCGCTTTCTTCGATTTCGCTCATTGACTTGTATACACCGTTTTCTTTATAGCCGTACCACAATCCTATCGGCTGCCCTTCCTTCAGGATTCCGAAGTTGGAGGCACCTCCGGCACTGGAGGACAGTACCATCCATCCGGACTCGGAGATATAGTCCACCCTGGACCTGTTGAAGGATATATTGAATGAAGATGACCATGTGAAGTTTTTAGTGGAGACAGGATATCCGTTCAGGGATATCTCGAGACCGCGGTTGCTGACCCTTCCTCTGTTGGTCCATCGGGATGAATATCCTGTGTAATCCGGCACGGACTCCAGAAGCAGGAGATCCCTAGTTTTCTTCAGATAGACATCCAGGGTCATTGTCAGCCTGTTGTCCCACAGGCCGATATCGATACCTGCATCATACTGGGTAGTGGTCTCCCATTTGAGCTCCGGGTTGCGAGTCCTGGATGCCACGAATCCCAGCTCAGGGTTGGTGCCGTCCATAGGATATCCGGAAGTCTGCATAAGGGCCAGGGTCTGGTAAGGCGAGATACCGGTATTGCCGCTGACTCCAGCCGATACCCTGAGCTTAACCCACATTGCAGCTAATCCTCCATCTGAAAAATTTTTCACTCCATCCAAT
>JBJEBJ010000101.1:0-27922 GCA_051869955.1 Candidatus Cryptobacteroides sp.
ATTCTTTATGTATCCCTTCTTGCCGATTTCACTGTATTTGTCCTTTCCGATTACAGCCGGAACAAATGTCGGCATATAGAAGAGGATGACCGTGGTTGAAGCGGTCATCCTCTTCAGGTTTTGAGGGTAAATTTCTACTGTTCCAGGTCTTCTTCGGAAGACTGGAGCATGTCCTCGTTCGTAATAAGTTCCGGATTGTCCTTGCGGATTTGCTTCCGGAAAGTGAGGGGAGAGACGCCGGTCACTTTCTTGAACTGGCGGTTGAAATTGCACAGGGTGTTGAAACCGGTGCTGTAGCAAATGCTCAGGATGCTTGCGGATTCGTTGTACAGCATCATGCATGCATTCGCTATGCGGACCTCGTTGATGAATGCCTTCGGCGATTTTCCGGTCCTCTTCCTGAAATAGGAACAGAATGCCTGGGGCGTCATGTTGGCAATCTGTGACAATTCTTTCAGTGCTATTTCCTTGTTGCAGTTGTCAGTGATATACTGTATCACATTGTCCATCCTCTGCGCTTTCTCCGTGTTGTCCTTGTCCCTGAATCCGTAGGTGGACAATGTCTTCGGAATAGTGAGCTCTGCCAGATATTCAAGAAGGGTGAGGAGGTTCATGCATTTGTCGAATTCGTTCATTTCCAGCATTGCGCTCATCATCTCCCTGACTTTCACTAAGGATTCTCCCTTGAAGGAAAGGCCGTATTCAGCCTTCTTCAGGAGTTCCTTGATATTCTGGAAAGGGGAGAGTTCGAAGAATTCCTTTCCGAACAGGTTTGCATCGAAATGAATACATATCTGGTAGTCAGTATAGTGATTGTCCACGAAATCCGGGTCACTTCTGGCCCGCTGCCAGTTGTGCGGCAGATACGGGCCTACAAGGAGTACCTCATCAGAGTCGATTACATCGAAATGACTGCCCACATGCTCGCTCCCGCTCGCCATGCTGATATATGTGAGCTCATATTCAGCATGGACGTGCCATGGAACGGTGACGTCATTGAAGAGTTCCCGCTTGATGTTGAATACTCCTTTGTTCTTCGGTATCGATTCGTATTTTATTGCCATTCGCCAATAAGTCTTGCAGTTTCTTCGAGATAGAAGTCAGGCTGCTCCGGAGAGTAGTCAAGATAGGTGAACTCATTGCAGCTGAATGGTATGGCAGGCTCGATCTGGGTGCCTTCATGCCATTCGTTGAATGAAGTGATGCCGATGAAAGGAGCCTTGGATGCAGCAGCTGCACGGAACATTCTCTCATAATACTTGCCGTGTTCGCGGTCTCTTGTCGTTGAGCCGTTCCAAGGGCGAACCCTCGTGTCGATATAGCCCGGTCCTACGCAAGGAATGAAAATCTTGCCGTTATCCGCAGCCCATTCTGCCATTCCTGCCCAATGGGACGAGGTCGAGCCGTAAGTGAAGCCGTCAGCGGCGAAATACGTGTAGAATCCGTCCATTCCGGACTCCTCGAAGAACTTCTCCTCATGCTCCTTCACCCAGAGGCCGATGGCGACTGCATCGTCAGTGGTTCCCCTGATGGAGAGGTCTCCTTCAGGAGTGAACACCCTTGCCCATTCGGATGCAGGGATGAGATATGAGTCGTAGATGAAAAAGCAAGGCTTGCCATTCATCTTGTAGTAAGCATTGTGCTTGCCGAACCTGGCGTTGATGCTGATGATGTCATCCTTGATGGTCTCGGCACTTCTGCCGGAATATGGTTCGAGGTGGAAGCAGACCTTGAGGCCGCGTTTGTCAGCTTCGTCCATAAGCACGTCGAGGGCCTGTGAGCCGAAGTCGATGTTTCTCCACCAAGTTACCACGAGGACTCCGGTCCTTGCCTTCGCCATCATGTCCATGTGTGCGGAGATGGCGGCCGGATCGGTGCTGCTGTAGTTCTTGAGCTCTGGATAGAAGTTCGCTGCGAGGTTTTCCTTGCCCGGAAGCGGGTCCATAGGTCCGTCGTAGGACTTGTTCCCGATGATTCCGTGGGCCCAGTGGATTTCCTTTCCGTTGAACTCCTCGTTCCCGTACCAGTTGTAATAGAAAATGAATACTCTGTCATCCGGAGCTGTCCGGGAAGTTTCCTTCCCGGAGCATCCGTACAGACCTGCCAAGGTCATGGCCAAGGCCAGAATTGATAAAAACTTTCTCATATATTAAAGTCTTTCGCAGTTTATTTTTCCATAATTATCGCCATGCCCTGGGGACCGAGTGTGATCCTGCCTCCGAAAGCAGCAGCTTTCTGGCTGTCAGGAGTGGCATATACGAGCTTGCCCTGCACACCGTCAATCTTCACTGTCGCTGTCCTGGAATCGGTCGTGTTGACATTGTAGATGACAACTGCCTTCTTCCCGTTCTTGCGGCTCGTAAACACTCCGTACCTGACGTTCTCGCCTGTCACGGCAGCACCGATGGTGTCCTGATAGTCGGCGTTCCAAACATAGTCCTCGTATCTGCTTCTCAGCTCGTCCACTTTCTTTCCGTACTCCATCACTCTCGGGAACTCGTCGAGTGCTCCCTTGAAGTTGCGCACCTCGTAGCTTACGGCATATTTCATCGCTGCGCACATGTTGATGTGATTGAGGTCATAGTGGTCGATCACGGCGCATGCAATCGGAACGTCCGAATCGAGATATCTGAGTACAGGATCGTGCCAGTAGTCAGCCCTGGTGTAAGTTGCATAATACTGGGACTGGATGTCGTAGCAGCCTTCTCCTGTCATCAGGAAGTCAGGATTGACCTTGCTGTACATGTCATAGAAACCTCTTGCAAGCAGGAGCGCTCCCTTGTAGTTGAATCCCGGAGTCTCGTGTCCGTGGTTCTTGTCGAAGCAGAGCATTGCTCCGGCATGGTGCTGGTTCTCGTCGAATACCATTCCCGGTGCTCCGAGGTCGAGATTCTTCTTGAACTGTACGTAAATCTTGTCCCTGAGTCTTGCATCCATGTCGCAGAAGATTCCGAACCTTCTCGTGTTCAGTCCTTCGAGCTGGGTGTAGGTGTAGTAATTGTAGCCCGGATGAATGCAGGTGTCCTTGGCCACGTTCAGGCAAAGATTATCCATGTACTCGTCATGGAATCCGGCAGTGAGGTCCACCCACGGATACTTCGTGAAGAGGAGGATGTGGACTCCTTTCTTGTTCGCGTAGCTGATGCCTTCCTTGAGCTCGTCCCATGTTCCGCACCTCGGGTCCGGATCGAAGTTAGGAAGTCCCCTGTCCTGTCCTCCGGTGTTCCATCCTGTGAGCTGGATGGCATCCACGCCCCATCTCACGCAGTCGTCCACATATTTCTTGAGGTCGGTGAACCTGAAGTTCATGCGGCTTGCGGAAGACTGGATCTGGATCTGCTGCCATGAGTTCACGTGCTTGAGCCATTCTCCGCGAGGAACCTGGTTGAACCAGGTCTTTCTCCATTTCTTGTAGATGTCGGCTCCTGCATGCCAGTCACCCTTGTATGTGGTCACCTGGAAATCCATGAGGTCACGGTTGCAGCCCGGCTCGAGATAAATCATCCTCGCAGCGCGGATCTGGGTTCTCATGAGGTTCCTTTCAGCATTGCCTGCCTTCCCGTCTGCGCTGCCTGCAATTGCGGCGTAGCCTTCCTTCGGCAGGGTCTCGTATTCGCAGCGGACATATTCGTCGAATTCATGGTCGATGCTGGACAGGTAAAGGCCTTCCTTCGTATTGTGAACGAGGGTGAATGAGTGCTCAGGGAAGTTGCTCCATCCTTTTCCGGCCTCTCTTGGCCAGAGCTCCTCGGTGTTGAACTTGGTGTAGTTCATGTACTGGAAGAGGAGCCTGGATGTGCCGGCAGGTATTGAGATGTCCCCGATGAAAGGCCATGCCAGCTGCTCCACCGTGGCGGTCGAGCGGTTGTCGATCTTTCCGCCGAAATATATTCCGTCTTCCGCCATTTTGACGGTTCCGGTGAATCTGATGTCAAGACGCTCTCCGCCGGCATTGAAATGATCCCATACGAAGATGGCGCCGTCCTTTGTCTCGGTGACTGAAGGCTTGTCCTGCCCGTCTCCGTTGATGACGTAGAATCTGCCGTCGGCAAGTTTTATGTTCGCTTCGAAAGAGCATCCGTATTCAGGACTGGAGATCACGTCCCAGCCGGTGCGGCTGTTGGTGAGGGAGACCACCTTGGCGTTGTCGAGGTTGATCCCGGCCTTGAAGTCCCCGTTGCTGAACACTTTCACTCCGTCGGCATACATCATTCCCGCAGCAATGACGGTAAGGGCTGCGGATATTGTCATTTTTCTGAGTATCTGTGTTTTCATCGTTCTTCTTATTTCTCCATTATTATTGCAGCTGACTGAGGAGCCAGTTCGGTGATGCCGTTGAACGGAGCCGCCTGGATGTTCTCAGGTGTCGCGATTACTGCTCCCGTGCACCCGTCAATCTTGACAGACACCTTGCTTGAGCGGTCCCTGCTGTTGTTCACTACAACCACGGCACGTTTTCCGTCCTTGGCGGTGAATACTGTCCATTCGATGTCGTTGCCGCTTACCGTAGCTCCGTCCTGATGGCTGTAGGAGCTGGTCCAGAGAAGCTCCGGATATGCTGAGCGGAGCTGCTTGATGCTGGATGCATATTCATGGATGTTCGGATAATGGTTGATGTCCGAATCGAAGAAGTTCAGGTCAAGTACCGGGGTGAATCCGTACAGAAGGGATTCGTTCAACTGCTTGCGTGCGTTTCTGGTCTCCACATTGCGGAGCATAGGGAAATCCGGGTTCAGGATACGGAGGCGGTTGAAATAGCCGTTGCCGATATTGGCCCAGCATGCGTCCGCATATTCCTGTCCGTAGCTCGGAGAACCGGTAATGACACATTTCCCGAATGTCCTTCCTGCCTCTTCGGCGATGGTTCTCTCGATATTGCCTATTCCGTCAGCGGTAAGCTGTCCGTAGGCATGTCCGTGGTTTCTGTTGAAACAGATATAGGACTTGTTCGTGTTAAGTGCGCTGTTGTTGATGAAGCCGTCGCAAACCTTCATGGATTCGAGCGATCTCCAGCGGCTTGCAGATGTGGCAGCGATTTCCGGTGAGTTGGGGCAGAGCCAGTCATAATTGTATGGCAGGTCGAACGGATCGGTCATCACATGGCTTCTGAAGAATCCCGGATAGCTTCCGTCATGTCTGTCAACTTTAGTGAAAGAGGTCTCGAGGATGATTTTCACTCCCATCTCACGGCATTCCGTGATGGCTGCTGCCATGCCTGCCGCCTCGGAAAGGGTGTTGAGACTTCCGTTGTTCCAGCCGTGGAGGATGATAGCGTCAATGTTCTTGTCGAGGCATGTCCTCGCAAGGGCCTTGAGGGCTTCAGGGTTCGAAGCTCCGGCCTTGATCCATGTGCCAGGTGTCTTGAACACGTTCTCTTTTCCGGTCTTCCTGAATCTGGTGTCACGGAATTCCCCGGCAACGGTCTTCACTCCGGTGAACATGTCACCCTTGTATGTGATGAACTCTATAGGTTCAATCTCTGATGAGCAGCCCGGGTCTGTGTAAACGCAGGTGTTCATCTTGAACTGGATTCTTACTCTTTCCCCGTCGATGAAGTCCTCGGTAGGGTTGAAGCTCCTGATTTCGAATCCCGGGAGCAGTTCGAATGAGGAAATCACGAGATGTGAAGGTCTCTTTCTGTTGAATACGACGAAACCCTTCTCGGTGTCGTTCACCTGAAGATAGGTCTTGTCAGGGAAAAGGTATGTTGAGGTAGGGTAATCCACTCCCCAGTATCCATGCTGGTTGAAGAAACGAGGGAAAAGCTCGCGTGTGTCCTGCAGGGTGTTATGATGAAGCGGCCTTGTCTTGTCTGTGACAGTCACCTCGCCGAGGCATGGCCAGCTGATATATTCGATGTTATGTTCTGAATTGTTGTCAACCTTTCCGCTGAACTCAAGGCCGAGGTCCGTGAGACGGACGAAACAGCGGAGTGTGATGTCGGCAGGTGCTTCCATATGTTCGGAAGTCAGGCCGTTCCATGTGAATGAAGCCCATCCTTCACCTGTCTCCACTGCAGGAGCGGACTGGCGGATGCCTTCAATGAGATTGTATTCGCAGTCGTCTTTCGTATATTCCTGGCCTCTGAGAGGAAGGAGCAGCTCGAAAGATTTGGCTAAACTGCGGTCGGACATGATTTCCCATCCGGAATTCTTGTCGGCCATGTACACAAGCGCTCCCTTTGAATCAAAAACAGCCTTTACATTGCCGTTTTCCAAAGTGATGTCCTTTGTCTGGGCGGAAGCAAATGTGCAAAATGCCATTGCAATTGCAAACAGTAACTCTTTCTTCATTATTCAATAGTAAAAATTTAAGTCAATTTTTTAAAAAGGCCGGATGGCGACGCCATCGCCGTCCGGCCCTGTCAGTATTCCGGTCTTTAGAACTTTATGCTGACTCCCGGTGCATAATTGTACCTTGAGTTCGGCACGTCTGCGATGGCTCCTACACGGAACCAGCAGTTTCCTTTGTTCTTGAAGGAAGCGCAGTCAACTTCGAAGGAGTAGGTTCTCTTCTGACCTTTGAAGGATTCCCTGATGTCCTGGGTTGCCCTTACATCGGATGAATAGTATCCTACGATGTAGTCAGGATGTCCGAAAAGGCCCACCTGGTTTACGTTGAAGTCTCCGGTCGGAGTGATTGAGAACGTAGCCTTCACCTTTGTTCCTTCAGCCTTGATGTCAACGTCGGATACGCGAATATAAGGAATTACTTCGAAATTCAGCTCATTTTCGCCTTTCTTGATTTTCACGTCGGTCATCTTCTCAGGAATCACGAAGTTGGTCACCTCGAAGAAGAAATCGTATACTCCGGAGAACATGAGGTTGTTGCGGTATGTTCCGTCCACCTTGAAGTTCATCCTCTGGTCCTCAGGATTCTCCCAGCCGTGCTCGTTGAACACGATCATGCTTCCGCTGGAAAGATCCTGCTGGATAAGCTCACCGGTCTCTGCATCGATCACCTTTCCGTAGATCTGTGCGTCCGGACCGTCGTAATTATCTTTCATGCAGCCGACCAAAGCCATTCCGGCTGTAAGCAGCATAATTGCCTTGATATTTGAAAAAAGTTTCATAATTACTCAATCTATTAATAGTTCGGGTTCTGAATCAATGAGTTGCCGCTGATACCAGGGATTGGCCTGTAGTATGAGTGAGGTTCAAAGATTCTTGCATCGTTATGGTTTGCGTCTGAGTTGATGCGGACGAAGATGTACTTAGGCTCGCCGGAAGTGAAGTCGAGAACCGGCATCAGGCCCTGGCGACGGGTGTGGCCGTCGAATACGCCGTTGTGGAGTTCCCTTCTTCTCATGTAATCCCATACTGCATAGTAGTCGAGAGCCATCTCTGCCCTGCGCTCTTTTCTCACGATTTCCGGAGTGCATGGCTGGTTGTCGGTGAATCCTGCACGGTGACGTACTCTGTTGAGACACTCTGCACCGGACACTCCTGAAACCTCTGCGAGACCGCTTTCAGCCACAGCCTCTGCATAGTTCATGAGAACCTCGCCGAAACGGAGGTCAACGAACGGAGTGCAAATCCTGTCGTAAGACTGGTTCTTGTCAGCGTCCTGGAGGTATTTCCTGAGGCAGAATCCGGAGTGGATACCGTTGGCAGCCCTGTCAACCCATCCTGAACATCCTGTTTCCTTGTCGGCAGAGCCGAGTCCGTAATAGGTCTTTCCGCCGAATTCATAAGCATCGTTGGATTTCCATATCATGGAGCCGTCCTGTCTGCGGATACCGCCCTGTACGATGATTGTCTGGTTGCTATACTGTGAGAAAGGAAGAATCACGGAAGCATAGAGACGAGGGTCCCTGTTCTTGAAGATTTCGAGAGGGTTGTCGTAGTCGTAACGCTTGTAGTTGATGTTCGAATTGAAATCCCAGCCTACATAGTCCTCGTTGCCGTCAGTGGTGGTCTCGTATTTCACGTCATAAGTGGCAGACCTCGTCACAGGATCGATTACCGGGTAAGACTCCACGAGCTGGAGAGTAGGCTGGCATCTTGCGCCGAACTGGACGGCCTGCTGGTTAGGCATATGCCACCAACCTATACTGTGTGCCACACCAGGATATACGTAGCTTCTGAGGAAGATGACCTCGTTCATGCCTTCGCCTTCGATGAAGATCTTGCGGTAGTTCTCGGAAGCCTCCTCGAGGGTGGCAGGGTTCTCGCCGCCGTTAAGGCTGAATTTGCCTGACTTGATGATTTCTGCGGAAGCGGTCATGCACTCCTTGTAGAAGAAGTTGATGTCCTCCTGTGTGAAACCTCCGACGAGTTTCTCGGTTACAGCCTCACCGGTGAGACCCGCTCCGTCCCTGTTCCAGAATTTGCCGACAGATGCAGCATACAGGGCGGCACGTGACTTGAGTGCATAGGCAGCCCACTTGGAAGCCCTCTGCTGGGTCATCGCATCCGGAAGGTGCTTTACAGCCTCGTCACACATCCTGAGGACGAACTTCCAGGTCTCCACCTCGGTGCTTCTCGGAACTTTCACTTCCTCATAGTCGCCCTTGTACTCCTGGCTGGACTCGATGATAGGCACTCCGCCGTATCTCTTCGCAAGAGCGAAATAAACGTAACCCATCATGAAGTAGTATTCTCCGGTCACCTGCTCGATTGTGGCAGGATCGGTAGGCTTCATGGCAGGGATGTTGTCCTTCAGTTCGTTGAAGCTGCGGACTCTCTTGTAGAGGGCTTCCCAGTCCTCATAGAAATTGGACTGTCCGATGTAGTCTCCCCACTCAGAGTGGGATGCCTCAGGGCCGGACATCATGTTGGTCTTTCCACCGTCACTTCGGGTGTTGGTCCATGCTCCGTCACCACCCTGTGTGAAGCAATATCTGAAGTCCTCGATAGGAATCATCTGGTACTGCTTTGCCATGTATGCATTGATACCTCCATCCGAAGACAGCAGGTCATCTGCAGTAATCTTGTCTTTTGGCGACAGGCTGAGGAAATCCTCACAGGAACAGCAGATTGCTGCTGCCGCCGACAGAATTGATAATAATTTTATAAATTGTTTCATAGTTTTCAACTGTTATTTAAAAGCTGATGTTCACACCGAAGTTATATGATTTCTGGATAGGATACTGGAATCCGTTGCCGTCAGAAATCTCCGGGTCATATTCCTTCAGGTACTTGTTGCAGATAATGAACGGATTGGTCATGTTGTAGTAAATCCTGAGACCTGAAATATGGGCTTTGGCCAGTTTCTTGGCAGGAACGGTATAACCGAGCTCTACGTTCTTCAGACGGAAGTAAGAAGCGTTGACCCTGTTGATAGGGCTCTCGAGCCTGTTGGCACCGTTGTCGCCGTCGTCACGTCTTGGAGCCGGATATTTTCCTGGAACCCATTCGCTGTTCGGATCATAAAGGTCAGCCTTGTGCCATCTGTCCATGAAGTAGGCCGGTGAGTTGGAGTACATGAGAGAGAGCACGTTTCCGAGAATCTCGCTGTACTTCGCGGTGTACAATGCGGCACCTGCCCAAAGCATGTTGAAGTCAATACCCTTCCATCCGAGGGCGATTGTAAGGCCGTAGGTCATCTTAGGATCACCGGTGAAGAAGATAGGCATTACATCCTCTCCGTCGATTACACCGTCACCGTTGACGTCCTTGTGGATATAGTCACCAGGAAGAGTCTTCTTCATGCCGTTTCCGGCAGTCTCCATGACCGGCCAGCTGTCAATCTGCTCCTCGCTCTGGAACTGTCCGAGTACCTGGTAGCCCCATCCGAAACCCTGGTAACGGTTCTTCGAGCCGTTCTTCCATCTGTCCATGCTTGACCTGAACGGTGTACGCTCCCTGTAGAGCTCCATGCTTCTCGCGATGTTCAGGTTTCCTGAGATGTTGTAGTAGAAATCACCGACAGTGTTCTTGTGTCCGAGATAGAACTCGACACCCTGTGTGCGGTCTGAGTTGAGGTTCTCCTGAGGGAGAGTAGCGCCGAAGGTGTTAGGAAGAGCGCCACCGCGAGTTGCGAGAAGGCCCTTTCTGTCCCTGCGGTAGAAGTCCATGGAGTAGTCGAGCATGCCGTCCCACAGACCGAGGTCGAAACCGATGTTGGTCATTTCAGTCTTGACCCATGTGAGGTATTTGTTCACGAGGCCGGAAGAAGCGTAACCGTTGGTGTATTTACCCTGTGAGAGAACTGCACCGTCGCTTCCCTTGTAACCTGCGATGTACTGGAATGCACTGCCGGCATCCTCACCGGACTGTCCCCAGGAAGCCCTGATCTTCAAGTTGTTGATGAACGGAGCCTTGTTGGCTACCCAGCTTTCCTTGGCAATGTTCCAACCTGCGGAAACTACAGGGAAGAAGCCCCAGCGGATGTCAGGATGGTAACGGTATGAACCGTCCTCGCGGAAAGAGAATTCTACAAGGTAACGTCCCTTGAAGTCGTAGTTGAACCTGCCGATGACGGAAACGAAAGCAGATTCTCCTGTATGTCCGTAGCCTTCCTGTCCGGAAGTAGGAGCCCTGTCGACCTCGTCGAGTGTGAAGAAGTCTTTTTCATAGTCGCGTTTCGCACCGATGAAGCGATACTCCTCATGCCTTGTCTCGAATACTGCAACTGCACCTACATTGTGTCCTGCACCGAAGGTGTTCTTGTAGTTTGCTGAAAGCTGGGAGTTGAATCTTGAGGAAACCGTACTCTCGTCCCTGATGCTCGGGTCGTAGTTGGCCGTCGGGTTGTAGGTATCGTTGGCGGCGTCATAAGTATAGTTGTATACTCTCTTCTGGACCCTTGTGCGGTTGGTGGCCTTCATGTCATAGAACGCGGCAGCCTTGAAGAAGAGGCCGGAAACGCGAGGGATGTCGATGGTGATGGCCATGTTGCCCTGGAAGAACTTGTCCTTCCACTCGCCGTATCCGAAATAATCTCTCTCGGAGAAGAGAACCGGGTTGTCGTTCAGAGGAAGAGGACGGTTGAAGTAATTCGGGTTGTTGTTGGCATAAACAGGCTCTGTAGGAATGATACCGTGTACGGCCTTGTTGAGATAGAAGAACGCGTCATCCCATGTACCAGGCTGCTTTCTCTCGTCAACATAGCCGTAGAGGCTCAGGTCGACTTTCAGCCAGTCGGTAACCTTGAACTTGGTACCGTTCCTGAGGGAGAACTTGTTGTATCCGATGTCACCGCTCTTGAGGAGACCGTTGTCGTTGGTGTAGCCTACATTGGTATAGGACTGCACGCGCTTGTTGCCGCCTTCCACGGAGAGATTGTAGGTCTGCTGTACGGCAGCCTTCTTGAATGTCTCGGCATACCAGTCGGTGTCAGGAAGGGAAGTGTACTTTGCAAGGTCCTCAGGAGTAGAGAAATACGGAGTTCCGGTAGAATAATACCTTTCCTCGTTCCTGGTGATCCAGTACTGCTCGCCGTTCATCATCTGCACGTGATCGGTAGGAGTTGCAAGACCTACGTTCATGGAAACGGTAACCTTGAGCGGGCCTTCCTTGCCGGACTTGGTGGTGATGAGGATGGCACCGTTGGATGAGTTCATGCCGTAGATGGCTGCAGATGCGTCCTTGAGGACGGTCACGCTCTCGATATCATCCGGGTTAAGTTTCTGGAACTCAGTGGTTTCCTGCCTTACGACACCGTCAATGACAATCATAGGTGTACCCAGACCTCGCATGTTGATGTTGGCTGCGAATGCACCAGGCATACCGTTGGTCTCCCTGATTCGGAGTCCCGGAACCTTACCGGCGAGGGAAACCGCGAGAGACTGGCTCTTGGTGGTGAGGATTTCGTCATTGTTGATGCTCGAGATAGCTCCGGTGAGACTGGCTTTCTTCTGTGTGCCGTAACCTACGACGACAACATCATCAAGCTCGTTCATTGCGCTCGCGAGAGTCACTTTCATGCCCTGGGCTGCAGGGAGCTCCACTTCCTCCATTCCGAGCATGGAGAATACGAGCGTCGAGGATTTCGGGACGGACATCGAGAAGAATCCGTCATTGTCCGACTGTGTACCATTGGTCGTGCTGCCCTTTACATAGACAAGACAACCTGGAACCGGATTTCCGAACTCATCATAGATGTGTCCCGAAGCCGGGGTCTGAGCATGCAACGTGCCTTGGCCTATGCAAGGCAGGATTGCGCATACCAGAGCGAGAAGGCAGGACTGCCATCGCTTAGGTGTAGCAAGTTTGAATAAAAAGTACTTCATAGTGTGATAACGTATGGTTAAATGTTCCAGTGTATCTGAAACGAATTAAATTGTTTCAAAATTCACTTTGCAAAATTATCGCAAGAATTCATATGGTAGTGCGCAAAAATTAATGAATTCTGATACTATTTTAATATTTTCGCAAAATTTAATATGAATTTTTAAGCTATATATGCTTTTTTGCTTACTTTTGTGCTCGAAATTTATGCGCAAATTTTAATCCTACAATATTCTATGAAACGTATTACACGTACTTCACTCATCGCTGCTGCGGCAGCTCTGCTGTATTCCTGTGCAGGTGACCGGGGAATACTCTCTAATGTGGATCCTTATATAGGTTCCGGCGGTCACGGTCATGTATTTGTCGGAGCCAATGTCCCGTTCGGGGCTATCCAGGCCGGTCCGCAGAACATCCACAAGGGATGGGACTGGTGCTCCGGCTATCATTATTCCGACAGCGTTATTATAGGTTTCGCGCACACGCACCTGAGCGGAACCGGTTGCACTGACCTCGGGGACATCCAGATTATGCCGTTCAGCGGCGACCTTCGCTGCCACCGCGGCTCCCAGGACAACATCGAAGGCTCATGCTCTTCCTATTATTCACACGAGAACGAGACCGTGTCCCCGGGATATTACTCCCTGCTCATGGACAACGGCATCCGCGAGGAGATGACCACCACCGACAGGGTAGCCATCCACAACATCACCTGGCCTGATGCAGGAACCAGCAGGATGCTCATCAATCTTGACGAGGGCAACGGCGACGGAGCCTACGAGAGCTGCCTCAAGCTTGTCGACAAGAATACCGTCCAGGGCTGGCGCTTCTCCAACGGATGGACAAGGCACTGTGTCTTCTTCGTCCTCAAGACCGACACCGACATCGCAGAATTCAATACATATTCTGGTGACACCCCGTCCGAAGGCACCGAGATTCTCTGCCGCGGAGCCAAGGGAGTCATCACTTTCGGTGACGTGAAGAACGTGAAGGTGAAGGTTGCCATATCTTCAGTGAGCTGTGACAATGCCGCAGAGAACCTCACCACTGAGCTTCCGGGATGGGATTTCGGTGAAGTCCGCAGGAACGCGGAGCGCAGATGGGCTGACGCACTCGGCGTGATTTCTGCCGAATCCACCTCGGACGACGTGCTCAAGATCTTCTACACGGCTCTCTACCATACTTATATGGCCCCTGTCACATATTGTGACGTGAACGGCGAGTTCCGCGGCCATGACGACAAGATAATCAAGGGCGACTGGCACAACTATTCAGTATTCTCACTGTGGGATACCTACCGTGCCCTCCATCCGCTCTTCTCAGTCATTCACACGGCCGAGCTTCCGGACATGGTCAATTCCATGCTCTCCATCTACGAGCAGCAGTCCAAGCTCCCTATCTGGCCTCTCGTCGGCGGCGAGACCAACTGCATGCCTGGATACAGTGCCGTGCCTGTCATCTCCGACGCCATCATCAAGGGCATCGGCGGATTCGACGTGGAGAAAGCATATGATTATATGAAGGCATCCACGGTATATCCTCTCCAGGTAGCCGTTCCGTTCGTGCTCGAGAAAGGCTATATTCCGGATGACAAGAAATCCGAGGCAACCTCAATCGCAATGGAATATGCAGTGGGAGACTGGGGCGTGGCCCAGGCTGCGAAGAAGCTCGGCAAGGCCGACGACTACAAGGAATATCTCAAGCGCGGCCGATACTGGAAGCAGTATTTCGATACCGACATCAATTTCATCAGGCCTAAACTTGACGACGGCAGCTGGCTCACTCCATACGACCCGTTCGAGTCCATCCACGGTGTAGGCCATTTCTGCGAGGGCAACGGCTGGCAGTATACATTCTTTGTCCCACAGGAGCCTGAAGCCCTGATCGAAATCATGGGCGGCGACAAAGTCTTCTGCGACAAACTTGACGAATTCTTCCGTGCAGAGGGAGACATGGGCGAGCACGCTTCAGCTGACATTTCAGGCCTCATCGGAATGTATGCGCACGGCAACGAGCCGAGCCACCACGTGGCCTATATGTACGCCTATGCAGGCGAGCAGTGGAAGACTGCGGAGAAAGTAAGATATATAATGGATGAGTTCTACACGACAGGAAAGGACGGAATCATCGGCAATGAGGACTGTGGCCAGATGTCCGCATGGTATATCCTCTCCGCCATGGGATTTTATCAGGTGAACCCTTCGAACGGCGTGTTCGTCTTCGGAAGCCCTCTTCTCGACCGTACCGTCATCCGTCTTCCTGAAGGGAAGCAGTTCGTCGTGAAGGCACTCGGCAATCCTGCAGCCAACAAATATATCCAGAGCGTGAAACTCAACGGCAAGCCTTATACCAAGTCATATATCCTCTATGAAGATATCATGGCAGGCGGCGAGCTTGAATTCACCATGGGACCGGAGCCGCAGAAGGCATTCGGCGCATCCGAAGCTGACAGACCTCATACCGTTATTTAATCTCGACAGATATGAACTATAGGAAAACTTCAATCATATTCATGGCAGCCTGCACCCTCTCATGGGCGGGCTGCCTTGTGAATGTCAATGCCCAGGCTCCGAGACTGGAGTTCAGGGGAGATGAATTCGCGCACATTGCAAGCGCCGTCTATGCCGAGACGGTGCAGGACATGAGAAACAAAATCGAGTACGGGGACAACGAGAAATTCCCGGCAGGATTCTTCCATACTTCCACCGAGGAGGCCGGCGTCCCGCAATATTACAACGACATGTGGTCCAGGGACTGCGGCCGCGGAGTGATGGAACTCTGCCGCCTCGGCTACAAGGAGGATGCACTCATGATAGCGAGATACATTCTCGACCACAAGAACATGGGTGACCATTGGGCCAGGGAAATGCATCATTCCCAGGCTGCCGACAAATGCGAACTTGACGGCAACGCCTTGATTCTCTCCGCCATCTGTTCCGTATGGGAAGCATGGGGCAGGGACCTGGAAGTGGGCCGTGAACTCTGCACCAAGGTAATGCCGGTGGCGAAATGGGCCGACGACCTTGTCCGCAAGTCTCCATACGGAGGTCTTCTTCCGTCATTGTCAGAACTTTCCGGCAACCCCAACACGCCTTATCAGGTATACAGCATTTTCGGCAATTACGGAATGTACGTGGCCGGGAGACATATTGCCGAGATGGCTGAAGTCTGCGGGGATTCCGCTCTCAGGACACTCGCTGGCAATATTGCCGAAGGTATCGGAAAGGGCCTTGAAGGACTCGTATCCGACGGCCGTATCAGCGCTGTTCCCGAGGGATGCTGGATCAACGGCATTGACGAAAGGACAGGCAAGGGATATGACACCGCCGAGTGGGACGGTACGGTATGGCCGTGCTGGCACTGGACGAGGCAGCTCCCTTACGTGCTGAACTACGATTACGACGATCCCGGATTCGGTCCTTATTTCAATCCTGTGCAGCGTGCCAGCTACGAGTTCATAAAGTCGTGGATGATAAAGGGAGAGTATTTCCGCAAATATGGTTTCGTCAGCAATTCGGCCTGGACCGGAATGGGCGGCCGTCATGACGATACCATGGGCGGATACGGACAGGGATTCTTCACCCAGGCCGCTCTCATGGCAGATGACGTGAATACCTATTCCAAGTGCATGGAGGGCATCGCCCGTCTCGGATATGACGGCAATGTCCTGGAGCAGATGTCCTACGAGAAGAACCCGTTCCTGATGCACGAATGCTTCAATTTCGACAATTACGAGCAGGCTCTCGACCATACTTTCGGAGTCCATTCCGAGGGCAGGCCGGAGATAATGGAGAATCCTGGCGACGAGGGCAATCTCGCCCAGGAGTCGGAGATTATCAAGGCTTTCCACATTGTGGCCGGAATCCGCAGCGACAAGGGACGTCTCGTGATAATGCCGAGACTTCCATGGCTCTGGGATACTATGAACTGCGTGGGCTGGCCTATCATTGACGCCAATGGCCGTGAGCGCCGCGTGAACTTCTCCATCAACCATGAGCGCTGGCTCAGACGCTGTACCGTGACGGTTTCCGGAGCGGCAGGATTCGACGGGGTGGACATCCGCGTGGGACCGTTCCCGAGACAGATCCGCAATCCTCACGGATATGAGATCGAGCAGACAGGTGACGTATCATGGATATGGCTCAGGGACATCAAGTCTTCAGGCAAGAGCCGTAGTTTCACAATAGAATTGTAACGAAACATAATTGTAACACGACTATGAGAAATCGGATTTTTCTCGCCGTGCTTGTGGCGTTGCTTTGCCGTATCCTTCCGGCAGCGGCGCAGGACGGGGAGTTCAAAGTGAGGGGAGTGCTCCCGTGGCACAATTTCCTCTGCGGCCCGAGTGCATGGGACGAGGATGACTACAGGAAATATCTCGACGAGTGCGAGAAGGAAGGAGTCAATTTCATCGGCTTCCACAATTATACAGGAGGTGCCGAGCGGTATGCTTCATACGTGGAGCCCATGATCCGCATAGGATGCAGGGGAATCGTCCCTGAGGCGTATTTTGACAATTCCCTCACATCTCGCTGGGGTGCCGTGCCTGTGACTGATTATTATTATGGATCGGAGAAATACCTCGACCTCAGGGACGGGGTCTTCGGACATAAGGAACACGGCGAGGATGCCTACGGGATGGCGCATGACCTTATGGGCAAGGTTCTGGACATGGCTCATGAACGCAATATCAAGATGGCCATGGGATTCGAGTTCGGCATCATTCCTCCGGAGTATTTCTCCCAGTATTCTCCGGAAGGCCGTTTCTTCTGGCTCGGCCAGGCAGGGATGATTCCGAATCCGTGCAATCCGACTTCAGTGGACATTCATTTCTCCGCTGTTGACGACATCCTGGATTCCTATCCTGGAATCGACTATATATGGCTCTGGCTTTCAGAGCATTCCTTCATGGACGTGGACCTGAACATGGCGCTTTCCGACCAGCGTTTCAGGGCAAAATACGAAGATGCAGCCAGGTATTTCCCGGGGGCTGCCGATCAGGCACGCTTCCTCGGGGCATGGAGTCTCGAGTATATCAGGCTCACCCAGCGCAGAATTGCGGAACGCGGTTCCAAAGCCCGCATCATCATTGGCGGATGGGGAGGAGGAAACCAGCTCCCTGCCATTCTCGAAGGCCTGGACAAGGCTCTCGGGGAGGATGTGATATTCTCATGCCTGAATCCGGACCTCGGCAAGGCCGCGCAGCCGGATTATCTTGCCGACATCGCGAGACACAGGCAAGTATGGACAATTCCATGGCTCGAGGGCGACCATCAGCTCTGGCATTGGCAGCCACGTCTCAGCCTCATGAAAGACCAGGTGAAGAAAGCTGCCGCGCAGAATCTCGACGGTGTGTGCTGCATACATTGGCGTACCTGGGAGAACAGATACAATTTCATGGCATTCAATGACTTCGCTGATAATCCTTCATCCGACGAGAGCCTTGAGAGTCTTTACAACAGATATTTTACCGAAGACTTCGGTCCTTATGCCGCATCACTCCTCGCACCGATTTTCGCGGAAGTGGACAGAAGCCAGTGCTGGAGGGACATTTCCTCTCCGGAATACTTCGCATACAATCCTTGGTGGGGACGTCTTGACGACTCCAACAAGTCGTCCCGCGAGCAGATCGTGGCGGCTGCTGACAAGGCTCTGGCACGCATGAAACCGGGTGCGAGGAAGGACAATCTCCTGAAATTCAGGAGCGTGTTCGAGTTCGAGCTGCTTCTTGATAGGGCCGGCAGATGCATGGAATCCGGATGGAACATCAGGAACAAATACCTGAGGGAAGGCATTGCGCCATCCCCGGAGGAGTGTTCTGCCGCATTGTCCCTCATGGATGACGATATCCTGCGCAGACTGGTGGAAGCTTATTGCATGAGGTCCGACAACAAGGGCGACATGGGAATCTTAGTGTCGATAAACCAGAGACTTTGCCAGTCCTGGACCGCACTGAGGAAATTCCTTGAAGGCCAATGTAACAAAGGGGTGGCGTTCAACCGCCCCTTCGCTCCTTCCGGGGGATGGCTGAAAGGAATCGAGAAGGAGTATCGCAACGAGCTTTGCATCAACGGCTCATGGGATTTCTCCCCGGTTGCCGGAGTGGATGCTGAAGCAGCATTGGACATGACTTTCGATGATACCGTGATATGGGAAAGGACCGCCTACAAGGTGCCGTCTCCATGGAACGTGAACAGTTTCGCCCGCGGTGGCGGGGATTTCTGCTCATACCCTTCCTATCCTGCTTCATGGGAGGATGTGAAGGCCGGCTGGGTGAGGAAGACTGTCGATATTCCTGCTTCATGGAACGGCAGGATTGTCCTGTCTTTCGATGCCGTGGCCGGATTCTCCAAGGTCTTCGTGAACGGCAAGGAAGTCTGCGTGAACAGGGATTCATTCATTCCGTTCAAGGTGGATGTGACTGACCTCGTGGCTCCGGGCTCGAAGGCAGAGATCAGGCTTTTCATTGCGCATAACTCGATTTTTGACGAGCCGGGCAAATTCGGCAGCAGGCCTTATGTTTCCGGTTCCTTCTGGGGCAATCACATAGCCGGCATCTGGCAGGATGTCAGGCTTCTGAATTTCCCAGACGTATATATTGAAGACGTGTTTGTCAGGCCGGAAGTTTCCGAAGGCCGTCTCAGGGCCGAGGTGACCGTGATGAACACGACCGGCAAACCGGTGAAAGCCCGCATTTCCGGCTCCGTACGCGAATGGGTGAACGATGCCGGGAAGGATGTGGTGCTCGCCCCTGAACCTTCATGGCACGAGGGCGCCGAAGTCCTTTCTTTCCCTGAACCTGCGGACATGAAGTTGGCACCTGGTCTCAACAAGGTGGAACTCAGCGTGGACCCTGCAGGAAGGCTGGATTTCTGGGAGATGGATTCACCGGTATTGTACGGCATGACTGTCAGCCTTGCCACATCGGGACGTGTACGTGATGCCGAATGGACGAGGTTCGGATGGAGGGAGTTCTCCATTTCCGACAAGAAATTCTATCTGAACGGCCGCCCGGTGGTGATGAAAGGCGATTCATGGCATTTCATGGGAGTACCCCAGATGACGAGACGTTATCCGTGGGCATGGTACACAATGCTCAAGGATGCAAATGCCAATGCAGTCCGCCTCCACGCCCAGGTCTATCCGGAGTTCTATCTCGAGATGGCCGACGAAATGGGTATCTGCGTGCTTGACGAGTCATCCATCTGGGCGAGCGATGCATGCCCTAAACTGGATTCTCCGGATTATTGGAATGCTGCCGCATCACACGTGGCGGGCATGGTCAGAAGGGACAGGAATCATCCGTCAGTCCTCGGCTGGAGCGTTACCAACGAGGTCATGGGTGTGATGGACGGAGTGTTCCATTCGAAGAACCGCCTCGAGGAGATGGCCGGGGAAATCAACAAGCTTGCGGCAGTGGCAGAGGCCAATGACGGCACCCGAGACTGGATCTCGGCTGACGGAGAGGTGCAGTGGGAGCTGAAGACTACCGCTTTCCTCGGACATTATTATATCCCGTCCATGATCATGGAATGGAAGGAGGTCGACAAACCATGGGGAATCGGAGAAATGGGAATGTGCTATGCAGGAACTCCGGTGGAGGTCTCCTCGGTGAACGGGGACAGGGCCTACCAGTCCATCATGGGACGTATGGAAGGACTTGCCGGTGAGGCACTTTCGTCCATCTCCCTGCAGCGCGATCTCGGAGCTTCCTACACTTCGATATTCAACCTCGCATGGTATGCCCTCAAGCCTCTCGAGCTGGGTCTCGCCGACACCTGCCGTGCCGTGACATCAGCTGACGGAATCCGGTTCGGGGAATTCCGCGAGGGTGTGCCGGGAATGCAGCCGGAAAGGCTCGGCCCATATACCACGACGTTCAATCCTGGCTATGACCCGTCACTTCCGCTGTACAGGACATGGCCTCTCTTCGACGGTATCAAGGCGGCTTTCAGCGATGACTATGCCTCCAAAAAGAATATCTGGGCAGTGAAGCAGAATACCGTTGTGGATTGTCCTGCGATGCCGTCATGCCGTGCCGCCTGGGTGTCATCCGATCCCGGTTCGGTGCAGGCTGAAGTCCTGGAAAAGGCCGGTATGGAATTCGTGCCTGTCTCCGCGAAAGAGAGGCAGGTCATCATAATCGACGGGCAGAACGGGGCGGAGGTTGATGCCATGCTGAAAGCTGCAGTGAATGCCGGGGCGACAGCCGTCCTCTGGAATGCAGCCGGCAATGCCTCCTCTGACATCATACGTGAACTTGCTGGTGATGAGGTGGTCTTCGAACCGCGTGAGGCTTCCAGCTTCATTATTGCCGGGAAGCATCCTGTCCTGAACGGCCAGTCCGAGTCCACACTGTATTTCTCGGAGAAAGTGAAAAACTTCGTATCGCATCATGTATTCAGTCCTTCAGGTGCTGAAGTGCTGCTGAATCCATGTGTCACCGAGTGGAAGGAGTGGAACTGGCAGCCGGAGACCATCAAGACGGCCAAAGTCCTCAAGAGCGAAAGGGAGACCAAGCCGCATGGCTGCGTAATGGCCGTGTACAAGGTAGGTAAGGGCGAACTCATCGTTTCCACCCTCGACTTCCAATCAATGGAGAAATATGCCAACAGCCTTCTCCGCGACATGTTCCACAACCTCGGTGTCTCATTCTCGGCAAGGCCGGATGTCGTGCCGGAAGCTGTTGACGGACAGGGATTTGTGAAATGTGCTTTGGCCGCAGGCGGATTCTCTGCCGGCGGCTGGGACGAGACGATGAAGACGGACTTCACCGCCGGGACCGATTTCAGGACAATTCTGCCGGGCAACGAACTCTCGGGACGTTACTGGGATATCGTCACCTCCGGCGAAAATGCCGTGTGGGATTTCCTCAAGATGGACCTCAAGGGCGAGCCGAAGGACTGCGCCGTGTATCTGAGCTTCTGGGTGAACAGCCCGCGCTCCCTGACGGACCTTCTCATCGAACCGAATATCCCGAGGGTTGACCTGGAATATACCGTGGACGATGAACTCGAAGTGAGAGTGAACGGAGCCCTGTTCGAAGGAGGCCCGGATTCTGTCCGCGGCAAGGTGCTGAGGGGACTTCCTCTCGAGAAAGGATGGAACCATGTCCTCCTGAAGGTCGGACAGAAATGGGGCGGCTGGCACGGCACATTCAGGCTCGTGTCCGACACCGAAGGTTTCATCGGCAGGCTTGACTCTTCTGTAATATTGGATGCGAAATGAAACGATTTCTGATGATTATTACCGCCCTGCTGCCGTGCCTCGCGTACGGGCAGGGCATTGACTATGGCCAGAACGAGGCCAATGTAAGATTTGCCCGTGGCAATGATGCTGCCGTCGTGTCTTCAGGCGACGATTATGACTATCTCAATCTCAAGGACCATCCGTCAGCCAGTGGCGTGCCTCTCGGAGGCATCGGAGTGGGCAATGTGGAATTTTCCCCTGCCGGAAGTTTCGTGAGAATAGGTCTCAACAATATCCATATGCCTCTCAAGAAGAGCGAGGGCTCATTCTTCGCCGTCTGGACCGGGAATGCGGGCCGTGCCGTGAGGCTTGTCCGTGACGATTCCGAATTCTGCGGCATGAAAGGCGTGAAGCACACCACGTTCACAGGCCTTTTCCCGACCGCTTCGCTCAAAGTGGAGGACCCTCTTCCCGGCGTCAATGTCACCGTTGACGCATTCTCTTCCCTTGTGCCTCATGACGTGAAGGATTCCAGCATTCCTATGGTGTTCTTCGACGTCACTCTCGAGGCATCGGAGGATACGGACGCTTCCGTGGCATTTGCGTGGGAGGATTTCATCGGCAAGGGAATACGCGAGCCGGAGAGTATCGCAGGAATGGACGGCCAGCTTTTCCATGGCAATACCAACCGTCTCTGCAACGGAGAGCAGTGGCCGATTAGACCGAGGCAGGAGACATGTGCATCGGCCATGTCCTCGGACCTCTACAACGGAGTCAGGCAGAGCGTATGTGAGCCGTTCAGGCCTGCCAGGGCCAATTTCCAGAATTATGTCAGCGACGTTGCCGTCCTCGCCCTGGCCCAGGACGGAGTTAAGAACGGTGAACTTCTGTCTTATGACCTGAAGGACGGCAGGAAGGCCTGGGCGTCATTCTGCAAGAACGGAAAATTCTCCGGACGTAATTCCGGAACCGCCGCCCTGTCATCCCGGGACGCGGACTGCGGCAGTGCCGTTTCCCAGTCGGTAAGATTGAAAAAAGGCGAGAAACGCACTCTCAGGTTCGTCCTGGCCTGGTATTTCCCGGAGATGCTCATGGACAAGGAGAATGATTCCCCTGAATATTGCTGGAAAGGCGGCTCGGACTACGGACGCCAGTTCCATAAATGGGCCTCGTCCGTTGAGGACATCGTGGAATATGGACTTGCAAACAGGGCCCGTCTCCATGAAGGGACCCTGTCATGGCACCGTCCGGTCATGGAGAGCACAATGCCCGACTGGTACAAGTTCAAGCTGATCAACAGCGCCTATGTGATATACACCAACATGATTCTCAACAAAAAAGGCGATGTCACGGTGAACGAGGGCGGAATGGGAGGACTTGCCGGCACCATGGACCAGCGTCTCTGCGCACATCCTTTCTACCAGAAATTCTTCACTGAACTCGACCGTTCGGAGATGAATATTTTCGGAGATGCCCAGCAGCTTGACGGAAGCATCCTGCATTTCATAGGACATTATTACTACGGAATGGGCACCGTCGGCGGAAGGGTTCCGACCGAAGGCGGCTGGATGGTGGACAATACCGAAGGCTGGATCATCCAGGTGGTGAAGGACTATGAACAGAGCGGTGATATCAAATATCTGAAAGACAATGCTTCCCGCATCTGGAGAGGAATGGCGTTCCTCGCCGGGCTCAAGCCGGAGGGCCTGCAGATTCCGATAGGGCCGACCACTTATGACGACTACACCCATCCTCCTGTGTACAGCTACGGGGCTTCCATGTATCTATGCGCCCTCAATGCTGCCGCGAGAGCTGCCGGATATCTTGGTGACACCGCGCGTGCGGAGGCATACAGGGCCGAGGCTGAGCTTGTGCGCAAGGATTATATCAGACTCCTGTGGAACGGCAGATTCTTCGCCTACGGCTGCGAAAAGGACGGAACCGGGAGACGTGATGACATAATGTTCACCGGACAGATCGGCGGGCAGTTCATGAGCCGTTATTGCGGATGGGGGGACATCCTTCCGCTCGGCATGGTCAAATCCTCCCTCGTGTCCCAGTACACGACATCCCTTTCGGGGACTCCGGACTATTATGCCAACAAGGTGTGGTCCATTCCTGAAGGCCGCGGCATAGACAACAGGGGCTCACAGTGCTGGCCGTTCTATCTCGAGAGCTACACCGCATACGCCGGATTCCAGGCAGGATATGTGAACGAGGCTCTCGATGTGATAAAACATATCCAGCTCGTGCATCTCAGGCGTGGTCTGACCTGGAGCTTCAATCTCTGGAATCCGGGTGACATCACCTACATGACCGCCCCGGTGGTATGGTTCTCCACCGACGTCCTTGCAGGTGCCGGCCTCAATGTCCATGACCGCGAACTGAGGCTCGCCCCGGCGCTGACCGGCCGTGACAAGGTGGTGCTGCCTCTGTTCTATCCGCGTTTCTGGGGCAGGCTGACCGTGGAACCTGACTCCCGCAGGCTTGTTTTCGAGGTTACGAAGACGTTCGGACAGGAGCCTGTGGTGATATCGCGCATCCGGTCGGAGAAACCCGGGACGCCTTCATCCGAGGCTGAGGTGACAGTGATTCCTGAGACTGAACTCAGGGAGGGAACCGTCCTGGACCTGTCAGGGCACTATGACAGGATAGTTTCGTTACATTAGTCTATCAGATTGACGCAATTTCTGAAGATTTTAGTATCTTTGGAAATTATGCGAAGATTATTATTGATCATATTCACATTCTTCCTGCCGGCATTTGCGGCGGATGTATGCGCTTCTGCGGACAAGACTCCGCAGGAGGCCTATATCGACAAGTATGCGGCTGCAGCCGTGAGGGAGATGTACAGGAGCGGAGTCCCTGCGAGCATAACGCTTGCGCAGGGACTTCTTGAGTCAAGATACGGCCTCTCGGAACTGGCCACAAGGGGCAACAACCATTTCGGCATCAAGTGCCACGACTGGACCGGCCGGAAAATGTATCACGACGATGATGCGAAAGGGGAATGCTTCAGGATTTACGGTTCGGCGGAGGAGAGTTTCCGGGATCATTCGGATTTCCTGCGATACAGGGACAGGTACAAGTTCCTGTTCGACTACCGGACGACGGACTACAAGTCATGGGCCTACGGCCTCAAAAAAGCCGGATATGCCACTGACCCGTCCTATCCGTCCAAGCTGATAAAGCTGATTGAGGACTATCATCTCTATGATTATGACAGGATGGGTCCGGGAGAGCTGACCTCGGCCAAGTACGCCGGAAGCGGGGAATCCTCGAGAAAGGAGGCCCGCAAGGAACGCCGCAGGGACAGAAAGTCCGCCAATGTCGGGGAAGAGTCCATGACCGGCGGTCAGTCAGCACAGGAAATCCGTCCGCAGATACCGGACTCTCCGTCAGAGATGGAGGAACCCCGCAGGGTCAATCCCGGCAGCGGGGAGAAATTCTCGTTCGTCATGACCAGACCTGTGTACACCGTGAACGGAGTGAAATTCATATATGCGTCTGCCGGAGAGACCTACGGCTCGATAGCAGACAAATACAATCTCTTCCGCAAGGAAATATTGAAATTCAATGATGTTTCATCCGACACCGCCCTCCAGGCCGGGGAAATGGTCTATATCGAGGCCAAGAAAACCCGGACGGAGAAAGGTCTCGACAAATACATTTCCGACGAGGGAGGAGAGACGATGCGTGATCTGTCACAGCGTTTCGGACTGAAGCTCAAGAACTTGTGCAAGATGAACTTTCTCCCTTCAGGTTTCGTCACCAGGCCGGGGGATGAACTCAGGCTGCGTTAAACCCCGAATGATATGAAAAACCCGAAAAATCCGAAAAAGAGAACTCTCAGGAATCTGTGCATTGCCATTGCCGTAATCATGATTGCGGCGATTGCCGTGTGCGCCACCGTTTACGGCCGGAAATATGTTGACCACCGTATGCCGAATTTCACGTCCTCGATGGAGATATATGTCTATCCCGGAATGACTGCCGATGATGTTGTCAGTGAACTGCTCGACAGCGGGATTGTGGCCAGGCCGCGCAGCCTCCGGAGGGCATTCAGGGAGGAAGGCCTGTTGCCCGCAGTTCAGGACGGGGCAGGGGTGCAGCCCGGACATTATATCATAACCGCCACGAATACAAGCATTTATGCGGCGAGGATGTTCAAGGGTGGATGGCAGACCCCTGTGAATCTCGTGCTTTCCGGGGCTATCCGTCTCCGCAGCCAGATTGCCTCGAAGATAAGCCGGCAGATGCTCATGGACTCGCTTACGGTCATGAACGCATTGAATGATTCCGCCCTGCTGTCGCACTATGGCTTCACTCCTGAGAATGTCTTCGGCCTCATTATCCCTGATACCTACCAGGTATATTGGACTGACTCCATGGAATCGGTCCTCGACAAGCAGAAGGCCGCGCTGGATGCATTCTGGACTCCGGAGAACATTGCAAAGGCCAAGGCCCAGGGGCTAACTCCCCAGGAGGTGGCAATATTGGCGTCAATTGTCCGCGGAGAGTCCAATTATGTTCCTGAGTATCCGAAGATTGCAGGAGTGTACCTGAATCGTCTCCACCGCGGGATGAAACTCCAGGCCGACCCTACGATAGCATTCTGCTACAATTATACGCTGAACCGTATTCTGAAGAAGCACCTCGCCGTGGATTCCCCGTACAATACCTACAGGCATGAGGGCCTTCCGCCTGCTCCAATCTATGCTCCGGGACGTGACGCGATGAACGCTGTCCTCAATCCTGCGGGAGGAGACTATCTCTTCTTCTGTGCGAGTCCTGACTTCAACGGCAGCCATCTTTTCGCGGAGACCTATCAGGAGCACCTGAAGAATGCCAGGGCTTTCCAGCGGGCTCTCAATGCGCGGCTCGCAGCAAAGAACAAAAAATGAACATACTAATGACTTTTTATATGAAACCGAACAAGAAAACCGCAGCTGTATTTGCTGCATTGCTGCTCGCCTTCAGTGCGGCGGCCCAGACACCCAAGAACGTGAAATATGTTTTCACGGAAGCTTCGGAGCTCAATCTCATCGGCAAGATCCTCGACGGTACGCCTAATCCTTACCATCGTGTGGACACCGTGAAATACAAGGGCTTCACCACTTCCGAGAACAATCAGGTCAGATGTCCTACCGGATTGGCCGTCCTTTTCAGGACCAACTCGTCCACCATATCCGTGAAGACGCAGTACGGCTCTTTCGTTTACAATGCCGTGAACACCATGCCGGTTTCCTACAGAGGCTATGACCTCTATATCAGGAAGGACGGCAACTGGTTGTGGGCCGCTTCAGGCGCCACCAAACCGGAGAAAGCCGGTGACAATCTCGTCCTCATCAAGAACATGGACAATACCGAAAAGGAATGTCTCCTGTATCTTCCTATTTACTGCGAGCTCTATTCCGTGAAAATCGGTGTGGAGGAAGGTGCTTCGCTGAAGCCTGCTGATTCTCCTTTCCGTCATCGTGTAGGAATCTTCGGCTCCAGCTATACTCACGGGATCAGCACGAGCCGTGCAGGCATGAGCTACCCTATGCAGTTCATGAGGAAGACCGGAATCCAGATTCTCAGCCTCGGCTGCAGCGGAAACTGCAAGATGCAGCCATATTTCGCCGACGTGCTCTGCGATGCCGATGTCGATGCCCTGATCTTCGATTCATTCTCGAATCCTGACGCCGCCATGATTGAGGAGCGCCTTTTTCCGTTCATCGAGAAGATTCAGGCCGCTCATCCTGACATCCCGCTGATTTTCCAGCAGACCATCTATCGTGAAGGCCGCAATTTCAATCAGGATGTCGAGGCCAAGGAGAGTGCAAAGCAGGAGATGGCCGCCAAACTGATGAAAGAAGCCGTGAAGAAGTACAAGAATGTCTATTTCATCAGCACCAATGCGACCGATGCCCTGCACGAGACCTCCGTGGACGGCGTCCATCCTGACAATTACGGCTATTCCCTTTGGGAACAGTCCATCGAGAAACCGATTCTCAAGATTCTGAGGAAATACGGAATAAGGTAATTCGGAAATACTCGAAAAATACTCCTGCAGATAGTTCGCGGCACCGGAAAAATGGAATCCGGTGCCGTTTTGCGCATAATTTAACCAATACTGTGCAGAAATTAATAAGTGATTGTTTTTTAAATATTTAATACATGTGTGTCCACTAAAAATTGTGGACGGTTTATATAAGTTTAACAATTAAACAAATTTGGTTCACTTGAATCATCAAGTTCATTGATAATATTGTTGTTAGGTTTGTCAAAGAGTTCACCAAGTGGTAAAGTCTCTGTAAGAGAAACACTTAACAGTTGTAGCATCTCATAGATTGGCCTCTGGATTCTCATCTTTTTCTGCACAATGGCCATCATACAATAGGCTGTGATTGCGGAGTAAATCTGAATCCTGACGGCATTTTCGCTGGTGCCCCAGAATTTTTTAATCTTGAGATGCTGCTTCAACCATTTGTAGAGATTATGAGAAGCTTCTCATAAGGCCTTTTATGATAAGCATATCATTATGCAAAGTAAGTCTGATTGTTACATCATTAAAA
>JBJEBJ010000102.1:0-27856 GCA_051869955.1 Candidatus Cryptobacteroides sp.
ATGTTAAACGCCTATTTATAGGCACATTATAACGAATTTATTTACGTATGAAAAAGTTAATCTCAGTACTTATTCTAATTATGGCGGTTGCCATGGCATCAGCACAGAGCATATCTGAATCCTTGAAGGGGTTTATTGTCTCTGATTCACATTTCGGATGGGAAAATGACCAGCAGCCTGCTCCTGAACAACAATATGAAGCAATCACGAAAATTCGCGAACGCTTCCCGGATCTTGATGTATTTATAGACACAGGAGATGCTCACCACAACGGATTGGACCGAGATAAAGAGCGGGGTGATTGGACGGATATAATCTTGAGTCAGGATATTCCGGTTCCGTTCTATTATGTTCCCGGTAATCATGAAATTACGCATGCTAACGACCGGGACTGTGAATTTACATGTTCAGTGCTTGGAAGTCATGAATTCAGGCCATATTATAGTTTTGACATCAAAGGGGTCCATTTCGTGTCTGTGCCTGAACTGATTCGGGCCGTGTATATTCCTGAAGAACTTATTGAATGGTTGAAACTGGATCTTGAACTGAACAAGGATAAAACTACAATTCTTTTATCTCATAACAATTTGATAGGCAAGTCTAAGACTTTTGAACCTGGCTATAGAGGGGTTGTGAATACGAATGAGATCTTGGATATAATGAACGCATATCCAAATTGTATCGCATGGATGTATGGACATAATCACAATTACGAGATTGTCAAAGACGGGAAGAAGGCATTCGTCTCAAACGGAAGAATCGGAGGCTTTGACCCGAGTAAAGGTGAGCATGGTCTGGGCGGAATATATTTTGAGGTCAGTCGTGATCAAGTTGACATTATCTGCTATAGCGCAGAGTATGACAAATTCATAGACGAACTGGATGGCTCAGGGTGTTATAGAACAAGTATTGCCATGAGAACAAGCCTTGATTCTCAAGCGCGCCCAGCATATAGTATAGGGTCGGGCAGGGCAAAAGATGGTGAGGTGATGCCGCTATATCATCATAATATTTCTTTGTCTGACCATATGTCCGTTTATATGAAGGCTCTTTCAGGCAAAACAATGAATGATGACCCGGAGTTCCGATATTTCATGTGCCGAAATGCCGATAAAGAAAAAAAGGATAATCAGCTGATGGGTTGTAGTATAAGCAATAACAAGTCGTCCTACAAATGGATGGATCCTGGTGTCTTGTTGTTTGCCTCTGAAAAACCGCAGACAGTCTCATTCCCTCGTGGAGGCCACAATAAATATACGTATTACAGGGTAGCTCCCGATAAGGAATATGAGATTGAGCTTGACATTGAACCCAAAGGAAAGAAAGGTCAGCGGGTTGCAATTTGCCCGGTCCTTCATGACCGCTATGGCCGTGTCGTTGCTGAAGGACAAAGGAAAGAATTCATTCTGGAGGAAGATAGGCAGGTGATTAAAGCAACATTTGATTTTGGTGACAACAATACTGATAGTACGATATATTCAGATGGTGCATTGGATAATGTCCTCAATGCTTCAGTAGATGTGGAGTTTTCGAATCTTGTGTCTGATGTTCTTATCCGTCGTTGTGAGATTCGTTATCGTAATGCTGCTGAGTTTCCTCAGGAAGCTTCATTGTCAATTGATACCGATAAGGTCGAGTTTGACAATCTGTCCGGAGGCATTTCTGAAAGGACAATGAGGATGAGAACAGGCAACAGGACTCCTGTGGGCCTTTCTGTTCAGGATAACGGCACGGTTGCATGGCTTCTCAAGATGGATGAATTGGAATGGCAGGTCCTGGGGGCTCCTTGTGCCGACAAGGACAAATCCTTTGTTGTAGGACCTTTGAGAAACGCATACAGCCATAAAAAAGAAGTGTCAATCAATAAGTATCAGGATTATCTTAACAGTATTTTTGTATGCAAGATGAGGAATATAGACCTTGCTGAGATATACCCTCTTGAAAAAGGAAATGCTGAAATAATCGTTGATGTGAAGCGTTGTATCAGCGACAATCCTGAAATAGTCATATACTCGGCAGGCAAGAAATTGAAGATTGTTGGCGCAGAATCAGTCAGAAGGGAGGGCCTTCTTTATATTTTAAAAGTGAAAGAGGGTAGCAGAATCAGAGCAAGGATATGATATTGTAGTTGATTTGTGTTGCTGACCGGGATTTCGATGCCGGACAGGAGGTCCCTCTTATGCAAATAGCCGCATAAGAGGGTTTTCTGTATTCTAAACTTAGCTATACGGATTACGGTCGTTCAGAATCTGAAAATTCCTCCATAGATATACATTACAGGAAAAATCCTTATCTTTGTAATCGGCCAAGAATGTAGCAGATATGATTTATCCGATAGGAATACAAGATTTTGAGAAGATCCGCAGAGACTCCTATGTCTATGTGGACAAGACGGATCTTGTTTACGATCTGGCCAGGAAGGGGGGATATTGCTTCCTCAGCCGCCCGCGCCGTTTCGGCAAGAGTCTCCTGATATCCACTATGGAAGCCTATTTCAGCGGAAGGAAGGAACTCTTCGACGGATTGGCCATATCGGAACTCGAGAAAGACTGGATCCAGTATCCGGTACTCAGGTTTGATTTCACGGGGAAATCATACTCGTCGGCTGAAGACCTGAACCAGCGTCTGGGACTGCAACTTGCTGCCCTTGAGAATAAATACGGGGTGGAGAGAGTATATGATTCGGTTGACACCCGTTTCCAATGCCTCATTGACGCCGCGTATGCAAAGACAGGCCTACCGGTAGTCATCCTTATAGACGAGTATGACAAGCCTATCGTTGACAACATCGGCAATGAGGAACTCTCAGATATCTTCCGTACTGTGCTTCAGGGTTTTTATAGCGTGATGAAATCAAAAGATGCTTTCATCAAGTTCGGATTTCTTACCGGAGTTACCAAGATGGGGAAGTTGTCAGTGTTCAGCGGCCTTAACAATCTCAAAGATATTTCTTTGGATCCACGCTATTTCGATATCTGCGGAATTTCGGATGATGATATCCGGGAATATTTCACGGAGAGTGTGGGGACTCTTGCCGTTGCGAACGCAATGACGATGGAGAAATGTTATCAGGAATTGGCGAGATGGTACGACGGGTATCACTTCTGCGAGGATACCCCCGGGGTTTATAATCCATTTAGCCTGCTCAATACATTCGATGTCCTGAAATTCAGGGAATATTGGTTCCAGACGGGGACTCCATCCTTCCTTGTCCGCTTCCTTTCGTCGGGGAACTATGCTTTGGATGATGTCTCGGGGATCAAGGTGTCTTCTTTCACTCTTTCAGGGATTAACGCTACCGGACCTGATGTCATCACGCTTCTGTATCAGGCAGGTTATCTCACAATCAAGGCTTATGACAGGTCAATCGACCGCTATACGTTGGATTATCCGAACAAGGAAGTGGAGGATGGCTTCATAGATGCGTTGAGCGAGTGTTATACACCGGTCATCCGCACCAAGTCGAGTTTGTCTGTGGACAAGTTCGTTGAAGATATTAATAGCGGCAACGTGGAAATGCTGATGCGCCGTTTCACTGCCTTCTTTGCAGATATGGATTACCAGATCATGGGTAATGACGAGTTGTATTTCCAGAATATCATGTACGTGATGCTCAAGCTGATGGGGCAGCAAGTACAGGTTGAACGGCATACTTCCAATGGACGTATCGACGTCATGATCCAGACAGACAAGTATGTCTATATTTTGGAATTGAAGAGAGACAAGAACCCGCAGGATGCCTTGGACCAGATAGTTGATAAAGGCTACAACTGGCCTTTCCTTGCCGATGGCCGGAAGGTGTTCAAGATAGGCGCCAGTTTCTCGACAAAGACCCGCAGACTGGAGGACTGGAAACTGTCAGCCGGGTAACGGGCCTATGACAGCAGGCGCTTGACGATGGTGGAGATGGTGCGGCCGTCAGCCTGTCCGGCAAGCTGTTTGGAGGCGATGCCCATGACTTTGCCCATGTCGGACATTTTGCTTGCGCCGGTGTCGGCGATGATTCCTTTCACGATTTCCTCCACTTCAGCCTCGTCCAGCTGCTTCGGAAGATAGGACTCCATGCAGGCAGCTTCGGCAAGTTCGTTGTCAGAAAGGTCCTTGCGTCCTCCTTGTGCGTACATCTCAGCGGATTCCCTGCGCTGTTTGATGAGTTTCTGTATTATCTTGAGTACGTCTCCGTCGGTCAGGCCGTTTCCTGAACCTGAGGTCTTGGCGAGAAGTATTTCTGATTTGATGGCGCGTACCGCATTTGTGCGCACCTCGTCATGGGCCTTCATGGCTTCCATGATATCCTTTTGGATCTGTTGTTCCAATGTCATGATATAATTGTATTTAACGGTATTCTTGCAATTAACGGTATTCGTCGAATCCCGGCATCCCAGTTCCGGTCACCAGCTCTTTGTACTGGCGGTCATCCCTCGGGCAGATGAGCAGCACGTCGTCCGTGTCAATGACGATGCAGTCCTCCAGCCCCCTGATAGCCACGAGTTTGTCCTTGTCCGAAGTCAGTATGATGTTCCTCCGGTCTTTCTGCAGGATGCGGCTTCTCGTGTTGGAGAGATTGCCGTTCTCGTCCTTGCCCGGAAGATTGGAATAAAGGGAGTCCCAGCTGTTTATGTCCGACCAGTCGAAATTCACCGGATATACCCAGGCCCTGTCAGTCTTCTCCATTACGCCGTAATCTATGGAAATCTTGACAGAGTCGGTATAGGCCCTTTCAATGAAGACCTCTTCCGCAGTCGTCCCGATGGCCCCTTCCCATCCGTCGAACAGCCTTGTCACTTCCGGGATGTATTTTTCCATTTCCTCCTTGATGACGGAGGCCTGCCATACGAAAATGCCTGAGTTCCAGAAGAATTCCCCGCTCCGGAAAAATACCTCGGCGATTTCCCTGTCCGGTTTCTCCGTGAAAGTCTTCACCTTTACCGGCTCGTTCTTCATGCAGGCTACCTTGCCTCCGACGGCCTGGATGTAGCCGAATTCCGTGTCCGGTCTCGATGGCTTCACCCCGAGAGCCATTAGTACGGGATTTTTTTCCGCGTAGTCCAGGGCGTTTCCCAAAGCCTCCCTGAACAATTGCTCGTCCTTTACGATGATGTCAGCCGGAGTGACGGCCATCACCGCCTTCGGATTTCGCTTGAGCAATGTATATGTAGTATATGCCACGCACGGGCCGGTATGCCTTGCATAAGGCTCGAGCAGGATGTTCTCCTCCGGCAGTTCCGGAATCTGTTTGGTGACGATGTCCTTATATTTGCCGAGTGTAATAACCAGAATGTTGCTGTCGGGCACAATCCCGACGCACCTGTCATAAGCCATGCGGACAAGAGATTTCCCGCTGCCGGAAATGTCGAGGAAATGTCCCGGCATTTCTTCCCGGCTTATGGGCCAGAACCTGTTCAGGTGTCCTCCGGCCATGATTATACAATATTGATTCGCTGTCATATGTCGGTCTTAGTTTATGTCGGTCTTAGTTTATGTTGGTGTCAGTTTCATGTTGGTGTCAGACGTAAATCGGAACAAACGCTCCGGGGAAATAATTCAGTCTCACGTCCCCTCCGTCGAAAACCACCGAAGCTACATCGAACCAAATTTCCAGCTCCGCTCCCAACTTGCTTCTGTTCAATGCGATATAACGTCGTGCAGCATTGGCTACATGCCTCTGCTTGGCAGCATTTACCGCATCTTCGGGCTCTCCCTGCACGGGTGCCGTCCGGCTCTTCACCTCTGCAAAATGTATTCCATCCGGGGCGAGTGAAATGATGTCAATTTCCAGATGTCCGCATCTCCAGTTCCTGTCCAGAATCGTGTGCCCGTTGGATATCAGAAACTTGCAGACCTCATCTTCGCCGGCCTTCCCCAATCTGCCTTTTCCGTTCATTTTTGTTCACCTCATGTATTGAATGTCACCACCGTCACGCCGGAGCCTCCGAGCTGTATGCTCTCGTCCCTCGCCGATGACACGCCGGGCATTGCCCTGAGGTATTTCTGGATCTCCTCCCTCAATGCCCCCGTGCCCTTCCCGTGTATGATGCGCACGGACTGGACATTCACCATGATCGCGTCATCTATATAATGCATCACGTTCTCGAGAGCCTCGTTCACCCTCTGTCCCCTCACGTCCAGTTCCATCTTGAAATTCAGCTTCCTTTCGCTGATCGAATCCTGCCCCTGCACAGGTGCGGCAGGACGTATCTCGGCCTTGACCGCGGACTTGAACTCGTTGGAGGTAATCCGCTCAACTTTGTCCAAAGGCATCTTGCTCTTGATGTTGCCGACTATCACCGTGACAGCCTTGTCCGACACAATCGCCACTTCGCCCACCATGCCGTTGGACTTCACCCGGATTTTCTCCCCGACTTTAAGCGGACCGCTCCGGAATTCCGAGATTCTCCTCTCATTGTCCTCCTGCTCGGCCAGCTTGCGTCTCTCCTCCTCCGACATTTTCCCGTCTTTTCTCGTCCTCTGGCGCCTCTGCCTCTCGGACACCTGTTTGATCTTCTGCTCGAGATATCCCTCCCGGTCCTTCCTGTCCTGCTCCTTCCTGGAAGCCAATGCTGATACGAAATCCTGCAGCTCGCTGCGTGCCTTCCGGGTTTCCTCCTTCGCTGCCTGGGATTCCTTGATGGTCCGGATCGTGTTCTCCACCTTGCGGTTGGCGCTCTTGACAATGTCCTCGGCCTCAGCCTTGGCCTCGTCCAGAATCTCCTTCCTCATCTTCTTTATATCCTCGAGCTCCTTCTGGTATTTTCCGGTAATGTCCTCGAGCGTCCTGTCGGTATGTTTTATCTTCTGCAGTTTCTCGTCGAGAGCGCGCCTGTTCCTCGCAATCTTGCGCAGATTCCTCTCGATCCCCACGAACTCCTCGCCGGCCCTCGTCTCCGCATCCTTCACGATCGCTTCAGGCAGCCCCATTTTCCTCGCAAGCTCGAATGCGAAAGAATTGCCCGGCAATCCCATCTCGAGCTTGAATAATGGAACAATATTCTTGGCATCGAACTGCATCGCGCCGTTCACGACTCCCGTGTCGCTTCCAGATGCATATAGTTTCAGATTAGTATAATGCGTGGTGATTACCCCGTATACTCCTCTCTTGTCCAGTTCGCTCAATATTGCCTCGGCTATGGCTCCTCCCGCTGCAGGCTCGGTGCCGGAACCGAACTCGTCAATGAGCACCAATGTCCTGGAGTCGGCCTCCGCCAGCATTTCCTTCATGGATTCGAGGAATGAACTATATGTACTCAGGTCATTGTCAATCGATTGACCGTCCCCGATGTCCACCATCAGCCGGTCGAAGACCATCATTTCCGAGGTCTCGGACGTAGGAATCAGCATTCCCCACTGGAACATGTACTGCAGCAGGCCGGCCGTCTTGAGACATACGGACTTGCCTCCGGCATTCGGTCCGGAGATCAGGAGAATATGTTTCTTCGGAGTCAGGGTTGCGGTCAGCGGCACGATTTCCTTGTTCTCGCGCTTGAGCGACCTCTCGAGCAGCGGATGCCTGGCCTTGCGCAGATTCATTTCCCCGCAGTCAGATATCACCGGCATCCCGGCCACGAAATCCAGGGCTGTCATTGCCTTGGCTATCAGGAAATCCAATTCGCCGATGCATACTGCACCGGAAAGCAGGTCAGGGACATACGGCCTGAGCCAGTCGCTGAATTCGTACAGAATCCTCGCGATTTCCCGACCTTCGGCGAAATGCAGTTCGCTTATCTCGTTCGTGATCTCCACTATTTCCGCCGGCTCGATGAAAGTCGTCTTGCCGGATGAGGACTCGTCATATACGAATCCCTGGATTTTTCTCTTGTTGACCGAACTTACCGGAATCAGCATTTTCCCGTCGCGCATTACAACCGAGGCGTCACTGTCCACGATTCCCTCGGACTGTGCCTTTTTCAGCAACATGTTGATGCGCTTCGATACGGCTCCCTCCTTCTCTTTAAGCCTTTTCCTGATGTCGTACAGTTCGTCCGAGGCCGTGTCCTTCACGTTGCCGAACTTGTCGAGGATGGCATCAATCCGCTGATGTACTTCAGGACAGAGTTTTACCACGGACACCATTTTCTTAAGGTTCGGATAGACCCCGTCCTTCATTCCGGCGAAGAATGAAGTTATCCTCTGCAGGGTTTCGAGCATGGTCCGAAGCTTCCTCAGCGACACCAGGTCGATGTTCGACCCTTCCTGTTCCAGCATTTCCAGGAATCCGCAGCAGTCGATGTAGCCGCTTCCCGGAAAGGATTCCTCGAACATGACAATGAGCCGCATCTCGTCAGTGAGAAGCAGCCTGCGTCTTATTTCCTTCGGGTCGGAGGAAAATCTCTCCCCGGCCGTTCTTGCGGCGGCATATTCGGTGCTGCAGCGGTCGGATATTATTTTCCTGATTCTGTCGAATCCCAGTTTGGCTTCTATTCTTTCAGCATTCATTTTGTTTCCTTGTCCTGTCCGGAGAGCGAAGCCCCGAGCAGGAGCTTGAGCTCATTGATGTTATTGATGGGGTTCAGGCTGCCGTTCCTTCCGAATGAAATCTCACCCGTCTCCTCGGACACTACAATCACGTCGGCATCGGTCTCCTCGGTGATGCCTATCGCAGCCTTGTGCCTCATTCCGTAGCTCGGAGGAATGTCCGTCCGGCCTGTTATGGGCAGAGTGCAGCGGGCCGCCTCAATGCGGCTTCCGTCGATTATCATCGCCCCGTCATGAAGAGGGGAGTTCTTGAAGAACAGGTTCATTATCAGCCTCCTGTTGATCTTCGCGTCTATCCTGTCCCCGGTCTCTATGACATAGTCCAGATTGTTGGAATGCGGAAGCACGATGAGGGCTCCTGTCTTCTGCTCCGACATTGTCCTGCAGGCTTCCGTGATTTCCTTCACGTCGGCGCTGTCCATCGGATGTTCCTCCTTGCCCAGAATGCGGTTGAGGAACTCGCGCCCCTTCTTCCCGATGCGGGAGCCGCTGCCGAAGCGTATGAGGAAATGCCGTATTTCCGGCTGGAAAATGACGATTATGGCAATGACGCCCACGTCTATGAATGTGGACAGCAATGCGCCCATTAGTTTCATCTTCAATGCGTCTGCGAGCACCTTCAGGACGAAGATGGATATCAGCGCAAGGAAGATGTTCATCACGGCGGAGTCGCGTATCCAGCGGAATACCAAATATATGATGAGGGCGACCAGCAGGACGTCCAGCATGTCGGTGAATGAGAATTTCAAGAATCCGAATATCTCAGGCAGCATATCTTTCCACAAAGTTAATCTCTTGTCCTATCGTACAAAAATACAAAAAGAGTTGCGCCCGCGCAAAGTTTTCAGGCATTTTGTGTGAAGGTGGCGGCCTGCCGGCCCGGAAATGCTTCAGGGCGCGCCAATTTTCGGAAGAAATTTTCTCCGAAGTGATTGAAAATTAAAAAAATAGTCGTATATTTGCAGCCCGCAAAAGTATGCGGAATACGATAAAGTATTAATAAACAATTAATTATCAAACCAATGCCTGGATTAATTGGAAAGAAAATCGGAATGACTTCCGTTTTCGGTGCTGATGGAAAAAATATTCCATGCACCGTCATTGAGGCTGGTCCGTGTGTTGTTACGCAGCTCCGTACGGTAGAAAAAGATGGTTATGCCGCCGTACAGCTTGCCTATGACGAAACCACAGAAAAGCACGCCAGCGCCCCTCTCAAAGGGCATTTCGCAAAGGCAGGAACCACTCCTCACCGCAAACTCGTAGAGTTCAAGGCGGATTTCAAAGGAGAGCTTAAATTAGGCGACACCCTGACAGTCGCAGACATCTTCGAAGGTGTCGAGTATGTCGATGTCGTCGGTACTTCCAAAGGAAAGGGATTCCAGGGAGTCGTTAAACGCCACGGCTTTGCCGGTGTAGGCGGTGCTACCCACGGTCAGCACAACAGACTCCGTCACCCTGGTTCAATGGGTGCGTCATCATGGCCTTCACGTGTCTTCCCGGGAATGAGGATGGCCGGCCATATGGGCAATGAGAGAGTTAAGGTGTTCAACCTTCAGGTCGTAAAAGTGATTCCTGAGAACAACCTTATCGTCGTGAAAGGCTCCGTGCCTGGAGCAAGAGGTTCTTATCTTATCTTGGAGGATTAATTATGGAATTGACAGTAAAGAAGATCGACGGAACAGAATCCGGAAAGAAGGTCGTGCTCGACGAGAATGTTTTCGGTATCGAGCCGAATGATCATGCCATCTATCTCGACGTCCTCCAGTATCTGGCAAACAACCGTCAGGGCACAGCCAAGACAAAGGACCGCAGCGAGGTTTCCTACAGCACCAAGAAGCAGGGCCGCCAGAAAGGCGGCGGCGGTGCACGTCACGGTAGCATCAAGGCCAACATCTATGTAGGCGGAGGCCGCGCACATGGACCACGTCCGCGTGATTACTCTTTCAAGCTGAACAAGAAGCTCAAGTCACTCGCGAGACTTTCTGCCCTTTCATACAAGGCAAAGGACAACAAGATCGTGCTCGTTGAGCCGTTCACAATGGACGCTCCAAAGACCAAGGAGTTCCTGAACATCCTCTCCGCAATTCAGGCGGGAGACAGGAAAGTGCTCTTCGTCCTTCCTGAGAATTCAGCCAATATTTACCTTTCATCACGCAACCTTGAGCAGGTAAAGGTCATCACTGTAGATGAGATCAACACCTACACCATCATGAACGCTCATTCGCTCGTTCTTGTTGACGGTGTTCAGGACATCCTTTCAGCCAGGGCAAAACGCTAAAAAGATTGAGAGATGGGAATTATCATTAAGCCAATAGTAACAGAGAAAATGACGGCTCAGGGCGAAAAGTTGAACCGTTACGGATTCATTGTGGACCGTGGAGCCAACAAGATCCAGATCAAGACAGCCGTAGAGCAGATGTACAACGTCTCCGTTGCAGCTGTCAACACATTGAACTACCACGGGAAAAGAAAATCCCGTTATTCCAAGTCAGGCATGCTCAGAGGCCGTATGAACCACTTCAAGAAGGCATACGTGACCCTCGCAGGCGAGGACAAGATTGATTTCTATAGCAATATTTAAGGAGGGAAGCAATGGCAACAAGAAAATTCAAACCGGTAACTCCTGGAACCAGGGGAATGGTTATCAGCGCTTTTGACGACATTACCGCCAAGAAGCCGCACAAGGCATTGCTTGAGCCTCTCAAGAAAACGGGCGGACGCAACAACACCGGTCAGATGACCATGCGTTACATCGGTGGCGGGCACAAGAGAATGTACCGTATCATCGATTTCCACCGTGCAAAGGACAATTGCAAAGCAACAGTACTGACAATAGAGTATGACCCGAACCGCAGCGCACGTATCGCGCTCGTTCAGTACGAGGACGGGGAGAAGAGATACATCATCGCTCCAAACGGACTGAAGGTAGGTCAGATTCTCGAATCCGGCTCAGGCGTCGCTCCTGAGGTCGGCAACGCTCTTCCTCTTGGGGAAATTCCGGTAGGTACACTCGTACACAACATCGAGCTGCGTCCTGGTCAGGGCGGTGCAATGGCACGTTCTGCAGGTACTTATGCACAGCTCGCTGCACGTGAGGGCAACCACGCCATTCTCCGTCTGCCTTCAGGCGAGACCAGGATGGTGCTCACCACTTGCCGTGCAACCGTAGGTGTGGTATCCAATCCAGAACACAATTTGGAGTCGTCAGGAAAGGCAGGCCGCAGCAGATGGCTCGGCAGACGCCCTCACAACCGTGGTGTCGTAATGAACCCGGTAGATCACCCGATGGGTGGTGGTGAAGGCCGTGCTTCCGGAGGTCATCCGAGGTCTCGCAAGGGACTTCCTGCAAAGGGCTACAAGACACGTAATCCTAAGGCTACTTCAAACAAGTTCATCATTGAAAGAAGAAAGAAATAAACGGAATTAAACTTTAGAGATTATGAGTCGTTCATTAAGAAAAGGTCCATATATCCAGGAAGCTCTGGAAAAAAGAATTCTTGCTATGAATGATGGCGGCAAGAAGAAAGAGGTCGTGAAGACTTGGTCACGCGCAAGCATGATCTCTCCTGACTTCGTAGGTCACACCATCGCAGTTCATAATGGAAACAAGTTCATTCCTGTTTATGTAACTGAGAACATGGTAGGCCACAAGCTCGGAGAATTCGCTCCAACAAGGACTTTCAGAGGCCATTCAGGTAACAATAAGAAGTAGTAAACGCTTAATTGATCAGAAATTATGGGAAAACGTAAACATTTGATGGCCGAAAGACTGAAAGAGATTAAGCAGCAGACAGCTATTGCGAAGGTAAACGATGTTCCGTCATCTCCGCGCAAGATGCGCCTTGTGGCTGACACCGTGAGAGGTGTGGAGGTCAATCACGCCCTCGACCTTCTCAGGTTCTCGAAGAAGGCTCCTTCAGTGGTGCTCGAGAAACTTCTCCGTAGCGCTATTGCTAACTGGGAGGCCAAGAACCCGGACAAATCAAAAGAACTGGATAACGGTAATGTATATGTGAAGACCCTCATGGTCGACGAGGGACGTACACTCAAGAGAATCCGTCCATGCCCTCAGGGAAGGGCCGGCAGGATCCGCAAGCGTTCCAACCACGTTACCATTATTCTCGATGTAAAGAAACCAACAGCAGTGGAGGACTAAATAATGGGACAGAAAACAAATCCTATCAGCAACAGAATCGGTATCACCCGTGGTTGGGTCTCTAACTGGTGTGGTGGTAGTTATGCCGAGAAAATCGCGGAAGACTATAAGATCCGCAAATATCTTGTCAACCGTCTTGCAAACGCAAGCATCTCCAAGATTGTCATCGAGAGGACATTGAAACTCATCACCGTGACGATTCAGGCTGCAAGGCCGGGTGTCATCATCGGAAGGGGCGGCAGCGCCGTTGACAACCTCAAGAAGGAGCTCAACAAGGTGACCAACAAGGATGTACAGATCAACATCTTCGAGGTCAGAAGACCTGAGGTTGACGCAAATATCGTAGCGGACAGCATCGCTCGCCAGATCGAGGGCCGCGTATCCTACAGAAGGGCAATCAAGATGGCCGTTTCGACAGCCATGCGTGTTGGTGCCGAGGGTATCAAGGTTCAGATCAGCGGCCGTGTAGGCGGCGCCGAGATGGCAAGAAGCGAGATGTTCAAAGAGGGCCGTACCCCTCTCCACACATTCCGTGCTGATATCGACTATGCTCTTGCAGTGGCTCACACCAAGGTAGGTGCGCTCGGTATCAAGGTATGGATCTGCAACGGTGAGGTTTACGGAAAGAAAGATCTTTCTCCTAACGCAGGTGTAGCAGCAGCCTCTGCACAGCCTCAGGGCCAGGGCCGCTCTTCACGTGGCGACCGCGGACCACGTCGTGGTGGCAAGGGCCGCAGGGGAGGAGCTCCTCAGGATTCCGAGAAATAAGAATTCACATACTCACGATGAGGGGACGGCTTCGGCCGTCCCCTTTTTTCGTCAATCACGCCTGTTTGTAGAGTCCCCCTCATCTGCTCGTAATGTGCTATTTTCTACGATAAACCGCGAAGGAATACCGGAGACCGTTTTCCGGGTCTGTGGCGACGGGGGTTTCGGATGACTTTTGCCAGACTGAGCCGTCGATTGGAGGGAAGAATGCATCGGCGTCAGGGACTGAGGTGTGTACATGTGTGATATAGAGGACATCGGCATGTTCCATGGCTCTCTCGTATGTCTTTGCACCTCCCATTACAAAGCAGCGCTGAACGTCATTTGCCCCGCCATTGCTGCTGTCAACGCATCCTTTCCGGGCCTCCTCGAACGCAGACGGGATGTCCGGTACCTGGACGACTGAATCAGGGGCATCGAAATGCTGCTTGGTGATAACAATGTTCAATCTCCCGGGAAGCGGCCTGCCGATGGAAAGCCAGGTACGGTAACCCATGATCACAGGGCAGCCCATGGTCGTCCTGCGAAAATATTTCATGTCCTCCGCAATATGCCACAGCAAGGCATTGTCCCTGCCGATTGCTCCGTCATCCGCCACGGCGGCTATCATTATCTTCTCCATATCCTCAGACTGCCACAGGGGCCTTTATCGCCGGCCACGGGTCATATCCCTCCAGCGTGAAATCCTCATAGCTGAAATCGAATATATCCTTCACATCCGGATTTATCTTCATAACCGGAAGTGCTCTCGGCTCACGCGACAACTGGAGGTCAACCTGCTCGAAATGATTGAGATAGATATGCGTATCTCCGGTCGTATGGATGAAATCTCCTGGCTGCAGGCCGCATACGCTGGCTATCATCATGGTCAGCAGGGCGTAGGATGCAATGTTGAACGGTACTCCGAGAAAAGTGTCGGCGCTCCTCTGGTAAAGCTGGCAGGAAAGCTTTCCGTCAGCTACGTAGAACTGGAACAGGCAGTGGCATGGCGGAAGGGCCATCCTCTCCACCTCGCCCGGATTCCATGCCGTAACGAGCATTCTTCTCGAGTCGGGATTGTTCCGGATCAGGTCTATCACCTGGGACAGCTGGTCGATGCTTCTTCCGTCCGGAGCCGGCCAGCTTCTCCACTGATGCCCGTAGACAGGGCCGAGATCTCCGTTCTCATCTGCCCATTCATCCCATATCGAAACCCCGTGTTCCTTGAGATATTTGATGTTGGTATCCCCGGCAATGAACCACAGGAGCTCATATATGATGGATTTCAGATGTACCTTCTTCGTGGTCAGCAGGGGAAATCCTTCCGAAAGGTCAAATCTCATCTGATGTCCGAACACGCTCTGTGTCCCCACTCCGGTCCTGTCATGCTTGATGACTCCCTCCTGCCTGATACGGCGCAGGAGATCCAGATATTGTTTCATGCTATTTTCTTACAGAGAATGAGAATATTATCGCCTGTTCGAAGACCTCTCCCGGCCTCAGTTCGGTGGACGGATATTCCGCCTCGTTAGGGGAGTCAGGGAAATGCTGGCATTCAATTGCCACGGCATCATAGTCGTGGTAGATGTGCCCGCACTTGCCTTCAGGGCAGCCCTCGAGCCAGTTTCCGGTGTAGATCTGTACGCCCGGCTGGGTGGTCAGGACTTCGAGCACGCGTCCGCTTGCAGGTGAATACAGCTCGGCGGCAGTCTGGATCTGCCCATCCTGGTATCCGTCAATCACGAAGCAGTTGTCATATCCCTTGCCATATTTGAGGGCAGGGAAGTCCGCCTTGATTTCCTCTCCGATTCTTTTTCCGCTTACGAAATCCATTGGTGTCCCGGCGACGGATTCAGGCTCGCCGAGAGGTATAAGTGTCTCGTCCGTAGGCAGATACTCGGAAGCGTTCAGCTTCAGGATGTGGTCCAGTACCGTGCCGTTGCCTTCTCCGTCGAGATTGAAATAGGAGTGGTTGGTCAGGTTCACCACCGTAGGGGCATCGGATTCTCCCGTGAATGTGAGAGTCAGTTCGTTCTCCTCCGACCATCCGTAGCGTGCTACCACTTTGAGATTGCCCGGATATCCGGCCTCGCCGTCCTCTGAGAAATACATGAATTCCACTGCATCTCCGTCTATCCTGCTGTCCCATACCTGGTTCTGGAATCCTTCCGGGCCGCCGTGAAGATGGTTGCAGGCGTTGTTTATCGGCAGTGTGTATTCCTTGCCGTCAAGGGTGAAATGTCCCTTCGCGATGCGGTTCGCATATCTTCCGGGGCATTTTCCGGCACAAGGGCCGTCAGCGAAATAAGACATCGGGTCATCGTATCCGATCACGACGTCCGCCATCTTGCCGTCTTTGTCAGGAACCATCACCGACACTATGCCGGCACCTACTGATGAAAGTTTGACCGAAGCACCCGAAGCATTGGTCATGGTATAAAGGAAAATCTCCCTGCCGTCGGCAGTCTTTCCCCATAATGTCTTTTCTATGCTCATATATTTCTGTCTCCGTGAATTTGTACGCAAGACTTTCAAATTTATCATTTTTTATCGTCAATAACAAATTTTCCTCCGGCATGACAAACTGGCGCGAAATCCCGGCAGCACGGTTTTTGTAACGTTTCAACAATGTAATCAACAATAAAAACAGGAGGTTATATGGCTGTGAAGTTCTATAAGTGCCGCCATTGCGGCAATGTACTCGTGAAATTCGTCGATTCAGGCGTGCCTGTGGTATGCTGCGGCGAGAAAATGCAGGAACTCGTTCCCGGTATCGTCGATGCGAGCGTGGAGAAACATCTCCCGGTCGTGACGAAACTTGATGACTGCCGTATCAAGGTAGATGTCGGCAGTGTCCCTCATCCGATGCTTCCCGAGCATCACATCGTCTTCATCTATGTGGAGACAGAGCTCGGAGGCATCCGTATTGACTTGAAGGACAAGCCGGAAGCCATCGTTTGCACTTGCGCTGGCAAGCCTGTTGCCGTCTATGAGTACTGCAATCTCCACGGACTCTGGAAGACTGAACTCTGACAGATTTGCATGGGTGCTCCGCAGGGACGGAACCGGCTACGGAAGTCATGAAACCGGTCCGGAACCGGCCACTGCTGACAGCAGGGCGAAAATCCGCTCCTGCGGAGCGTCTTTCATGATAACCTTCTTGTCCCTGTCGAGAAGATACAGTGACGGGATTGCCCTGACATTGTATATCAGGTCTGTACGGATGATATATCTGAAATCGTATCCGCTGTGCCACTCCTTGGGATATCCCGCGGCATATTCCCTCCATTTGTCCAGCTCGAGGTCTATATATATGTTGACCACGGCCAGCCTGCCGTCATTGAGCAGGGCATGTATTCCCGGGTCGGATTCTATGGCCTCGGTGATTTCCTTGCAGGAAGGACATCCCGGATTGGAGAAGAACAGCAGGGTGAAATCGGCTTTTATGCCGTACAGTGTGCTGACTTTGCCGGACAGGTCCTTGAACGCGAAATCCGCAGCCGCGGAACCCACCCTGTTGAGCGAGCACATCTTCGCCTCGTACTGATATGCAGGTTTCATGGATTCCGGGACGATGTCAGAGCCTGCCAGCCCGGTGACATAGGGCAGGAAGAACTCCTCGTTGCGCACAGGGGAATTGGGGTCGTAGAAATATTTCCGGGCCAGTTCAGTGACGGTTTCGAACACATTGGAGGACGTGTCCGCGCGCTCGCTGCTTTCTGCCTGGCGGAAAAGAGTTTCCGATGCCCGGAGAGCTGTCTTGTTGTCAGTCTGCCATAGAATCGTGCTGAAGAGCCCGAACTGAGTCTCGACATCAGTCTTCGGGATACCCTTCACGTGGGACGAATCACAGATACCGCTGAATGACGGGTCCATGAACGCATCCCAGAAATGTTCTGCAACGAATGCCGTTCTCTCGGCCGGGTCTGTATATATTCCCGGAGCTTCCACGGAAGGGAAATGCTGCACTGCCGGGGCCGGGCTGCCTCCTGACGGACGTCCTCCGCAAGAGGCAATGAAAGACAAGGCTGCTGCCGCAGTCAATGCTGACAGGACCCTACGCATTGTTTTCAGCTATTTTGGCCTCAGAGATGTTGATGATGAAGTCTCCCATCTTCTCCAGCTCGGCCACGATGTCCATATAGAATACACCGATCTGGTAATTGTAGTCAGGATTCTCCTCAATATTGATAATATGCTCCTCGCGCAGGGTATTGCGGTACTCATTGATATTGTACTCGGCATCCTTGGCGTTGGAGATGTCCCTGATGGAATTGTAGGAAGCTTTCATGTTCTCTATCATTGCCTTGAAAGCCGCATCCAACAGGTCGCACATTCTTCCGAGCCTCTTGAGCTGCTCTGAATCGAAGGTCTTGCCATGGTCGTTCCTTCTCGCCAGCATCCTGCCGATGGCCTCGCCGGAATCACCGAGACTCTCCAGCTCGCCGATTATCTTGTACATGCCCTTGATGCGGTTTGCGGAAGTTTCGGAAATCTCGCCTTTCGAAACCTCGTTCAGATATGCCGCGATTTCATATTCTATCCTGTCGGTAATGCCCTCATATTTGACGAGCTTGGCGCGCAGGTCCTCGAATTTGTTCTTGTCGGTCTCGTTTATGGCCTGGCGGGCATAGCCGAATCCGTTCCGGCAAATCTCGGCGAAATGAACGATTTCCTGCTCGGCCTCATCGAGAGAAAGCTCTGCAGTGGACAGAGGACCTCCCTGGATGAATTTGAGACGGTATACTTCCTCCTCGCCCTTCGGTGTAGGGACGAGCATCGTCACGAGTTTCTCTATCTGAGGAATCAGCCAGATGAGCACGAATGTATTGGTGAGATTGAACAATGTATGCAGTGTGCAGACTCCGTAGAGTACGGACGTCTTCAGCATCGGGTCCGAGTCAATCATGGTGAGGTCGGCCACCGTAGGGTCAGCGAGTCCGAGGGCCGCCACAATCTTGCCGATCAGCCAGAGGAACGGATGGAATATGATGAGCACCCAGACGACTCCGAAGATATTGAACACCGTATGAGCACGGGCAGCTCTCTTGGCAGAATAGTTGGCCACCGAAGCTGCGATATTGGCTGTGATGGTGGTTCCGATATTTTCACCGAGCACCATCGCTGCTGCCATGTCGAATCCTATCCATCCGTTTGACACGAATACCATCGTGAGAGCCATTGTAGCACTTGATGCCTGAAGCACGATGGTGAGGATTGTACCGATCGCCAGGAAAATTAGAACGGAGCCGAATCCGTATCCCGTCATGTTCTGCACGAAAGCCAGGGCTTCAGGATGTTCATCGAGATTCGGCACGGATGCCTTGAGGGCAGCGAGACCGAGGATCAGCAGGGAGAATCCGATGATGCACTGGCCGATGCTCCTGTTGCGGTTGTTCTTGCTCGTCGAGAAGATGAATCCGAGGGCGACTAACGGAATGGCTACGGTAGAAATGTCGACGCTGAATCCGAATACCGCTATAAGCCAAGCTGTTACAGTCGTACCGATATTGGCTCCCATTATGACGCCGATTGCATTTCCGAGTGAGAGGAGTCCGGCATTCACCATGCTGACCACCATGACGGTGGTGCCGCTTGAAGACTGGATGAGGGCCGTGATGATGATACCTGTGATTACCCTTTTGAATCTTGTGGATGTCATGGCAGCGAGGAATGACCTGAGTTTGTCACCTGCCGCTTTCTGAAGACCTTCACTCATGAGAGTCATTCCGTAGAGGAACATCGCGAGAGCTCCGAACAGAGTGAGGACCTGAAGTACAATCTGCATATAATTAATATGTTTATTTTATCTGCAAAAATATAAAAAATAGTTAGATTTGCCGTTCATTGACATATATATTTCAGAATAAAAGTGAGAACTATATGAATCCCGGTGCCAGATCCCTCCTTTTGACAACCGCCTTGCTCGTTTCAGCAGTCCTGCTGCGGCCTGTTCCTGCATCTGCGCAGTTCTATTCTCTCGGAAATGATCCCGGGCGCGTCAGATGGAACGTCGGGAAGACTGACCATTACAGGATAATATACCCTGTCAGGATGGATTCCCTTGCTGCCTGCTACGGACTGCAGTTCGAGAAATATACCCGGCCGGAGGCAATCAGTTCGGGATTGTCGCTCAAGGACGGGAGACGAAGAAAATTCCCGATAATCCTTCATCCTTATCACGGGATTTCCAATGCTTCTGTCACTTGGGCCCCGAAACGTCTCGATGTGTTCACCCTGCCGGATGCCTATGATCCTGAGCCTTTGCCGTGGATAGAGAATCTGGCAGTCCACGAAGGCCGTCATATCGCGCAGATGCAGTTCGGCTACAGAGGCTGGCTCAAGCCGCTGACTTTCCTGTTCGGAGACATGGCCCCGGGTGCGTATTCCGCATTGTGGCCGAATACCTGGATGCTCGAAGGAGATGCCGTGGTGGCGGAGACTGCCCTGACTGATGCCGGAAGGGGAAGGACAGCGGATTTCCTTGAATATTACCGTGCGGCTTTCCCGAAAGGGGACTGGAGGAACTGGACCAGATGGCGATACGGCTCTTACAGGCGTTATGCTCCGGATCACTATGCCCTTGGCTATCTGACGGTTGCCGGTGCCAGATATTGTTTCGGGGATTCGCTCTACACTGAGCGATATTTTGACAGGATGAGGACTAATCCTTTCCGCTTCGGCAATACGCGCAAGACCATGAAGGCTGCTTCCGGAATGGGATTCAGGCAGTCATTCGTTGTCATAATGAGGACTTTCAATGAAATGTGGGAGGAGGAAGCCGCGGCGCGTGAGCCGTTCATCCCTTCCGTGAGGGTGTCCGGAGAGGACAGATGGTACAGGGAATTGAGGGGAAGCGTCATGTATGGCGGGAGGATTTACGGAATCCTGACCGGTCTGCCGGAGGCTTGCTCACTCGTGGAAGTCAATCCTGAAGACGGCTCGATGAAGCATCTGAGGGCATTCTCGGGCAATACCGGAAGGCTTTCGGCAGGCGATGGGAGACTGTGGTGGAGCGAGACTCTGCCGGATGAGAGATGGTCATTGGAAATGGATTCCGCAATAAGATTTTACGACATTTCCTCCGGACGTACCGGAACGCTGGTACGCCGCGGGAGACTTTTCAATCCGGTGCCTTCTCCTGACGGACAGTTCATCGCGGCGGTATCCCTGCCGGCGGAAGGCGGCTCCGCAATTTCTGTCCTTGATGCCCGCAGCGGCTCCATTGTACGGAATATAAGGATTCCTGGCGGGCTTCAGGCTGCAGAAGTCTGCTATGTGGGCAATGCATTGTATTTCAGTGCAGTATCTGATGAGGGATGTGGTATTTACAGGGTAAGTGACATTGCTGGCGAGCCGGCTGGCATTGCCGTAAGGCCTCTTCCTGTCAGCATCCGCAATCTCCGCGCGCAAGGCGGCAATCTTCGCTTCGCCTGCGACCGGACCGGGACGAATGAGTATTATGAGTATGATACGGCTTCCGGGGATGTGCTTCAGCTGACATCGCTGAGGAACGGAGGCTCCGAATTCTGCGGAGACGGGGATTATCTGTATTATACAGTCCAGACGGGGGATGACAAGATGCTGTACAGGACGGCTTGCCGTGATCTGATGTCCGCGGTAGTTGACTATGACGACATCCACAGGTACAGGGTGGCTGACGAACTTTCATCCCAGGAGGAGGGACTGGCAATGCGCAAGGGCATCGGAATACCTGGCAGCCAGGAGGAGTCATTCCCGGGATTGCAGGATGTGAAGAGATACCGCAAGGCTGGTCATCTTATCCGCCTGCATTCCTGGGCTCCGGTTTATTTCAATTATGACAGGATATCTTCCTCAAGTGCGGACTACAATTACGAATATGCCTGTGCAGGGGCAACGGCCCTGTTCCAGAATGACCTCGGAACGTTCTGGGGCTCAGTAGGATATGGTTATCACAAAGACCCTTATTCCTATGCCTACGGGGGTACTCGTCACAGGCATTCGGGGCATTTGAACCTGACATATACAGGTCTCTATCCTGTTCTGGAACTCTCTGCTGACATCAATGACAGGGCGGCCATCCAGTATCGCCGCAGGGACATATCCTCGGCCGGGGAAGTCTCTGATAATATGTACGGCAGCCTGCTTTCCGTGCCTTATGTCGAAGGCCGTGCCAGGGCATACATCCCGTTCAATTTCACTTCGGGAGGATGGCAGAGGGGATTGATTCCGCAGGTTGAATACAAGATTGGCAATGACTGGTTCGACAAGGCCGTGACGGAGATTACCTATGACGGGAATTTCGAAGGCAGTTCATGGCCGGTGCATCTGACAGGATACCGTCCGGGTTCCAATGTGCTGATGCAGAAGCTGACGGCATCCGTGCGCGGCTACGTCATGCGTCCTACGGCAAGCTCGGCAGTTTATCCGAGGCTGGGAATAGGAGTCGAGGCAGGAATGTCTGCAAGGACAGGGCTCTCGGACATGTTCACTCCGGCATTTTACGGTTATGTATATGGTTATCTGCCCGGTATAACGAGGACTCAGGGGCTCAGGCTCACTGCTATGTACCAGCATCGCAAGTCTGAAGGCATATTCAAGGAGAATGCAGTGGATATGTCTCCTCGCGGATTCGCCGACTCGGGGGCTGACTATTATATCCGGCAGAATTCCCGGAATAACCTGAAGCTCAGCATAGATTATGCAATACCGGTCTATGTCGGGGATATCAACTGGTTCTCTCCTCTGTTCTATATCAGGAATTTCGAAGTCACGCCTCATTTTGACTTCACCATGTTCTCCGATGGCAAATCCCTTGCGGACGGCAATCTGTTCAGCGCCGGGGCCAGAATCGTGGCTAAGCTCGCGAATCTGCTTTGGATACCGTATGACTGCAGCATCGGCCTCACCGTCGACTGGAACGGTGGCTCTGCATTCGACAGGATAAAAAACAGTGGCTGCCACATGGACAGCCACTATGTCGGGTTTGTATTCAGTATGTCGCTTTAAGATTATCCTATGGCCGGTTTGATGAGGCCGAAGATGATGTAAGCGATTACAAGTGTCACGAAAATATTGAATGTCTGTGCGGTGAGGAATACCTTGAGTGGTACTCTGTTCTCCTTGCCGAAGATGTCTTTCAGCCTGGTTTCCAGACCGATGCATACGAAGGCAACGCTGAACAGCGTGTTCTGGAATCCCTTGGTGACCTTGCTGACGGTCTTGGCGGCGTCAGGAGATAGGAGGAAGCTGAACATGAGGGATGCGATGATCATTCCGAGCACGAACTTAGGGAATCTCTCCCAGATGACTCCGGCAGTAGGACGGGTCTCCTTGTTTGTTCCCCTGTATGCCCACATCATTGAAATGAAGAATGCAGCAAGTCCGAGGAGGACGTTCTGGGATGACTTCACGATGATTGCGGTCTGGCCTGCCTCAGGAGACTTGATGAGGGTGCCGGCAGCGGCAACGGCTCCGGTTGTGTCGATGGTTCCTCCGATCCAAGCTCCGGCTACCTCAGGCGAAAGATTCATGAGGTCTGCAAGCCAAGGAAGGAGATACATCATAGGGATGGCGATGATGAGCACGAGGGATACCACGTAGGAGAGTTTCTTGTTGTCTCCGTTGATGACTCCGCAGGTGGCGATTGCAGCGGAAACGCCACAGATTGACACTGCGCTGGAGAGCATGGTTCCCATTTCCGGATCCACATTCATCTTCTTTCCTACCCAGAAGCAGAAATACCATACAGTGAATACTACGATGAATGACTGTGCGAGGCCGTATGCTCCGGACTTCATCATTTCACCGAAGAGTATCGTGGAGCCGAGGCATATGATGCCGACCTTGATGTAGAACTCGCTGTTGACAGCAGTCTTGAGCCAGGCAGGAAGCCTGAAGCAGTTGTTCAGGATGAGACCGTAGATGACTGCGAAGAAGACTGACTCGAATCCCCATTTCTTGATGACAGGGATATTGGCCGTGACCTGTGCCAATACAGTGATTGCAAAGATGAACAGCAATGAGACGAACGTGCCTTTGAGTGGCTTCCTGAGAGCTGCGAGGGTAACATAAGTGAGGAGCAGCACGAAGCCGAACATGTAGAGGGCGCTTGCCCAGTCTGTTGCTGAAGCCAGTGTCTTTGGCATCACCGGCATAGATTTCGGGAAAATGCACGCGAGCGCAAGAACCGCCGCGCCGACAAAGACGATAATCCAGTCCTCTGTCGTGAATTGCTTAAGCCATGATTTCATTATTCGGTTTGGTTTTATTGTTTTCAGTTGGTGGCTTTTGCCGAAAAACGCCCAAATATAACATATTTTTATTACTTTTTAAGTAATTTAGAACAAAAATGACGAATTCCGAAATATATTGTAAATTTGCAGGTGTCGCTGGAAATGTATTTATCCAGTCCGTGCGACAATGTTTTAACATTGAAAAATCATGCAGACTACGGCGAGATGTTCCGCCTGCGGCGGAGAGAACAATGTCACTATCTATCAGAGTATCAACGTAAGGGAGAATCCTGAACTGAAAGAGAAAGTCAGGGACGGATCCCTGTTTGTGTGGTCATGTCCACGTTGCGGACAGCTGAATCTGGCCCTGTACCAGACATTGTATCATGACCCGGACGAGCGGCTGATGGTATGGCTGCTTCCGGAAGGAAGTATCAGCGATGTCGAAAGGCAGGCCGTGGAGAAGCACATGGCGGCAATCGCCGCCCAGATGTGTTCCGATGGCGGCGGCCTGGACGGATATGTCCTCAGGCAGGTATCGGACGCGGGTTCCCTGATAGAAAAAGTCAGCATCCATGAGGCCGGTTTGGACGACGTTGTTATGGAAATGTGCAAGTACATTACCAAACTCGAGCTGGCCGGCAAGGAAAAGGACAAAGAAAGAGCGGCCGCAATCGTGGCCGCCCCTATGAAATTCTACCGTATTGAAGGTCCTGACAATGATATTACATTCTCCTATCCTCTCGACGGCCAGATGCACGGAGCCCAGGTCGGCTTCAATGTCTATGAAGACTGCCGGGGAATTGTGCAGCGCAATCCGTCAGTCCGGCCGGAGCCGGGATTCGTCAAGGTCGATGCTGACTGGCTGTCAGGAAAAATCCGCTGAATCTACTCTATCTTGCGTGCTCCGTCGCTGATGACCACGTCATAGACCTTGGGAGCATGTCCGAATTTCTCGGTGAACTGAGTCGTAGCGGTGCTTATGAAGCTGTCGTAGAGGTCTTTCCTGACGAGGTTGATGGTACATCCTCCGAATCCTCCTCCCATTACGCGTGAACCTGTGACATCACATTTGCGTGCGAGCTTGTTCAGGAAGTCGAGTTCCTCGCAGCTTACCTCGTACAGACGGCTGAGGCCGAAATGTGTCTGGTACATCATTTCTCCAACGGTTTCGTAGTCTCCTCTCTCGAGGGCGTCGCAAACGTCGAGCACTCTCTGCACTTCACCAATCACATATTCAGCCCTGAGGAAATCCTCCTCCGGAATCTGGTCGCGGACTTCGTCGAGCCATACCCTCTTCGCGTCGCTCAGGAATTCCACGTCAGGATGGTTCTTCTTGATGGCTGCACAGGCGTTCTCGCAGGACTGGCGCCTCTTGTTGTATGCGGATGAGGCGAGTTCGTGCTTTACGCAGGAGTCGATGAGTACAAGCTTGTAGCCGGCAGCTTCAGGGTCGAATGGGAAATATTTGTATTCCAATGTCTTGCAGTTCAGTCTGATAAGGCTTCCCTTCTTGCCGAATACGGATGCGAACTGGTCCATGATGCCGCAGTTCACTCCGCAATAATTGTGTTCTGTGGACTGTCCTATCTTCGCCAGCTCGAACTTGTCCGTCATATTGTTGAAAAGATAGTTGAGGGCATAGGCGAAAGTGCTTTCAAGGGCAGCTGACGATGACAGGCCGGCTCCGAGAGGAACGTCACCTGCAAACACGGTGTCGAAACCTTCCACTTTTCCGCCTCTCTTCATGGTCTCGCGGCATACGCCGAAAATGTATCTTGCCCAGCTCTGCTGAGGCTTGTCCTCCTCATTCAGTCCGAACTCCACATATTCGTCATAATCAAGTGAATACGCATGAACCTTGTCCGTACCGTTGAGTCTTATCTCGATGATGATGCCTTTGTCGATGGCACCAGGGAAAACATAACCTCCGTTGTAGTCCGTGTGCTCTCCGATGAGATTGATTCTGCCGGCGGACGCGAACATGTCGCCATCTGTGCCGTAAAGGAGTTTGAACTTCTCCTGGATTCTGGATTTCATTTCCATAATGTATGTGGTTTAAAATTTAGTAACATCCACTAGTGCGTGCTTTTCCTTGGAGGACAATCCCGTGGAAGCGCAGTCCGCATCGCAAATGTAATAAAATTATGGGTATTATGAAATATTATTCCGGATTTCCGCTGTCCTGGTCTTCCCCCTGGACATGAGTCTGCGATATACGCAGCAATATCGGGCAATGGTCGCTTACCCCGCCGATATAACGCGGACCGGAATAAGTCCTGAGAGGCTTGAGCCCGGCATGGATATTGTCCCTTGTCATGAGAAACGGCAATTCCCCTATATCCATCCTGCATTCTTCCTCCATGTACGGGCTTGCCCAGAACATGTCTATCATGTCCCATCGGCCGTTGAACCTGATCGAGCCTTTCCCGGAGGCCTCGAACGGCATGGCAAGGTTATGCAGGACCGGCCTCAGAGTGTCGAAAGCCGGGGAGGAGGGGGTGTCGTTGAAATCTCCCATTGCAACGATTGCAGAAGTTCCTGATGCGAGAACGGAATCGCAGAGATTCCTCAGGGCCGAGGCCGCGACAGCTCTCCTGTCTCCGGTTCCGGATCCTCCGTATTTGGATGGGAAATGATTGACAATGAACACAGTATGTTTCCCGTCCCGCCTGTCCTCCAGCTCGGCGAAGAGGATATCCCTCGTAGCCATCGAGTCCAGTCTCCTGATTCCTGACCTGACCTGTCGGAAGACGTCCCTGCGGAACATCATCGCCACGTCAATGCCCCTGTGGTCCGGAGAATCGCGGTGCAGGACGGAATATCCGGATTTCCTCAGGGAGGTGCTGTGCAGCATTTTCTCAAGTACAGTTCTGTTTTCCACTTCCGCCACCCCGATCACGTCCGGCAGTCTTCCGTACCGGTCCGCGATCCAGAATACGGACTTGGCCGTGGCTTCGCATTTCCGCCAGAATCTTGCCGGAGTCCAGTGTTTAGTTCCCCGGGGAGTGAATTCGGTGTCTGAATCTCCGCCGCCGCAGTCCGTGCAGTCGAAGAAATTCTCAAGATTCCAGAACATTACCAATGTTCCGGAGGTGTCGGTCCTCTCCATCCCGGAGACGGAAACCGCCAGTGCAGTCAACAATTCCAGTATCATGGCCGGTCATCAATTTAAACTCCCTGCAATATCGGTAACATTTTCTCCGCGGCAGCATCCTGGTGCCGTTGCAAAATTTAAGAAAGATATATTTGTGGCATAAATCTTATATTTGTGGTGAACTTGAAAATTACTAACTTTGCAGACCAAAATTTTTCGGACATGTCACTCAAATGCGGTATAGTAGGACTTCCCAATGTGGGGAAATCGACACTTTTCAATTGTATAAGTTCAGGCAAGGCGCAGAGCGCCAATTTCCCGTTCTGCACCATCGAGCCTAATCTCGGTTCCACCAATGTGCCGGACAAGAGGCTTGAGGCCCTTGCGGACCTCTGCAATCCGAAAAGGGTGGTCCCTGCCACGGTGGACATAGTGGACATAGCCGGCCTCGTCAAAGGTGCGAGCAAGGGAGAGGGTCTCGGAAACCAGTTCCTTGCCAATATCCGCGAGACCGATGCCATCCTGCACGTGCTCAGGTGTTTTGACAATGGCAACATCGTCCATGTGGACGGTACCGTGGACCCGGTCCGTGACAAGGAAGTGGTGGATACCGAATTGCAGATCAAGGACCTCGAGACCGTGGAAAGCAGGTTGGTGAAAGTCCAGAAACAGGCCCGCACCGGTGGTGACAAGGATGCGAAGAAACTGATGGACCTCCTTGAGAGATACCGCGATGCCCTGCTTGCAGGAAAATCCTGCCGTACCGTGGAACTGACTCCGGAAGAGGAAGTGATGGCCAAGGACCTTTTCCTCCTCACCAACAAGCCGGTGATGTACGTCTGCAATGTGGATGACAAGTCAGCCGTTTCAGGCAATGCCTATGTGGATGCCGTGCGCGAGGCCGTGAAGGACGAGAATGCGGAAATCCTCATCATCTCCGCCAAGACGGAATCCGACATTGCCGAAATGGAAAGCTACGAGGACAGGCAGATGTTTCTCGACGAACTGGGCCTCTCCGAATCCGGTTCCGCACGCCTGATCAGAGGTGCATTCAAGTTGCTTGGCCTCCAGACATTCTTCACTGCCGGTGCCGACGAGTGCCGCGCATGGACCATCAACACCGGGGACAAGGCTCCGCGTGCCGCAGGCGTCATCCATACCGATTTC
>JBJEBJ010000103.1:0-26805 GCA_051869955.1 Candidatus Cryptobacteroides sp.
CTCGAGAGTCCTTCCCCGAGGTTTTTGAATCGCGGAGAGGCGATCAGAAGCAGACCGGCCTTCGCTTTTCTCGTTTTGTCCTCACGTTTCATATTGTCAATAGTTTTTAGTCCAACCTTATTCCCGGACTTCCTGCTTTCTGCGGAAATCCCTGTCATAGAACACCTTGCTGGCCACTACCATGCATATTCCGCACACGGCCCATATTCCCGCCAGCATCGTGATGCCGAATGAGAGTCCCACGGCCTCTTTCACGACACCGAGCACGAGTGGAGCCAGTGCGCCTATGGCGAAACCTGTCATGATCATCACTCCGGAAGCAGAAGAATGGTATTTCTCCGGCACAACGTCATACAGCACAGTATATGTGTTGGCATCGAAAAATGCCCTTGCGAATCCGAATCCGGCAAATCCGAGATAGATGACCCAGAGGACGGTGGAATGGCCCATCATCACTATGAACGGCACGGCAATGAGCAGTCCCAGGCCCTGCATAACCATCCTGTTGGCAGGATCCTTACCGGCCCAGAGATCGGAAAGCCGTCCGGCAATCAGCACTCCGGCAAATGCCGCAAGATGGGTGTAGAACATCGAGTGGAATCCCGCAGCGGCAAGGTCCATGCTGAAATTCTCGTAAAGATAAGTAGGCATCCATGTGAGGTATCCCGTGAGCACGAATATCAGCCCCGAGAAGCAGATGGTCAGAATCAGGGCAGTCGGAGTGGTGAAGACCACCTTGAAACCGGTGAAGAATCCAGGAGTCCCGGCCTGCTTCTCCACGGCTATTTTCTCCCCGGAAGGTACTTCGCCCGGCTCCGTCTCGTTCCTGTCATGAAGCCTGATAATCATCCAGATACTGTGGAATACGCCCACTGCTCCGAAGACGTAGAACGCAGCCCTCCATCCCCAATGCTGGGCCACAAGCCCGGCAAGATAGCCGCTCAGGATAATGCCGATATAATATGCGGTCTGGTGGATTGACATGGCCGTCGCCCTGGTCTTGTCGTGATACTGTGCAATAAGCGAATAATTGGCCGGGCCGAAGAAGGCCTCACCGCCTCCCGTGGCAAGACTTCTCATCACGACAAGCATCACGAACCCGTTACAGAGTCCGGTGAACATCGTCGCTACGCTCCAGAACAGGACAGCTGCAGTGACTATCCATTTCTTGTTGAACCTGTCCCCGACATATCCTCCTATCGGAACCAGAATCGCATAGAAAAGATTGAAAATCGTGGCAATCGAGCCTACGGCCACATCCGTGAGGCCGAGGTCGTCGCGTATCATCGGAAGGACTACATTGAAGACCTGGCGGTCAGCCTGGTTCAGAAGAAATGCCATCCAGAGGATAGCCAGGGCCTCCCATTTGTACGAACTTTTTTTTGTGTAACCTATATTCATCACTTTCGTTTTTACCTCCACCGCAACACCGTTGAAACACCGCATTGGGGCAACTGGTGTGTTGTAGTGTGGTGCAAATATAAGTTTTTTTCTTTTCTGCGCAAAATAAAAAGAAAATAATTTACGCTGACGTTCCGAATGAAGGAATAAAATGTTACTTTTGCAAAAGCAGGTGTAATATATTTTATGAATTAACTATGCCATTGAATCTTAACATTATTGAACAAAGCCTTGTTCCTTCGTACAAACAGATAATCAACCAGATAGAAGACGGTATCAGGAACGGTTCCCTGAAAAGCGGGGAGATGTTGCCGTCCATGAACGAGCTTGCTGCGTCCCTCGGGATTTCCAAGGAGACAGTCAAGAAGGCATATTCGATGCTGCGCGACCAGGGGACGGTAGATTCGACCAGAGGCATAGGATATTTCATTGCTGCGCCTGAATCGAACCGGAAGAAGAGAATTCTCCTGCTATTCGACAAACTGAGCAATCTGAAACAAGTCCTTTTCGATTCGTTCGCCTCCGCCATCGCCGACCGTGCAGAAATCAACATATATCTGCACAACCAGCAGGTGGAGCTGCTCGACTACTATGTCCGGAAATATCTCGAGAGCTATGACTGGTTCGTGATTACTCCGCATTTCCCATTGGACTCCAAGACCCAGCGCCAGGTACTCACGATACTCAGGAGAATTCCGAACAGGAAGTTGGTCATCCTGGACCACAAGATGGACAGTCTTCCGGGCAATTACGGATGTGTTTACCAGGATTACGCCGAGGACGCATACATTGGTCTCGGAATGGCGACTGAGGAGCTTAAGGAGGTCAGGCAACTGAATGTAATCATTTCACAATCAAGCCTCTATCACAAATTCACCTGCGGAGCGGTGGAGAAATTCTGCAAGGAGAACAATATCCGCTACAGCTGCTACAACAAGGTCACGCCAGACATGGTCCATCAGGGAGAAGTCTATCTCATCCTGAACGGACAACTCGACATGGAACTCATACATCTCGTGCGCGCCGCCAAATCGATGGGGCTGAAACCGGGAAAGGATTTCCGGATAATTGCATACAACGACTCGCCTGTAAGCGAAATAATTCTCGACGGCCTCACGACCATATCCACCGATTTCGAGCAGATGGGCCGGATAGCCGCCGAGATGATTCTGAAGAACGAGCAGAAACGCATCAAATGCGATTTCAGGCTCACGCGCAGGAGCACGTTCTGAAGTATTGTCCAAGAAGTTTTTTAAATTCCCGGGCTCCTAATCAGAAAGGATTCTGAGGGTCAGCCCAGTCATAGAAGGTCTTGTAGGCGCCGCGGCGGGGTGCTCCTGGAGCATCCGGATAGAATTCCGTACCATAGGCATAGCCTGCGGACTTGTCCTCAACTCTTGCCTTGAGTGAAGCCACGGCAGCTTTCAGCTCGTCTGAAGCCTCATCGTAATTCACAGGGCTGCTGAACCTCGGGTCCTCCCGGTAATTGTATATCCTCCCGTCCCAAAAATAGGCATAGGTGTCATTCATGGCATATCTCGAAGCCTTCGGGGAAGGGGTGGTAGGCCAGAGAGGATTGAAATGTATGAGCACCAGGTCTTTGGCATTGGCTTCGCCTCCGCATATCTCAGGATAGAGGCTGACTCCGTCGAGGGTCCATTCCCCGGGAACAGGCACGCCCATAATGTCGGCGAAAGTAGGCAGGAAATCCGTGAGATCCACCAGATGCTCCACCTGGCGAGGCTGCACTTTATCGCCCCAGCAGATGATTAGAGGGACATGGGTTCCGAAATAATTGGCTTCGCCCTTTCCTCCTCGCTCGCGGCGGCCGTCCTGCTGCTTGGAGACAATTCGGGTGGACGTGCCATTGTCCGAGCAGAAGATGAATATCGTATTGTCCCACAGGCCTTTGTCTTTCAGATGACGGACCATGTTTCCGACCTGCTTGTCCATATAGGCTACCATGTCGCGGAAATTGGATGTGTCCTGTGCAGCTGTGAAACGGCTGCCGTAGTCCAGGTCCCATTCCTCGCAGTCCGGGGTAGTCACGTGAGGGGTATGCACGAGGGGCTCAGTGTAATAGAGAAGGAAAGGCTGGCCCGCATCTGCCTGTCTGTCAATATAATCAAACGCGAAATCCTGCATGGAGTCCGGTCCGTAGAGGGCAAAGTCGTAGGCCTTGCCGTTCACGTCCCAGAGACTGTTTGCATAACGGTCGGTCTGGGTGGCGCTCCTGGTCTCCCTATAGAGTTCGACCTGGCTGCAATAGGATTCGTCAAATCCCATTCTGGCAATCATCTTCCTGTCCCTTCCGAGCTGCCATTTGCCGACAATCGCGGTATTGTAGCCGGCATTTCCGGCGAGTTCGGCAAAATTATGCTCATCGTCATTGATGTAGCCGAATGCCGAATAGTTCCTGTCATTGTACTGGCCCGTCAGGAGCTGGACACGGCTCGGGCTGGAAAGCGGCTGCGCGTTCATGTTCATGTACTGTATGCCCGTCCTCGCGAGTTCGTCCACATTCGGGGTCTGATACTCGGCACCGCCATAGCATCCGAAGCATTCCACGCCAATGTCATCGGCGAAGAAAAATACGATATTGGGTTTCTGCTCCGCCTGGGGAGCAGAGCATCCTGCGACCGACGCGGCCGCCGTCCCGGCACCTGCCAGAATTCTGAAAGATCTGTATTTCATATATGTATATTTAAACATTGCTATGTATTACCAGCTTCGCAAATTTAGTTATTATCAACGTTTTTGCGATTAAGAATCTATAATCTTATGAATGAGTATTTGTACATGTTATAATAATGTTATATATTTGTACTCACATAAATAACTTATATTATATAATGAATACGTCTATATCAAGCAGAAAGAAACAGACAGCTTTCAGGTTCAGCACGGACCTTCTGGAAAAGCTCAAGGAAAGAGCGAGGAAAGACAAGCGTAGTCTTAACAATTATGTTGAGAAGATTCTTATGGAAGCTGTCTATGATGAACCGAATGACGATACTGTTGCCGCCATGAAGGAAGCAAAGGAAGGCAAAAATCTCGGCACTTTAGACCTTGCCAAGTTCAAGGAATTCGTAGCATCTCTATAGTCAGACCGTCATGTGGGAACTCAAATACACTGGTCAGTTCAAAAAAGACCTGAAACGGTATCAGAACCAACCGAAGAAAATAGAGAGCCTGATGAAAGTGTTGACATTCCTGAAGGAAACCGGAACCATTCCGGAGAATTTCAACCCGCATATACTCAAAGGGAAGTATTCTGGCTTTATGGAGTGCCACATAGAGAATGACTTCCTATTGATTTGGATAGACGGAGAGAGCCGACAAATCAAACTGACCCGTGTAGGAAGTCATTCTGAACTCTTCAAGAAATAAGCAGTTCCATCTTGGATTCCTACAGGAAATCGAGGCAGAGGTCGAGGTCTTCGCGGTCGGAGAGGACGTAGCTGGCACCGGCCATGAGCATTCCAGCGGCATCGAGGTCTCCCCAGGTCACTCCGACAGGAATCACGCCACCGGTCTTCTTGCAGGCCAGGACTCCCCTCTCGTCGTCACCGACATGGGTCACCTCACGCGAGGTCAGGCCGGCATCCTTCACGACTCCCTCAAGCAGGGCCGCGTAGGAATCCACCTCTCCCGGATCAATTCCTGAATACATGCCGGCGAAACTGATTCCGGCAAAATGCTTCTCAAGGAAAGCAGCAAGCTCTTCCTTACCCATCGAGGATGTCACATACAACGGCAATCCCCTGTCATTGAGCTCCTTGATCTTGTCCACGACCCAGGAAACCGGAGCCCCGGAGGCATCCCTGACCGTTCCTTCCAAATCAATCACAACCGCCTTCATGGCCTTGCGGACATAAGGGTATTCGTCGAACGACATATCTTCCGGATCAACCCTCGGATCCCCCGTCCTGCGCATCCATTTGTGCAGCTTCTTCTCCATACGTTTGCGGACACTCTCATATTCAGGATCTTCGGCCAGGTTCACGATGCAGTCCGGATCATTCCGCACATCATAAAGTTCCTGCGGAGGCCTGAGGCCGAACGCCCGCTGGAACACCTCTTCCGGATATTCGTTCCGGTGGAAAGACATATAAGCCTTCGCAGGCCCGTTGCCGGTATCCCCGAAGACCGGGTCAACTCCGGCCGGAAGTCTCTCAGGGTGAAGATTTTCCACATAATGCCAATCCTTCGTCACGACTGCCCTCATAGGATAGCCGTAACCTCCAGGACGGGTATTCGTATGACGCTCCCTGTCGAGATAGAGTTCCTTGCGCGTACCTTCGCTGCGCCCTTCAAGCACAGGGACCAGACTCCGCGAATCTATCCCCTCAGGAGGCTTGACCCCGGCCACCTCATAGAAAGTCGCCGTCAGGTCCATCAGATTCACGAACCCGTCACATACACTGCCCGGCTCCACCACTCCTGGCCAGCGGACCGCCATAGGCACATGGCATCCGAGGTCATACAGATTGGATTTGGCACGAGGGAAAGAGTAACCGTTGTCACTCGTGATGATGAGCAGGGTATTGTCCAACCTTCCGCTCTTGCGCAACGCTTCGACAACCTCCTCGCACTCATCTTGGAACAATTGTATATTGTAATAATAATCAGCTACATCCGTTCTCACGTCAGGGGCATCAGGAAGGTCCGGACACAGTTCCAGGGAATCCGGACAGAACCCGTGCGCCTCTCCCGACCCGACAGTATAAGGCCTGTGCGGACGACGGCTGCCCATCCATACGCATATCGGGCTGTCGGCCGGAGCCTGTTCTATCCATGCAGGCAGGTCCTGCACCTCATGACCGGCAGGATTGTGTTCCCAGCCTGTCGCCGAGAATACGCCCGGTCCCCATCCCTTGTGCCAGTACACGGTCTGGTATCCGGCCTGTTCGAGGAGGGCTGGATATACCGTAAGTTCCCTTGGGAAATAGGAATTGAGGTTGCAGGCCTCGCCCAATCTGTGGGCATAGCAGCCTGTCAATATGCAGGCACGTGAAGGGGAGGAATGCGGGGCTGCGCTATAGGCCCTCGTGAAAAGCATCCCTTCCGAAGCAATCGAATCGAACACGCGGGAATCCACCACCCTGTCACCGTAAGGAGCGGCATGAGGGAATCCCCAGTCATCAGCGAGAAGCAGTACGATGTTTGGGCGCTGGTCCTGGGCCTGTGCACCGAGCACTGTGGCAGCGCCGGCTAAAGGAAGAAGCAGATATTGTCTGGAATTCATGGTTCTGGTATCATTAAAGTTCCACGGTCACCATCACCGGATAGTGGTCGGAAATATAAGGCACTCCCCACAGAGGCTCGTCAAAAGTCTCGAAGCGGGTAACGTCGGCATTGCGGTAGAAAATATAGTCAAGCATGTGGCGCTCAGTGATTTGCATCTTGCCGAAGCCGTTGAAAGTGATGGCGTTGTCCGTATCCGGAGCAGTAAGCCTCGCGTCTTTCATCCAATAATAATATGGCTGCAGGCCCCACCTCCGTTCGTCATCCTCGAGATAGGAAGCGTTCATGTCCCCGACGAGGAAAACAGGACTCCTGTCCCCTGCCGCCTCCTGCATCATGTCCAGGTTCAGCAGGCTGGAGTTCAGCTTGCCCTCAAGATCCCAAGGCTTGAGGCCGAGGCACAGATGGGTGCAGAAATAATAGAACTTGCGTCCGGTGGCCTTCTCCTTGAAAAGTCCCCAGACGGTTCCCCTCCACTGCTTCGTGGTCACGTCCCAACATTCAGACGGCTCCTTCGGAGTCGCGCTGTGGAAGAACCAGTCGTTATGCAACAGCTTGACAGTGTTCCTGTTGTAGATAATCACGGCATTAGCCCCTTTCCCGGAGCCCGTGCCGGCAATCTCAATCATGTCGTAGTCCGGCAGGAGCTCCCTGAGGTCCGCCCTCATCTGCTCCCGGGCTTCGTTCACTCCTACGACATCCGGCTTCACCTCATTGATAAATTTCTGGATGGCATATTTGCGGACCTCCCAGTTCAGCACTCCCGTGTCTTTCGGAGTGTTGTATCTGACATTGAACGACATGAGCCTCAATGTAGCGGAAGCCTCCAGGGAAAAGACTCCCTGGAGGACCGCCATTGCACAAACAATTCTAATGAAAAGTTTTCTCACCTCAATATATTATTTACAAACCTTAATATCCTGGATTCTGCTCGATATTGCCTCCTGAAACGAGCACATCGTTAGTAGGAATCGGCCAGAGATAGCCTGACTCCGGATAGAAATGCCGTTCATGGATGGTCTGGGCAGCTCCGAACGCTGACAGCCCGCTCAGGTCAGGCGACCCGTTCTCGTCTATCTTCGGAGTGAAGGCGATGAAATCCGAACCGAGAGCCTGGAGGTTGGCCTTCTTGTTGTATGCGAAGCCCCACTCGTAGCCGTTCAGGACAGACTCCGCAATTCTCCATCTGCGGAGGTCATACATCCTGAGCCTCTCACCGGCGAATTCCATACGGCGCTCGATTCTCAGAATCTTGCGGAGAGCAGCCTGGTCGGAACCTGTCACGGCAGGATAATCCGAACTTGAAGGATCCACCTTGTAAGCCCTTGCACGGACCTTGTTGATGGCCTCGACAGCCTTGCCGTCAGAGAGTTCCCCGAGCTCGATCTTGGCCTCTGCATACATCAGGAGCACGTCGGCATAACGCAGGATCTGCTTGTCCGGAGAAGTGATGAAGTCGTCTGTCCAGTCTTCGTCCACGCCCTTGCACTTGATAAGTCCGGTACGGGAAGGCAGCTTCGGGTCGGTATTTACGAGCATGCAGTCGTTGTTGGCCACGAGGCCTCCTGCCTTGTCACTCCACACCTTGAGGGCGTTGAAACGGAAGTCATACACGATGCCGCAGAAATTAGTCCCCGGTTCCAGTATAGTGGCCTTCATGCGCGGGTCCCTGTTCTCCCAAGGATTCTTCGGGTTGAAACGAGGAGACTCGTCCACGGTCTTGCCGTCGTCGCAGAGGAATGAATACATGAGATCCCATGTAGGATTGTTGGAGCAATATCCTCCGTGCATTCTCGGCAGGCCGGATGTGACTCCGAGATTGTGGAGATACTGACTGTCATTGCCTCCGGAATATTCATAGGACCTCGCGATGCTGAACACCGCCTCGCAGGTATTGTGTGTGCTGCTCAGGAAAAGCTCGCTGAAATCCGGATACAGGTCATAGACCCCGAGATTGATGCAGGCCTCGGCCGCGTCACGCGCAATCTCAAGATATTTCCTTGAATTGGCTTCGTCCGGATTTGCCTGGAACTTGAACATTGTTCCGAAATACAGGGCGGTCCTTGCCTTCATTCCAAGAGCGGCGCCCTTGGTAACCATCTGCTGGCCCGTGTATGTAGCCGGACAATGTTCCGCCGCATAGTCGAAGTCCTCGAGGATTTTCGGAAGGGCCTCGAGAAGAGGGGTCCTGCCCGTGGTGTAGGCCACCTCGAGGGTAATATCGTTCAGGAAGAACACCGGGTCACCGTAGAGCATGCAGATTCTCGAATAGAAACATGCCCTGTAGAATCTCGCGCAGCCTTCGAGCATCGCGTATTCCTCCTCGGTCATGGTGTCCTTGGCGCGGTGCATATTGTCGAGAATGGAATTGCAGCGGCTGATTCCTTTGTATGTGTAGCTCCAGATGGTCTTGACATTGACCGAGCCGTTTCCGGTCAGGGTACCGAGTTTCATCGGGTTCTGGGAATTTCTGTTCACGGCATCGTCGGTGAACTCGTCCAGGTCAGCCGTGAGGTCGGCCTCAGTACGGTCGGTGAGCCAGAACTGCACGAGCTGGATATTGTTCAGGCTCATTATCACCTGCTCCTTGTCCTGATACCAGTTGCCGGTGGCAGGCTTGTCGAGAGGAGCCAGGTCCAGGTCGATGCATGATACGGCCCCGAAAGCGGCCATCAGCATTGATGCGAATATTATTCTTGTGTTTTTCATCTGTCTGTCCTCCTAAAATTTAATGCTTGCTCCGATGACCACGCTCTTGGTGATAGGATAGCCGGTGGAACTTACCTCAGGATCCCATCCCTTAGGGAAATGGCAGGCCGTGAAGAAGTCCGAGAGTGAGCAGGATATCCTCAGGCTGCGGACCTTGATTGCGTTCATCCATTTCTGGGGGAGAGTATAGCCGAGAGTGATGTCCTTCACGCGGAAATATGCTCCGTTTATGAGCCAGAAGTCTGACACTGCATAGTTCTGTGAGCTGGTTCCGGTGGTCTGGGAATATCTCGGATACTTGGCGTTGAGATTCTCGTTGATGGTGTTGAACGGGCTCCAGTGATTCTCGGCCACGAATTTCGGGACATTGCCCCAATAGCTGTAGAGGGCCTGGACCATCTGCTCGGTGAGGAGGGCGTCACGTTTGCCGACTCCCTGGAAAGTCATGTTGAAGTCTATGCCCTTCCAGCTGCAGAATACGGAACCGCCGTAGTTGAATCTCGGGAGAGAGCTGCCGATGACGGTACGGTCATAGTCCCCGTTGATGATTCCGTCAGGCACTCCGTTGGCTCCTCCGAGGTCCTTGTACCTTATGTCGCCGGGCTGCACGGTAGCCGATGTGACTGCCGACTCGGCAACTTCCCTGGCATTCTGATATATTCCGTCGGACTTGTAGCCGTACCATGCCTTGTACTCGAGACCGGAGGCAATGATGGTGCCCGAACTGATGGTGAGCTTGTCACCGATATCGCCCATGACGGACTTGTAGTCGGAGAGATTGAAGTTCACGCCGTAGCTGAAATCACCCACGCTGTCGTTCCAGCCGATGGTGAAATCCCATCCCTTGGTGTTCATGTCACCGGCATTCTGGTCAGGAGCGGAATAACCCATGAAAGTAGGAATGTCGAGGGCGATGAGCATGTCCTTGGTCTTCTTGTAATACCAGTCATAACTGAGGGTGAGCCTGTCCCTGAGGAAATTGAGGTCAATTCCCACGTCGTATGTGGTAGTGGTCTCCCAGGTGATGTCCTCAATGGCAAGCTTGGAGTTGGAGACTCCCTGGACTCCGATCACGGAACTGCCGGAGAACACCGCCGGGCTGGTGAAGCTCATGGTGGACTGATACGGATAGTTTCCGATTCTCTCGTTTCCGAGATTACCGTAGGAACCGCGGATTTTCAGGTAGCTGACCACGTCCTGGTTTTTCATGAATCCTTCCCTGCTCGCTACCCAACCTACTGATACTGAAGGGAAATATCCCCATCTGTAATTCTTGGCGAAACGGCCCGACGCGTCGGCGCGGAAGTTGGCCTGTACATAATATTTCGAATCATAATTGTACGTGAGCCTGCCGTAAGCCGAGAAATAGGCATTTTCGTACGGGGTGGAATTGTCCGCAGTCACCTTGTCGTCCGGACCGGCCGAGAGATAAGGGAAATAGTCGGTCACGTAATCGGATTTCTTGGCGGAAATGTTCTGCCAGTTGTAGTAATACTCCTCAATACCGGCCATTATGCCGAAATAATGCTTCTTGAAATTCTTGTTGTAATTCGCGAAGAGCTGGGTGGTATAGGAATAGGCCGAAGTGCGGACCTCCTGGAGATCGGTGGTATTGGCTCCTGCAAGATACCTCACGAGACCGTTCGGGTCATCATACGGGGTATAGGTGATGGCCTTGTTGAAATTCTTGTCGCGGCTCTCGGTATATTTCGGGGCGAAGACTCCGGATATTACAAGCCCGGACACAGGGCGTATGTCGAGCTGGATCTTGCCGTTGCCGACGATGGATCGCGAATCCTTGCTTCCGCCGTAGAGCATCTTCGCATAAGGGTTCGTACCGTCCTTGCCGGCCGCAACCCTTCCGTCAGACCATTCGGCAGCATAGATTGGTCCCGCGTTCCTCATCCACGAAGCAGGGCTGTAATACGGCACGCTCTTGTCCACTATCCTGGCATTCAGGTCAATGGAGAATGTCATGTACTTGTTCAACTCAATGTCGTTGTTCACGCGGACTGAATACTTGTCGTATGTATAGGTATTGCCTGTGTAGAGTCCGTCAACATTGTCATAGCCGATGGAAATCTTGGTTTTCAGTTTCTTGGTCCCGGCAGTGATGCCCAATGCATAGTTCTGTCTCGGGGCGACATCCTTCAATATCATCCCGGCCCAGTCGGTATCTGGATAAAGGTCCGGATTGGACTTGTGAAGGGCTGCATAATTGTCTATGTACTCCTGCGGCCATACGGAATGAATTCCTGCCGAAGGGGTATCATTGTAGGCAAGCTCGTTCATTGCGGACATATAGCCTGCGGCATCCGTATATTCCGGCATTGCCGTAGGAAGGTCGAGAGCGAGAGAATAAGAGAAGTCCACGGTGGCTTTCTCGTCATGGTTAGCCCTGCGCGTGGTCACCACTATGACTCCTGCCGCCGCACGGGATCCATAGATGGCTGCAGAAGCGGCATCCTTCAGGACAGTAAGGTCCTGGATGTCCCCCGGGGTGACGTCAGAGAGGCTGCCAGGCACACCGTCGATTATCACGAGAGGGCTGGACTCCTGCATGGAAGTGATACCCCTGACCCTGAGTGTGGCTGTTCCGCCCGGCTCCGAATTGCTTCTCGTCACGGTGAGGCCAGGTATGGCGCCCTGAAGCGCATTGGTCACCTCCGTGGTCTGGCGTTTCTTGATGGTGGTACCCTCCACCGAACTCACAGAACCCGTGAGGTCTTTCTTCTTCATCGTACCGTATCCCACGAAGACTACCTCTTCGAGGAAATTAGAATCCTCAGTAAGGGTGACGTCATATACATCTTTGTCCGTCAGCCGGACTGTCACCTCGGAAAAGCCGATACAGGACACAGTAAGGGAAGCGGATGATACCGGAACACTCAATGTGAATTTTCCGTCAATGTCGGTAGATGTTCCGACTGTGGTCCCGGACACGATTACGCTGGCTCCGGGAATTGGCTCCGATGTGGCACTGACCACTGTACCGCTCACTTTTCTGTTCTGCGCGAATGACATGGTGCAGAAGCACAGCATCGCCAGTATTGCGGGAAAGAAGCGATTTTTTTCGGAAAAATTTGCTTTTTATTCTCATAATTTCTAATATTGCACTTGGAAACCATACCATACCATACCTAAGTGCCGATGCAAATGTAAAAACATTTTTTTAAAGACCAATGAAAAAGATAATTATTTTTGTGACACAGGTCATCGGACTGACAATTCTGTCCTCTATTATATACGGTTGTGAAGAGGAGAAGATTGCCGAAGCGAGATACCTCGAACTTGAGTCACCTTCGACACAGGCCATCACCGTCCCCGGAGAAGGGGGCGAGTTCGACCTTGTCGTGCATAGCAATCTACAGTGGACTGTCTCCGCGGAAGCCGACGAGGCCACTGCCAAATGGATCAGCTTCAGCAGTTCGAGCGGCATCGGGGACGACACCGTCACCGCAACCGTGCTCAAAGGGTCATACGATCCGCGCACTGCTACAGTGACCGTCATGTCCAAGGACGAGACGATTTCATACTCGATTACCGTAAACCAGGAGTCGACCGGTGAAGAGCCTGCCGCCGAGGGATACAATCTCCCGGCATATTCAATCCTGAAGAACATCAGCGACAATGACGTGAGCCTCGGCATCGCCAATGCCAATGTCGAAGGCGGAACATGCAAATTCGACGACGGAGCATCATTCACGATGATCGGAGAAAATGCATCCGCAGTGTTCTATGCAGCAGGATATTACCAGCTGAATGCAAGATTCACCGGATGGGACGGAGCCGGAACTGAGGGCATCGTGGCAGCGATTCCTGTCAAGGAGCCTCTCTCCGGTGATTTCAGGATGTTCTGGGGATGGACCTCTTCACCGTCCTCCGACTGGAAAGTGTCCGTGAGCGCAGACGGTGAGAATTACACCGACACCGGAGCGAAAATCTCGATGTCCACGAGCAGCAGGTTCAACAGGACCATCTTCTTCTCGGTTCCGGAAACTATTCCGGCCGGCGGCACATTGTACCTCAAGCTTATTCCGGAAACCTCAATCGGAGCTGACGGATATGTGCAGCTCTGCAACGGATTCCTCCTCACGAGAAGCACGCCTGATCCTTCGAACCTCCCTTCAGGTGACAAGATTCTCTATACTTGCGACTTCAACAACGTAGTGGACGGATGTCCTTACGACCTGCCTCTCGGATACCTCAGGTCATCATCCGTGGCATTCGACCCTTCTGCAGTGGGCTATGACGGAATGTCCAAGTCCGGCACGGTAGCCGGAGAATGGGGTAGCGTCCGCATCGGTTCCGCATCCGCAGTCGGCGGCCTCACATTCCCTGCCCTCTCTGACGAGAAACTCGGAAACGGCACCGCTGACGTGAAGGTAAGCTTCAAGACAGTGCTCTATCAGTCAGCCGATTATCTCACAGATACCGAAGGCAAGGCATCCTGCCGCATCAAGGTTTCAGTGGCCGAGGGTGAAGGCACGGTGGAAGACGATGTCATCACCGAAGGCGTGAACTGGGAGACCTTCGTGGAGAAGAGCGTCACCATCAGGGGCGTGAACAAGGACACGAGAATCAAGATTGCCAGCGAAGGCGGTTCGGGCGACAGGAGATTCTATCTCGACGATGTCGTGGTGGAGGCAATCTCCGACATAGTAATCCCGTCCGAGACACCGAAGACTCTCACGGAGGTGCTGGAATATGAATCAGGGACGGTTTCCGAGGCCATAAAGACCACAGTCACAGTGGTTTCCGACCCTTCAGGAGCGAACCTGCCGGAGAACACCGCCATCATCACCGACGGCACATCCTACGCGGCTCTCAGCATTTCATCCGCATCCAAATTGACTGCCGGAACGAAAATCACCTTGAAACTCAAGGGCGCAACTCTTGACAAGACATCTGCCACCATCACCGCATCCGCGGAGATGATCACCGAGACCGAGGACGGAACCGCACCTGCGGCCGAGACAGTGACATTGGCCCAGCTCCCTTCATGCGAATACCATCTCGTGGAGGTCAAGAACGTCCAGGCAACTGACGCATTCGTCGGCAAGACATTCTCCGGAGAAGTGACGATGGAGAACGACGAGAAAGCCACATTCGGGCTCTATCTCTATCCTTCGGCCAATTTCGCAGGCAGCGAGATTCCGGGCTACAGCGGAAGCGTGAAGGGAATCGTCATCGGAGGCAAGGTATGCCCGAGGACAGCTGCTGACATCAATCTCGTGCTCGACCGTATGGGAAGCGGCGAGGAGACCAAGGCATTCACTCCGGTATTCTGTACTTATGAATACACGCCGGGGTCAGCCGAGATTTCAGGACTCAAGAACGTCACGGTATCAGGCTCTTCCGTAGTATTCAACAACGGAGGACTCATCGAGAAAGTCGGCGGCACAGAGGGAGAGATGTCGTTCGGATACGGCAACAGCAATGCATATAATGTCTATATGTACTCCACCGGATGGGATGCAGACGGTACTTATTACAGGTTGTCAGTTCCTATGAAGGAGGACGTTTCCGGAAAGGTGGCCGTAACATTCTCCCTTAACAGCAGCACCAAGGAAGTCCAGCAGAAATGGAACATATTCTGGGGTACTGACGGGGAGAACTGGACAGAGACGGAATATACCTGGAACACAGTGAACAACACGAACGAGCTCGCAACGGCAGCGAAGAACACTTTCACCGCCCAGAGCTCTACATCCAAAGGAATTACCAGAACTGAATTCACAGTGCCGGCCAGCAAGAAGATTGCCGCAGGCGAAAAACTGTATATCAAACTCGTGCCTACCACTACCATTACAGCAGCCGCGACCAAGGTACAGATAGGATTCGGATTCTTCGTGGCTCCGGGCGACATTGCCAATACGGAAGAGCCTGCAGGAGCGCTGGTATTCAACAATTTCTCCGAATGTGCAGCGGGTACCGACTACATGCTCGGACCGGAGGTGAGATATTTCGGAAACTGCAGCACACCTGCTTATGCAAAGGACGGATGGACCGTAACCTCAGGCTACAACAGGATGGGATATACCATGTTTGGCGGAGCCAGCACAAGCAATCACGGAATCACGACATCTGCCCTCTCCGGCATTTCCGGCACGGCCGACGTGACTGTCACATTCAAATGCTGTCTCTACATGCCTTCTACTTTGAACGGAGCGAAAGACGACATTTGCGTGAAAGTTGCAGAAGGAGAAGGCACTGTGGGCGAACTCACCTGGGACACCGAGCTTGAATCCGACTACTACAACTGGCACACAGCCACAGTGAAGATTACCGGGGCAACAGCAGCCACCAGGATTTTCATCGGGGCCGGAGCCGGGAAGGTCGATTCGGGTGACAGGAGATGCTTCCTCGACGACATTATTGTAAAATAAAGGACATGAAATTCAGAAACCTCTATCTACTATTATCATTCTGCCTGCTGGCCCTGGCTTCTTGCTCAGGGTCGGCAGAGCCGGATGACAGCCCGGAATCGGACAAGCCTTATTACTTGAACATAATGCAGTTCAATATAAGGTATGTGAACAGCGATGATACCGGTGACACTCACTGGACCGTCCGCAAGAATGCCATCAAGACGATGATCCAGGAACGGCAGCCGGACGTGATCAGCCTCAACGAGGCAAGGACATCCCAGAGGACCGACCTCAAGACCCTGCTCCCGGAGTACACCCTTCTCGAAGTGCCCAACACCGGAACGTCTTCAGGAGGAAATGTCAACATGATGTACCTCACGTCCAAGTTCAATCTCATAGCCTCCAAGTCGTTCTACCTGAGCGCCACCCCGAACGTACCTTCGTTCACATGGGACAGCACGCAGAAACAATATCATGCATGCCTCTGGGCTCATCTGCAGGACAAGGAGACGAAGAAGGACTTCTACGTGTTCGCTACGCATTACAACACAGGATCTACCGACGTGGACATTGCCGCGAAGACCAATTCCACGAACCTGATTCTGTCCAAGATAGAGGAAGTGACGGGTGGTGACAGCAAGGCGATAGTATTCGTCGCAGGAGACATGAACGCTTCCCTGGAATCCAATGATGCCAGGGCCGTGAGCCTGAAGCCGTATCTCGATGCAGGATTCAAGAACGCCCGTGCATCCGCCCTGTCCACCGACGACATTGTCAGCTTCAACGGATTCTCAGACGAGGTCCGCACCCAGAAGAGCAACATCGATTTCATATTCTACAAGAACGTGACCGGCATGGCCTTCAAGACCGTGAACGAGCCTTACAATGGCATCAAGTTCATCTCCGACCATTATCCGGTGACATTACAGGCAATGACATTCTGATGAAAATCAACAAATTATTATTTGCGATGGCCGCCGGAACAGCGGCCTTCGTATTCTCCGGATGTGCCGGAAACATTTCCTTCAAGGCCCAGGAAGCTGTCGTGGTTCCCGGGACCAGATACCTCCTTACTGTCGAAACTCTCGACAGCACCAGGACTGAAACGGTGACCCCGGACTGCAGTACGATACCGGGAATCTCGGTGGAGCTCCGCTGGGAAAAGGACGGAGACGACCTCGTGGCCAGGGCCACTGTACGGAATGACAATCCGGACTATGTGGTCAAGAGCCTTGAGGGTCCTATAGTGGACGGCCTGGATTTCCGCCTCGAGGACTTCCACCTGATGATGCCTTTCGGAATGGGCGAGCTCTACAGGAAATGCCCTGCAGAGGCTGATGACAAGGCCCCGATGCTCCGGGACGTACTCTGGAAGAAGAAGGACGGAAAATACGTCCTGTCAGCAGGTTATCCTTCGAGAAACATGTCCATGCAGTGGTGCGCCTTCGCTTCGGAAGAACGCGGATTGTATTTCGCGAGCCATGACCCTGCACGCAAGGGAAAGGAATTCAATGTGGTATATGACCCTTCGGACAGCACCTTCTCTGTATCCCTCAGACATCTTTTCACCTGCTTCGCCGGACAGGAATACGAGGTTCCGGAGACCAGGATTCATTCCTACAGCGGGACATGGCACAAGGCTGCGGACTATTACAAGACCTGGTTCGACGGATGCTTCGACTATGTTCATGAACCAGAATGGCTCAAGGAATGCTCCGGATGGCTTCTCGCCATCACCAAGCAGCAGAATGAGGAGGTGATGTGGAACTACGACGAATATGCCGGAGGACTGAGCGACGCGGCAATCGACCGTGGGCTCGACATTATCGGCCTTTTCGCCTGGGCACACGGCGGACATGACAGGTTCTATCCGGACTATTATCCTGACCCTGAACGAGGCGGTGAGGAAGGCCTGAGAAAAGCCGTGAAAGGTATCAAGGACCACGGACTCCGCACCATAATGTATGTGAACGGACAGTTGATAGACCAGGACGGGACTCAGTTCTGGCCTGACACGGGACGTTTCATCACCATGATGAACAAGGACGGCTCCCTCATCTCCGAGACCTGGCACAAGTATTACGATGCTCCTGCCAGGACTCACGGAAGGGCATGTTTCAGCTGCGACGTATGGCACAGGAGGATGTTGTCATTAGCCAAAATGGCACAGGAATACGGTGCAGACGGAATCATCTACGACCAGCTTGCCACGAGGGCCCCATTGTTCTGCTACGGTGAAAATCACGGACATACGGTTCCGGCTGTGGTAGTAGAGCAGGACAGGCTCGACTTCATCACTGAAATCCGCGAGGAGATGTCCAGAATCGACCCGGAGTTCGTGGTGATGACAGAGGGCGTGGCCGACTATGAGATGAGCTGCATCAACATTTTCCATGGATGCTCTTTCGACGTTTATCCGCCTGACCAGGCCGCAATGGAAGACCGCATGACCGGAAGGGCCGGAGCCACATGGTTCCCGGAAATGACAGAGTACACCTTCCCGGAAATGCTGATGACTGTCCGGAATCCGGCCCCTGTAACGAGCCGCAACATGAGCAATTTCACCCTCGTCAGCCATCTGAAAAACGAGATAGAATGCCGCTACAGGGCCGATGTGAGGTATCTCAAGGAAAACCGCATCCCGGAAATCGAGGATTACGCCAATGTGACCACCAAACCGGACCTCTCGCTTGTACGTTCGCAGGACCCTGTCGCAATGCGGATATACCAGAAGTGTCTCGCCGACTTCCAGGGACGGCACAAGGACCTGCTCAGGCTCGGGCGTTTCATGGACACGCAGGGGTTCACGTTCAATGGTTCGCACGAGCTGTGCATGGCCAAGGCTTTCGTGTCCGGAGACCGTACCGGAGTGGTGGTATGGAACATTTCTTCCGACAAGCCTCTCGAATACGAGGTGAGCGTTCCGGGCAAGACATTGGTAGCGGCCGAATCTCCTGAAGGTCTGGAAACCTCTTCCGTAAGCCCTGAGAGCATCGTGCTTCTGATTTACGAATAATCTGCGCGGTTTTATAATTAATATTTGTTACTTTTGCGGTCGGTAATGACATAAATTTCATTGTTTCAAAATACGCTGGGCCTTATGGGGTACAAATTTGTTTTGGACGAGAGGCTGAGCACACCTGTGTACAGACAGCTCATGAACCAGGTGGAGCAGGCCATCCAGTCCGGCGAGATCAAAAGCGGCGAATGCCTGCCTTCCATGAACGAACTTGCGGCCACCCTGGAAATATCCAAGGAGACCGTCAAGAAGGCATATACATATCTGAGGAACAAGGGGCTCATCTGCGCCACTCAGGGCAAAGGCTTCTTCATTGCCGACAAGGAGACCGGCAGGAAACCGAGGATATTGATATTGTTCGACAAGCTCAGCAACAGCAAACAGGTACTGTTCAATTCTTTCTCGGCAACCATCGGGGACAGGGCAGAAATGACCATCCAGCTCCACAACCAGAACCTCGACCTGCTGCAGTATTATATTGACGAGAACCTGAATCTCTACGACTATTTTGTCATTACCCCGCATTTCCCTCTCGATATTGCCAGCCGCCGGAACGCGGTACGCCAGCTGCGGAGGATTCCGAACCGGAAACTCATCCTTCTCGACCACAATCCGGAGGGTCTTCCGGGAAAATACGGAGCCGTGTACCAGGATTTCGAAAATGACGCCTACAACGGCCTGAAACAAGGTCTGAGAAAGCTCAAGGCCTCCGGCAAGCTCAATGTCATCACCGAGATGTCCAGTCTATACCACGAGGAGGTGACTGGGGCCGTGAAGCGTTTCTGCCACGACTTCGAGATTGACCTGAATTTCGAGGAGAACATCACCCCGGAGATTATCAGGGAGAAGGAAACCTATCTTCTCGTGTGCGGACAGATTGACCTCGGCCTTGCGGCATTGGCGAAGGCTGCGGAGGAGAAAAAGATGAAGCCGGGAAGGGATTTCAATATTATCTCATACAACGAGTCCCCTATCAACGACATCATCCTCAACGGGCTGACCACGATTTCCACGGATTTCGCGGAAATGGGCCGTCTCGGTGCGGAAATGATTATCAACCAGGATTTCCGGAAGGTGAAATGCCCGTTCGGAATGACCCGCCGCAAGACTTTCTGACGGCACGTCAGCCGGCATCCAGGCATGAACGTGCTGACAACCGCCGGCACCACCCCGTCAGCCGAACAACTCCCTCAGGACGGGGAGCGAACGGATGTTGATTGTGGATTCGGTGTGGAATTCCAGATAACGTATCAAAGACGAGGCAATCTCGTTGCGGACTGCCCCGGATAGGGGGATGAGCATCGAGCCGGGAAGGGTCGTGCTCATGAACTGCTCTATGATATCCTGATTGTCACCGCTGAACGGGAGCATGTCGGATGCTTCCGGCCGGAATCCCAGCGCGACGCACAGTTCGAGCAGGAAGCGGATATGGAAATTGCTGAAATCCGCCTCTATCGCATCGAGAGTGAGAATCTGCCTCTCACACCATTCGAAAAGCCCCTCCTCCAATGCGCCTTCACGCACCGTCCTGTAGAGGACTTCGGCCATGAACAGGCTCATTGTGTTCTTGTAGATGTCATTCCTGACAGAATTGAGGGGAGTTGCAGCACCGATTACCTTGGCATACCAGAGGTCAGACCTCGGATTCTCCGTCACCGAGAGCTCAAGAATATTGAGCGGGAGAAAATACGACATCTTCGACCTTCCCCCTACCCTTATCAGGAAACTTCTCCTTCCGTATGTGCGCGACAAGGTGTGGAGGACTATCGAGTTCTCCCGTATCTTGGTGGTATTCAGTACAATTACCCTTTCATCGGAGGTCATGGCCGGATTTCATTGTACAGGAACTCCGCCATGGCACGCATGGCCTTGCCCCTGTGGGAGATGGCGTTCTTGGTCTCGTCATCGAGCTCCGCCACTGACCTGTCCGGATATTCGTCGGCAATAAACACCGGGTCATACCCGAATCCACCGTTCCCGGACTTCACCCTCGCGATTCTGCCCTCCATCACGCCTTCGAAGAAATGCTTCTCACCGTTGAAGATGAGAGTGACGACCGTCTTGAATCTGGCACGCCGTGTGGCATTGACTGTGTCGAGACCATATTCACGCGCAAAAGACGCCTCGGTTTCACGTAGATCCATGTCCCTGAGGAGCTTTGCGATATTTGCTTCATTGTCCTTTGACGGCCCTGCGTAACGGGCTGAAAAAACGCCCGGCGCCCCTCCGAGAATATCGACCTCGAGTCCGGTGTCGTCGGCGAAACAGTTAGCTCCCCCGGTGTGGTCGTAGATATACTGGGCCTTCTGTAAAGAATTGGCACGCAGGGTGATGCCAGTCTCCGGCACGTCCTCGGCTATGCCTTCCTGCACGGGGGTAACGAGCTCAAATGCCCCGCCTAAAATTTCTGATGCCTCTCGCAGTTTTCCGCTATTGCCCGTTGCAAAAACAATTTTTGTCATACTGCTTTCAATATTTCTGTAATACGCCGCAAAGTTATCAATTCCGCCCCGATTCTCCAAATGAGCGGAAGGCTAAAAGAAATTTTGTTCTGCCTCTGTTTTGCACTATATTTGCTGCTGATGTTTTCTAAAATAAAGAATATGCCGCAGATAAGTTTCTTTTATGGTATAATTATTCTGATGAACTTTGCTGATCACGCACCGGCTCATTTTCACGCATGGTATGGTGACTACAAGGTTATCATCAGCATACAAGACGGAGTGGTAAAAGGCGAGATGCCTGGCAGGGCATTGAAGATGATTATGGAATGGATGGAACTACACCGCGACGAACTCATGGACAATTGGCAAAAAGCCCAGAACGGGATGCCGTTGGACAAAATAGAACCTCTCAAATAAAATAGCAATGTTTATCGAAGTAATACGGGCAGAATACATTGACGGGTACTGCATAAAATTGTGGTTCAACAATGACGTCACTAAGATTGTTGATCTCAAATCATCACTCAATGGTGTAGTGTTCGAACCGCTTAAGGACTTGGACTATTTCAAAAAATTTACCGTCAAATACAATACCGTGGAATGGGGAAATGGGGCTGATTTCGCGCCAGAATATCTTTTGGCGCTGCCTGAAGCATAATATTGGCTGTCTGAAAGGCACAACCTGCGGGACGATTGCATTCAAATGGAATTCAACTTAATATGAATAGAAAGACCATCATTGCCGCTGCGGCGGCTATCATTATGGCGGTTCCGTCACAGGGGCAGTCAAAGAATTTCAAGCTCGGACAATGGGTGGAGATACAGAATGCCATCATCAAGGAGCTCAACAGGTCATACGTGGATTCCCTGCCGCTTGACCGCATCGAGAAAGCCGGAATCGAAGCAATGCTCGAGAGCCTCGATCCATATACGATGTACGTGCCGGAGGAGGAGAACGAAGACTTCGAGTTCATGATCGGAAAGACCTACGGAGGCATCGGGGCCATCATCTACAAGCCGGGCCGCGAGAGCAACGTGGTAATAAACGAGCCATACATGGGTTCCCCGGCACAGAAAGGAGGGCTTCGCTGCGGTGACGAGATCGTGGCCATAGACGGGGTTTCGGTCATCGGGCTGCTCGCTGACGAGGCTACCTCCAGGATGAAAGGCAATCCGGGCACGGAAGTCGTGTTCAAGGTGAAAAAGGCCTTCGGCGGGGAGACCTGGCAGGCCGGGGACACAGTGGAAGTGAAAATCATCCGCGAGAGAATACATCTGCCTGACGTGGAATATGCCGGAATGCTGGACGACACGACAGGATACATTCTCCAGACCGGATTCACCGAGAAAGTCTCCGAGGACGTCCGGGCCGCATATTACAAACTGAAGTCCCAGGGCATGAAGAAGCTCGTGCTCGACCTCAGGGGGAACGGCGGCGGTCTCATGCAGGAGGCCGTGAACATCGTATCGCTGTTCGTACCGAAAGGCTCCCTCGTGGTATCTTCCAAAGGAAATGATGCTGTGTCCCGCCAGGAATACCGCACCATAACCGACCCGGTGGACACGGAAATCCCGATTGTCGTGCTCGTGGATTCAGGCACGGCTTCTTCTTCGGAAATCGTGTCCGGGGCATTCCAGGACCTTGACCGCGCCACCATTCTCGGTTCCAGGACCTATGGAAAGGGACTGGTGCAGAGCGTGCGCCCGATGCCATACAACGGCCAGCTGAAAGTGACAACTGCGAAATATTACACTCCGAGCGGACGATGCATCCAGGCCATCGACTACAGCAACCGGAACGAGGACGGCAGCGTGGGACATATCCCTGACTCGCTGACCCATGAGTTCAGGACGGCGCATGGCAGGCCGGTACGGGACGGAGGCGGAATCACTCCTGACGACACGCTCTCATATACAAGGTACAGCCGGCTGGTATATTCATTGGTACTGAACGGCATCATTGACCAGTACGCCCTTAAATATGGCAAACAGCATGAAAGCATCCCGGCTCTCGAGGATTTCCATTTCGGGGATGCCGACTACGAGGATTTCGTGAACTACGCAATAGACAAGAATTTCGACTACAGATCCACTGCCAAGGCAATGTTCGACCAGATGAAGTCCGAGCTCGAGAAGGACGGGATGGCCGGGCAGATGAAAGACCAGCTCGACGCATTGGAGAAATGCCTGAATATCGAGAAACGCGAGTTCCTGATGCTCAAGAAGCAGGAAATCATACCGTTCATCGAGGAGGAGATTGCGACCCGCTATTACTATCAGGAAGGCGGCATCAGGGTCCGCCTGAGATATGACAGGCAGCTCAAGGAAGCATTGACAAGGCCATTGATAAAGTTTTAGTCCGGAAAGTCAATGGATTATCATTCGAAATTGCTATCTTTGCGCTTTGAAAGTTGTTGAAAGTATAACATACAAAATAAAATTTAATTATGAAGTTTTTGACAAATGACAAACTGACTATCGTCGGTGCTGCCGGAATGATCGGATCCAACATGGCCCAGACCGCCATGCTTCTCGGTCTCACTCCGAATCTCTGTCTCTACGATGTTTATGAGCCGGGCCTCAAGGGTGTGGCTGCAGAGATCAACCACTGCGCTTTCGAAGGAGCCAACATCACATGGACCACAGATCCAGAAGTGGCTTTCTCAGGCGCAAAATACATCATCTCTTCAGGCGGTGCTCCACGCAAGGAGGGCATGACCCGCGAGGATCTTCTCAAGGGCAACTGCCAGATCGCCGAGGACTTCGGAAAGAACGTGAAGAAATATTGTCCTGACGTAAAGCACGTAGTTGTCATTTTCAACCCTGCTGACCTCACAGGTCTCGTAGTGCTTCTCCATTCAGGCCTGAAGCCTTCACAGGTTACCACTCTCGCAGCTCTTGACTCTACACGTCTCCAGACTGCCCTCGCTGAGGAATTCGGCGTTCAGCAGTGCACTGTTACCGGCTGCAACACCTACGGCGGACATGGCGAGCAGATGGCTGTATTCGCTTCGCAGGTAAAGATTGACGGCACTCCGCTCTCAGAGCTTCTCGGCACCAAACTTTCCGAGGAGAGATTCGCCGAGATCAAGCACAATGTCATCCAGGGCGGTGCAGAAATCATCAAGCTCCGCGGACGTTCTTCATTCCAGAGCCCTGCCCTCAACGCAGTGAAGATGATTGCAGCTGCCATGGGCGGTGAGAAATTCACCTGGCCTGCAGGTACTTACGTAAACAACGAGAAGTATCACAACGTGATGATGGCTATGCCTACGGTAATGGACGAGACCGGTGTTCACTACGGTGAAATCAAAGGAACAGCCGACGAGCTTGCAGCTCTCGACGCATCCTACGCTCACCTCTGCAAGATGCGTGACGAGATTATCACCCTCGGCATCATCCCTGCAGTAGCTGACTGGAAATCCGTCAACCCGAACCTGTAAGCCACAGGCATACAGCTGATACATAGACAGATGGTCAAGGAGAACTTCGACATGAAGAATTCCTTGACCATTTTTTGGAATTTATTCCTATCTTTGCAAAAACGAACAATAAATGAACTGCAAAACCTTATTTTGCCTGTGCGCAGCACTGCTGACCATCTGTTCCTGCAATTCAGGCAGCGAAAAAGAACCAATACCTACAAAACTTCCGGGTGTAGAATTCATCCAGAGCGAAGAAGTGTCTGACAGTCCTCTCACTCTGGCATTTTCATGGATGCCGGTGGACTATGCCGACAACTATAAGTACAGCCTCTATGAATTCGTTGAAGATTACAGCTCCCAGACCGGAACCGACGGTACCGAAAAACTTGTGACCGAAGGCATTACGGAAATCTGCGGGAAAATGTTCACGGCTTCCGACAACCTCCAGCTCTACAGCGGTACCAAATATATCCTCAAGGTCGTGGCCATGTCTGCAACCGGCGGACTGGAAGCATCCGACCCGGCAGAAGCGAATGTCGTCACCGGCTCCGGACCTTTCACGATGACAATCTCGAACCTCACTTACCGCTCAGCCGAATTCAAGGTCATGCCATCCGACAACTCAATGCTTTACCAGTGCGCCACCATCGACCTGGCGAAATACGATTCGTACTCTTCCGACAGGGAATTCATCGAGACATACGACTTCGGGTATTACAAGCACATCGTGGATGTATGGAGCATACCGATGCCATGGTACGAATACATGAAATCCCAGTCCGAGAAAAAGACCAAGACATATTCGTCTCGCAGCCTTTCCCCGAACTCGGAATACATATTCTACGCTTACAGGACCGACTACACCGGTGACGACAAGGACCCGGTAAGCGTCAGCGGATTCACCAAGAAGATTTTCACGACCCCGGACTGGGCTCCTGTCAGCTCCTGCACGTTCAATGTCAGCATCAAGTCCCAAACCCTGATGGAAGGCGGCTCGGAAGTCAATGTGACCGTAAACGTCAAGCCATCAGACCAGAACGAGAGATATTCGGTATTCTTCATCCCTGCAGGGTCTTTCGATGCAGCCAGGCCGTTCAATACGGTATCAAATCTGATACGTAACTACGAACTCCTCGGGGGTATCACGTCATGGGACACCTCCGGATATTCCTGGAAGGGAGAGAAGGATCTCGGCAGCGCTTCGCTCGCAATGTCGGACCAGGCACACGTCGTTCCGGGAGCCGAATACTATGTAGCCGTGTTCGGAATCAGTGACAGCGGATGCATCACCACTGAAATATCCGCAACCAGATTCACAGCCAACGCAAAATAATCATCAGAGATGAAATTCAGAACATTCATCTGCATAGCCTGCGTCCTGCTCGCAGCCGCATGCAATAAGGACAATACCCCGGAACAGACTCCGGATTCCATACAGTTCACCGACAGCAGGGTTACAGTCGAAGGATTGCGGAACAATGATGTAAAAGTCAGATTCTCAGCTACATCCAACTGGGTGGCATCCTCTGGTTCGGACTGGATGACGATATTTCCCATGGCCGGCAAGGCCGGAGATGCCGAGATTACCCTGATAGCCAAGTCTTCGAATGTAACAGGAGACGACAGGGAATGCACGCTTACCGTGAAATCCGGTGATGCCGAGGAATCCATCACTGTCGTCCAGAGCGCCACGGACGTGCTTCTGCTTGAAAAGAGCGAGATTATCGTCTCCCCGGAAGGAGAGCAGGTCCACCTGAAATTCTCTTCAAATGTCAGCGGCCGCATGGTGCTTTACACTTATACCGACAATGTGCGCGACTGGATTCTGCCCGTGAAGGACGCGAACACCAAGGCTATGGATTCGTATGAATACATCCTCGACGTGGTTGCAAATCCGGACCACGATTCCCGCTCGGCTGAATTCTATATTGAAATAGTCAACCCGGACAATCCGGACGAGACCTATATCGCTTCGGAAATCATCACCATTTTCCAGGAAGGAATTCCCGTGGATACCAGTACGGATTATTCGGCAGACGGCACCTGGAAGCAGATTCATGCACATACAGCAGGGGCAGGCGTGCCGATAGTGCTGATGGGCGACGGATTCGCAGACGTTGACATTGCCTCCGGCTATTATGAAACACCCATGACTTTTTCAAGCCGTCCACGAGAATGAAAATGGATAA
>JBJEBJ010000104.1:0-26780 GCA_051869955.1 Candidatus Cryptobacteroides sp.
TTCGTGGCCCCTTTTTCAATTACTATCTGGGGGAAATCTACGTTACTATCTACAGTTATCTGATAGTATTTCTGATTAGGCATAATTCATTGATTTTCTATTGAACACCACCCCATTCATCTCCTTCATCAACTCCTCCCCATTCGTCATCTGCTGCTGGCCTTGGACCATCTTTTGTCACGCCACTTGCCCTTTCGACTTCTGCGGCAAGCTGTGCAGTAGGCTTGCGTTTCTGTTTTTGTCTGCGTCCGGAGCCTTCGTACACATACAGGTCAATGCCATAATACTCTGCATAGGCCTCAACATCTCTGTTATAGTCAGTGACAGAACCGTATTCCTTGGTCTCGTCACCGATTTGCAATGTGTACTTCTTTGAGCCGCGTCCGGAGCCGCCATTATTGGCCGAGGCATTTCTTTGATTGGCAAGAGCATAATTTGCAGTCTGCCGTGAAGATTCAGTCTTGATTTGTGCGTCATTGAGTGCTGCTGCCCTTTCATCTGCAGCTGCCTTTCTTTCCTGCTCGGCTGCATATCGCTCATCAGCGACAACATCTCTCCCTTTCTGGTAGTCGAATTGTTCCTGCCATCTGCGGGCACTTTCTTCGTTGCGGGCCTTGTCCTGCTCTGCCCGGTATTCAAAGTCACGCTTCCATCGGTCGGCTGCATCGTCCTGCTGTCTTGCCGACATATAGAGCGAGAGATAACGCTGGTTGTTCTTTTCCCGTTCCTCACGCATCTTATCTAATCGCTCATTAAGCGGCTTTGACATTGACTTGTAGTTGCTGATACCGGATTTACTTGCAAAGTACAGGTTGGAAAATGCAGCAATTCCGTCACCTATTGCAGCCCAGAGCCGTTTCTGCTTTTCGCGTTTGCGTTCCTTCTCCAATTCTTCCGGGGTTGGAGGAACATACGGAGACAGCCTCTGTATCATTTCCGTGTAGGTCATCGGTTGAGGCTGCTGCGGCTTGATGTCGCTTGGATTCTGCTGTGTGGCTTGTGGAGTAGGTGCAGGAGTAACCGGCTCCAATGGTTCACGAGTGTTGTTCTGCGTGTTCTCCGGAGCAGTGCCTGATGACTTCATCCCTGCTCCTGTTACCTGTGCAGACTGCTGTTGCAGTTCCGGAGCCATACCCGCAACTGCTTTACCTGGCGGAGTGTTGCCAAGAATTTCGTTGAATGTCTCGTCTGGCATAGTGGGTGAGTATTAGAATGCACTTGCGATTGAGCCGGCTGCATCTGCAACGCCTTGAACGGCCTGTCCGGTTGCCTCCGCCTTTTTCATCGTGATGTCGTTCTGCTGTCCATACAGATTGGCCCTTGTTGCCATAAACTGATTCTCGATGTTGTCCTTTCGGGCATCAGCGGAAGCTGCTATATTGGATGTGGCATCCACGAGTGCCTGATTGTTGGCGGCTTTTGCTGCGGCCACTGATTCCTCGGTACCACCCATCACTGCAGCCGCTGCTGCAGATTGTTTGTTCCTCTCCCGGATGGAGTTCTCCGTCATCGTCAGAAGACGCTGTGCGTCTGCTCTCTGTGTTGCGTCCTCGTTGTAACGGCGGTCATACCAATCCTGATTCTGCTGCTGTTGTTCCTCAAGATTCTTTTCGACCTTCTTCATTGCCTTGTTCTGAATGATGCCACCGGCTATTGAACCGATTGCTTGCATTCCGGCACCGATTATTGAACCAATCATATCTCAATGCGACTTTGGTAAAACATAAAAAGTTGCGACCAATATAAGGTCTTAACTTTGAAGCGGCATTTTAAGTTTTACACTTATGGATAAAGACGGAAACAAGACAGGTGGCAGACAGAAGGGTACGCCTAACAAATCAAACGCAAGGTTCAAAACGGTGATTGGTGATTTCCTTGATTGGTATATGAACGGAGATCCAGAATCGGATGACCCAGTAATGCGGGCAGGACTGATAAAGAAGGACCTTCTGATGGTGAAACCGTATGAACGATTGCAGATAGTTGAGAAACTGATGCAATACACAGTGCCGAAGATGCAGTCTGTTGCTGTTGAGGCAGAGGTAAGCACACGGCAGCAGAAGACAACCGAGCGTCTTATCTCTCTGTCCAATCCTTCACCGGAGGACAAGAAATAATCTACAAATGTCTATTTTAGACTGTTGCACACTGGTTTTTCGCTATGGAAAGCCAGTGTCTTTTTACATAAAATTGTAAACAAATAGGGTAGTTGAGTGACCACGATTGCAACATTTTGGGTAGTTCAGCTATATGAATTGTTGCAAAACGCATCGTTGAGTGACCACGATTGCAACATTTTGGGTAGTTCCCTCGCGCGCGAAATAAAAGAAAAGAAATAAAGTAAATAAAAGAGATTATTATTCTTTATGCGCGCACGCGCGCACGGAAAAAGAACAAAACAACCTCTTTTTTATAAATTTTTATGTTTAGAACGGCTTCGCCGTAAAGTTAAGAGCGCGGACGCATCGCCCCAACCCCAACCCCCTTCCCCAACGGTTTCCCCGGAGCATCAGAATCCCTTCCCTTTCTGATGCTCGTAAATCTGCGTCTGGTGCTTGTCGAGATTCTCAACTTTGAACTGACAAATTGAGCGAACTGGAATGTCATCCGGAATAAATTCAACAAGACGGCTGATTACTTCATCGACATTGTTGAAGCCAATGTCCTGTATTTGCCCCAGGAGGCGACCTCGGAAGTAAACCGTCCCTTTTATCATCTGCGCTGGAGAAAACCGCGAGAACGGCTCGTTATCGGCCTTTTCGAGGCGATGTGAAGTCCCTTCGGAAAAGAAAATATAATCAACGACTCTTTCATTGAGTTCCCAGGCAGGCTCGAAGTTGATTTTGAGATAACCTCGTGTAACCCGGAAACCGGCAGAATGGTTCATCCCGAAGGCGACCTCCGCAATGGATGCATTGCAGTCGTTCTGTGCGATGGTTCCCCAAGTATGCCTGAAAGTATATGCGCAATATCTTTCTTCCTTCGGGATTCCGATGAGTTTGCAGACTTCCCGGATTCCAGCATTCACATTCGCGCCGAAGCTGTCGGATGTAGTGTACCTCTTGTGAAAGCAAAACAACATCGGGTCATCTTGGGATGCTGCATATTTTTCAAACAACGGCTTGATTAACTCCGGAACCCTCATTTCCATATACGCCTCGTCAGCGCGGAACATCTTTGTCTTGCTCCTCTTGTAATGAATGATGCCGTCATAGTAGTCTGTCTTCCTCAACTGGTAGATGTCTATCGTGTTGATGCCACCCAGACAGAGAATCATCTTCGCCACATCTCGTCCCAGCTCGGCAAGAGGAATTTTGAATTTGCTCTCCGGCAATGGGGCTGAAAAGAATGCCCGGCACGCTTCTGGCGTGATTGCAAGTTTCTCCGTCCTGTCGGCAGATGGAATCTCCACCTTCAACCACGGGTTGTGACTGATTCGTATTATCCCTGCATCCTCATCGTTGAGTTCTTTCATCGCGGACCGGTACACTTGCCGCATACAGACCGGGTACTGTTCCTTTGCCCTGTGCGTCTTTCCCATCGACTTGATCCAGGCGTTGAGGAAAGCCACCGTTATGGTCGAGAACATAATCTTGTTTGTGCCTGCATACAGCTCCATACTTTGCAGAGCGAGTTTGTAGTTCTTTGATGTCCTCTCCTGCCCGTTCTCAATCAGGCGCGATATATGTTTCTTGCAGTAATCCGAAAAACTCACATCCTCGTCTGAATGTAGAAGAAATTCCACAATCTGTTTTGCATCCCAGTTATCGGTGTTCATTCGATTCAATCGGTTATAGTACTCCGCAATGGTATCGGAAAGAGAACGGACAACATACGGGTCCCGTACTTCATTTTTGGAATTGAGACCTTTGTTGTTTACCATCTTCGATGTCTTGATGAACGCTCTCTTTCGATTTTGTGTCACCCTGATGTAAACGGGCCAGTACCCGTCCCTGCGCTGCTTCTGCACGCAAATTGCCATTGTAATCATATCTAAATCATATCTAAAAAAGTTCTGAACTTACTCTACACACATACTTTTCGTCACTCTGCACAATCGCCAAAAATCAATCATATTTCTGCACGGAAACCGTGTTGAAATGCACGCACAAAAAAGGCGGTAAAGCCTTTTGAATCAGAACTTTACCGCCTAATTGATTGTATTTCAACATCCTATCGCGTTTGTTGTATCGCGGCCTGCGCCGCTGCAAGACGTGCGATTGGCACGCGGAACGGTGAGCATGATACGTAGTCGATACCGATTCTGTTGAAGAACTTGATGGAATCAGGATCTCCTCCGTGCTCTCCGCAGACACCGCACTTCAGCTCCGGCCTCTTCGAACGGCCTGCCTGGACACCGTACTCGACCAGTTTGCCGACACCCTTGGTGTCGATGGTCTTGAACGGATCTGCGTCCAGAAGCTTGTTGCCGAGATACTCGCCCATGAAGGTGCCGACGTCGTCACGTGAGAATCCGAATGTCATCTGGGTGAGGTCGTTGGTACCGAATGAGAAGAACTCTGCAGTCCTTGCCATCCTGTCGCCTGTGAGGGCGGCACGAGGTATCTCTATCATTGTTCCGAACTGGTAGTCGATGCTTGTGCTGAACTTGCCTTCCACTTCAGCCTTGACCCTGTCGCAGATGGCCTTCTGGAAGCTGAGCTCCCTTGCGGAAATAGTGACAGGAATCATGATTTCAGGCATAGGGTGAAGTCCTTCGCCCTGAAGCTCTGCGGCTGCAGTGAAGATGGCCCTGTACTCTACTTCGGCGATGAGCGGGAATGACACGTGGAGACGTACTCCGCGGTGTCCCATCATAGGGTTCACCTCATGGAGTGACTCGCCGCGCTTCTCGATCTCGGCCGGTGTTACGCCGAGCTCCTTGGCAAGCTCTGCCTTCTTCTCCTCGGTATGAGGTACGAACTCATGGAGAGGCGGGTCGAGAAGACGGAACACTACCGGTTTGCCGTCCATGATCCTGAGGGTGCTCTTCACGGAAGCCTTGATGAACGGCTCGAGTTCGGTGAGAGCTGCTTTCCTTTCATCGTCAGTGTCGCAGAGAATCATCTTGCGGAGTTTGGCGAGAGGTGTCTCGGAATTCTTTCCGTAGAACATGTGCTCAAGACGGAAAAGACCGATTCCCTCGGCTCCGAACGAGAGTGCCTTGGCAGCGTCTTCCGGAGTGTCAGCGTTGGTCCTGATGCCGAGCTTGCGGAATTTGTCGGCGAGAGCCATGAACTGTACAAAGAGAGGATTCTCGGAAGCGTCCATGGTGTCGATTCTGGCATTGTAAACCAGACCTTTGGCACCGTTGAGGCTGAACCAGTCACCTTCCTTGAACACTTTGTCGCATCCTGCGAACTTCACTGACTTGCCGGCGAGGTCAATCTTCATTGCGTCGCATCCTACGATGCAGCATTTGCCCCATCCGCGAGCTACGAGAGCTGCGTGGGATGTCATGCCTCCGCGGACTGTGAGGATTCCTGTTGCGGCCCTCATGCCCTCGATGTCCTCAGGGGAGGTTTCTTCCCTCACGAGGATTACCTTGCGTCCTTCTGCGGCTGCTGCCACTGCGTCCTCTGGTGTGAATACGAGAGTACCTACAGCTCCGCCCGGTGATGCAGGAAGGCCCTGTGCAATCTTGCTTGCCTTCTTCTCTGATTCCGGATCGAGGATAGGGTGGAGAATCTCGTCGAGCTGTGCAGGGGATACCCTCATCACTGCCGTCTTCTCGTCGATCATGCCCTCGGCGAGCATGTCAGTGGCCATCTGGAGGGCTGCAAGACCGGTTCTCTTGCCGATACGGCACTGGAGCATCCAGAGCTTGCCTTCCTGGATGGTGAACTCGATATCCTGCATGTCGTGGAAATGATTCTCGAGGTGGGTACGGATTTCGTCAAGCTCCTTGTAAACCTCAGGCATTGCCTTCTCAAGAGACTCGAGGTCCTTGTTCTTCTCCGACTTGGTGGCCTCGTTCAGAGGGTTAGGTGTACGGATGCCGGCAACGACATCCTCGCCCTGTGCGTTGATGAGCCACTCTCCGTAGAATTTATTGTCTCCGTTGGCCGGGTTGCGGGAGAATGCCACACCCGTGGCGGATGTATTGCCCATGTTTCCGAATACCATGGACTGCACGTTCACTGCGGTGCCCCAGTCATCAGGAATCTTCTCGATTTTCCTGTAGGTGATGGCGCGCTTGCCGTTCCATGACTTGAACACGCCTCCGATTGATCCCCAGAGCTGTGCCTCTGCAGTGTCAGGGAAATCCACTCCGAGAACTTCCTTCACCTTGGTCTTGAACAGTTCGCAGAGGTCCTTGAGCTCATCAGCTGTAATTTCTGTGTCGGACTTGTAGCCTTTCTTCTCCTTGAGCTCGCACATCATGCGGTCAAGCTGCTGGCGGATTCCCTGGCCGTCCTCAGGCTCGATGCCTTCGGCTTTCTCCATAACGACGTCAGAATACATCATGATGAGACGGCGGTATGCGTCATATACGAAACGCGGATTGCCGGTCTTCTTGATCATTCCCGGAAGAGTTGCTGAGCAGAGACCGATGTTGAGGATGGTGTCCATCATGCCAGGCATAGAGCTTCTTGCACCGGAGCGGCAGCTCACGAGAAGAGGGTCCTCAGGGTCTCCGAATCTCTTGCCCATGATTTTTTCGGTAGCCTCCATCGCATCCCTGACTTCCTGCCTGAGATCGTCGGTGTAGCCTCCGCCGAGGGCGTAATATTCGGCGCAGCATTCGGTTGTGATAGTGAAGCCTGCCGGAACAGGCATTCCGAGAAGGTTCATCTCGGCGAGATTGGCTCCTTTTCCTCCGAGGAGCTCACGCATTGTGCCGTTTCCCTCGGCGTGTTTGCCTCCGAAACGGTACACTCTTTTCTTTTTTTCCAACATATTGCAATAATTGTGTTAACTTTTTATCTTTTGGACTGCAAATTTAATCAATTAAATCCTTTTTTGAAAAAATCTCTGCAAATCATCACCGAAATGCTATATATTTGCACACCGTATAATGAACTCAACATTTTTTTGTGAATGAAAACTACGTTTTGTGATTTCTTGACGCGGGGAGGCGTGATGCTCTCCTTTCTGATGCTTGCGGGTTGCAGCGATGCCGTCAAGAGTGCGGATTCACCTGATTTCCCTGACGTCCGTTTCCATGTCGAACCGGGGGCAGAGACCGTGGACGGGGCCACTGTGACAGTCACCCATGACGGCTCGGACAGGGACACCTATTACGGATTCGCCACCAAGGACCTTGATTCTGAGGTCGATGCATTGGTCAACAGGAAAACCAAGGAATTGTCCGGGACCGGAAATCTGTCAGAAAGCCTCAAGTCAGGCTCCACCAGAATCGTCAATGTGGAAGGCCTCGAGTCCGGTACCGCATACAGATATGTCGTATTCGGAATGAATCCGGACGGCAGCATATACGGAACTCCGGGCAGCTGTTCCTTCAGCACGATCAAGGGTATTCCTAAATTCACGTTGTCCGTGATTGGAACCCCTACTGACAACAATGTCTTCATCAATATCTCCACCACCGGCGACAATACCGACAAGTGGTACGCTTTCGTCACCACGGACCTGACTTCGTCCGCAGAGTTGGTATGCGAGAAGGAACTGCGTTCCGTGCCTGATCTCGGACAGGCCCTCGAGAGCGGAAGTATCATCAAGGAATTTTCCGGGCTTTCCCAGAACACCACGTACAGGGCTGTCGTCACAGGAGTCCGGGACGGGGCTGCATACGGCACTCCGGCGACGGTGGAATTCACCACGAGGATGCGTCCGGTATATCCGGTGCTGAATCCTGACTGGACCGTCACGTACGAAGGCGCAGGCACGATCACCAACGGGGATTATACCGGGACCTACAAGCAGGTGATTTCCTGCGTATCCACTTCCAAGGAGATGTACTTCATAGTGGTCATATCGAAAGAGAGCATGGACTATTACAAGGATCAGTTCGACGTGTTCCTGACTGATGCCGCAGCTTTCATGACCGATTACATCCGCCAGTACAACCAGGCATACGGCACAGATTACACATGGGCTGATTTCGGCTATACGACTTCCGCAAGGGAGGGCTACAATCTCACCAAGGAAGGCACCTACACGGCCTATGCCGTCGGAGTGGAGATGAGCGGAGCCCCAACGGGCAAATATGCCGCTTCAGAGCCGTTCGAGGTCGCTGCTCCTCCGATGTCAGACGCATACAAGGCCTGGATCGGAAGCTGGCGCATCGGTGACGGAAAAATCGACTATGACGTCACCATAGAGGATGCACGTGACAAGGGGGACAATCTCTATCATCTCCGCGGGTGGGAGGCTTCCGCCGACCTGTCCGAGTGTCCTGCAGTGGCAATGCTGGATGAGAACACCGGTGAACTCGTGTTTATATCCTGCGACCTTGCCGACGTATATCTGAGGGACGGCGGCACGGACGTTGCCTGCACTCTCGGATTCTACGGCAGTTCGGGCAATGACGTGTTCATCGCAGGGGCCGGCAGCTCGTACAATATCGCCGTGGCTTCGTTCAGCGGCACAGGAAATGACAATGCCGTCGTCAATCCGGAGTCAGTCAATACTTCTGAAGGCAGGATAACCATCGGCTCGATGGGCTATTACGCGAGGAATAAGTCGACAGGGGAACTCTATACATTCTCCTCCGCATATCCCCAGATGCCGTTCACGATGACCAGGACAGGTTCGTCCCCGGCATCGTCCCCGTCCGGGTTCAGTGTGCGCGCTTCCGCGGGCCCTGCTTTCCCGTTATCCGCAACCCCGTCATCAAACAGGCCTCATGAGGTCATCGTAAGGGGTAATGTCAAATAGAAATACAGTCAGACAGATGAAAAGAATAACTGCTGCAATCATCGTGATTCTGTCCTGCATCGGAATCGCGGCCACGGCCCAGACGAGGACAGTGACCGGAAGGGTGACCGATGCCAGGACCGGAGAGGAGGTGCCTTTCGCCGCCGTGATGGTGAAGGGTACCATGACCGGAGCCTCCTCCGATGCGGACGGATACTATTCGATATCCGTTGCTCCGGGTTCCGTGCTGGTCTTCAGTTCGGTCGGATATGCCGATCTCGAACTTCCCGTCGGGGACGGGGATGTGCTCAATGCCAAGCTTGAACCTGATTCGGAGAGCATTGACGAGACTATCGTCGTAGCCTATGGCGTACAGAAGAAGTCATCCTTCACAGGTTCGGCCGCCCAGGTAAGCGGCGAGAAACTGTCCAAGATGCGCACCTCGGACATATCCAAGTCGCTTGAAGGTGCCGTGTCAGGTCTCCAGACATCCAGCTCTTCAGGAACCCCGGGTTCCGGCGCGAGCATCATCATACGCGGACTCGGTTCCGTATCTGCATCACAGAGTCCTCTCATAGTGGTGGACGGAGTGCCTTATGAAGGAAGTCTCAACTCCATACCGGCCAATGACATAGAATCCCTCACCGTGCTCAAGGACGCGGCTGCGAACTCCATGTACGGAGCCCGTGGTTCGAACGGTGTCATAATGATAACAACCAGGAGGGGAACGTCCGAGAGGGTCAAGGTGTCTTTCGACGGAAAGGTGGGAGTCAATTCCAGATGCGTCCCATCCTATGATGTGGTGACAGATCCGGGTGATTATTACGAACTTACGTGGGAAGCTCTGAGAAATGCCGCATATTATCGTGCGGATGATCCTCTTTCACGCCCGCAGGCCGATGCCTATGCTTCCGCAGCCCTGATCCGCCAGCTGAAATACAATGTTTATCGGGATGTCGCCGACGATGAACTCGTGAATCCTCTGACAGGCAAGCTGAATCCTGCCGCCACGGACCGTAAATGGAACGACGACTGGAACAAGGACGTGTTCCGCAACGGAATCCGTCAGGAATACAATCTCAGCATATCCGGCGGCTCCGAGAAGACCCAGGTCTATATTTCTGCATCATACCTGAATGACGAGGGATATGTCCCGAAGTCCGGATTCGACAGGATCAGCGTCAGGGCGAAAGTGGACCAGACTGTCTATAAATGGCTCAAGGCCGGTATCAATTTCTCCTATTCCAATACCGTCCAGCAGACTTACGGAGGCAGCAGCTCATCCACGTACAACAATCTTTTCTTCTTCGGCCAGATGATTGCCCCGATATACCCGATATATCAGTATGACCTCGAGACCGGGCGGAAAATCTACGCGGCTAACGGAGACCCGGCATACGACTGGGGAGAGAGCCGTGCGTTCGGGCCTCTCACCAACCCGTACGGCCAGCTCATGACCTCCAAGAGCAAATATATTGCAGACAATCTCACGACCCGCGGATATATCGACGTGCAGATACTCAAGGATCTCAAGTTCACGGTGAATCTCGCCTATGACCTTTTCAATTCCAGGTCCGACGTGTTCCAGACACCGGCAGGAGGTGACGCCCTCACGGTGAACGGAAGGGGCTCCCAGTCCACTTCCCGTTATACTGCATTGAACACCAACCAACTGCTCAACTGGTCCCCGGTCTGGGGAGCCCATTCCCTGAACGTCCTCCTCGGACATGAGATTAAGAAGGATTCCAACTACGGGCTTTCCGGACAGATGACGAACTATCTCGACCCTACGGTTTCGGATTTTGCCAATGCTGCATTCTACCAGTATCTTAATTCCTCTTCAGCAGGCTACTTCCTGCAGGGTATTTTCGGCAGGGCTGAGTATTCGTATGACAACAGATATTTCGTATCCGCATCATACAGGCGCGATGCCTCTTCCCGATTCTCCCCGGACAGCAGGTGGGGCAGTTTCTGGTCTGCAGGCGCTTCCTGGAACATGAAGCAGGAGCGTTTCCTCGCAGGTGCACGTGCCATTGACTATCTCAAGCTGAAAGCCAGCTACGGAACCCAGGGAAATGACAATATCGGAGTGGTCAAGGTCTATCAGGACCTCTATTCCGTCGAGAGAGTGGACGGTGAGCCTTCCCTGAAGAGGGTCTTCCGCGCCGCTCCTGACGTGACCTGGGAAAAGTCCAGGAATTTCAATGCCGGATTCGAGACCCGTTTCCTCGAGCGGATAAGCGTGAATGCGGATTTCTTCATCAAGGTCACCAAGGACATGATTTATTACAGGCCGCTTGCGCTGAGCCAGGGTTCTCCTGCCACGCAGCTGGTCAATGACATGGACATGAAGAACACCGGAATCGAATTCGAGGTCTCCGCCGACATCTTCAAGTCCCGCAATTTCCAGTGGAACGTCTCCCTGAACGGAACCCATTACAAGAACGCCCTCACCAAGCTGCCTTCGGACAAACCGCAGGACGGCTACGAGGCCTATCCGTATTACCGCTCCAAGGGAGGTTCCCTCTATGACTTCTTCCTGTACGAGTGGGCCGGAGTGAATCCTGTCACCGGACTGCCTCTCTATGCCAAGTACACCACTGCAGAAGACGGCACCGAGACGGTTTCCTATGTGTCCACCACGGCTGATGCAACGAGGCGCAGGACCGGAAAATCAGCGATTCCTGACCTGTACGGCGGATTCTCCACTACATTGAAATTCTTCGGCGTGGACATGAGCGTCTCCTTCGCCTACCAGATCGGCGGATGGACAATGGATTCGAACTACGCGTCCCTAATGGGAGCAGGGTCGCTCGGAACCAACTGGCACAAGGATATTTTCAAGCGCTGGACTCCGCAGAACCTCGAGACCGATGTGCCTCGTCTGCAGAACGGATTCCAGGAAGCCAACCAGATGTCCACCCGTTTCCTCACCAAGGCATCTTACCTGAGCATAAGGAATGCCACCGTGGGCTATACCTTCCCGGAAAAGCTTCTCGGAAAGGCAAGGATACAGAATCTCAGGGTATATGTCACCGGTGACAATCTCTGGTATCATTCCAAGCGGCGCGGACTGGATGTACGCCAGTCGTTCAGCGGAAGCACCGGGTTCACCTATTCAGCCCTCAGGACAGTATCCGGAGGCGTGTCAATCACTTTTTAGACTATGAGGATTATGAAAGTTACGAGATTGATATCAGTCCTGACGGCGGCGTTGATGGCCGTCTCATGTTCGGAAAAATATTTTGACGTGGACAGCACGGATTATCTCACCGGGGAGAATGCCGCCCAGATGGTGGAGAATGACCCGGAATACCTGTCCTCCTATATTTCCGGCCTTTATTCCTTCATGGTGCAGTACAATGCCGGAGGCACCTCGGGCAACGAGCACGATGATTTCGGCTTCATCTCCTGCACGATGGTGGGGGACTGGATGGCCGGCGATGTCGTCCTCCACGGCTCCAGGGGCTGGGGAATGTACGATTACGCGTTTGACTACAGGAACTTCAACTACAAGAGGCCGTTCCAGATCTGGTCCACGTTCTATACTCTTATAAACAACGCGAATACGGTCATTGACTTTTTCCAGCCGGGGACTGATCCGCAGAACATCTCGTCGAGAGGTTATCTCGGTCAGGCCTATGCGATAAGGGCGATGGCTTACATGTATCTAATCCTGTATTTCCAGGATCCGATGGACGCTGCCGGCAATTTCAACTACGAGGCCAAGGGCGTCCCTATTGTCTATGCGTCAAGGGATTCCAAGTCCGCAGACACCATTTCTGAGCGTCAGGGCAGGAATACTCTCAGGATTGTCTGCGAGCATATCGAGGAAAACATCAATGCCGCCCTTCCACTTCTGGAAGGTTATGAAAGGCCGTCCAAGATAATGCTGGACAAGCAGACTGCAGAGGGACTCGCTGCAAGGTATTACCTTCTCACCCAGCAATGGGAAAAGGCTGCGTCCATGGCTTCCGATGCACGGCGCGGATATACGCTGATGGACGATGCAAGGCTCCATGCCGGTTTCATGGACATTGAGGATGCCGAAGTGATGTGGGGATTCAACCACACGTCCGAGACGCAGACCACTTATGCTTCATTCTTCTCGCAGATGAGCAACGACTGTCCGGGGTATGCCGGGCTTGACCAGCTCGGCAAGTTGATTGACAGGAAATTGTATGAGCAGATACCAGCTTCGGATTACCGGAAGTCTCTCTTCAACGGGCCGTCCGGAGGTTCTCCTTCGGCCAATGCCGCTGCCATTGCTTCCACTCTTCCTTATGCCGCGAGGAAGTTCGGTTTCCTCGACCAGTGGCTCCAGGACTATGTCTATATGAGGGCTGCCGAGATGTATCTCATTGAGGCTGAAGCATCTCTCAGGCTCGGCAAGGATTCCGAAGCCCAGTCCCTGATGACAGAACTCATGGCCTACAGGGATCCGGCATGGAACAAGACCGTGACCTTGGACGAGATATTGCTGCAGCGCAGGATCGAGCTCTGGGGCGAGGGTCTGTCCTACTATGACCGCAGGCGCAATTCCGAGGGAATCGTCAGGTCTTATGAAGGAACTAACCACAATCTTGAGTTCCTAACCAAGATAGTCGATGTCCCTGCGCATCACAAGTATTGGGTGTTCCAGATTCCGGAGAGGGAGCTTCAGGAGAATCCTTCAATCCTTCCGGAGGATCAGAATGAATTATGATGACAGGAGGTAAGAAGATGAAAATCAATAGAATATATATCATGATGGCGGTTTTCTCCGCTGCCGTTCTCATATCGTGCGAGAGGGCACAGGAGAAAGATGAAGTGGAGGCCGGGTTCAGTTCTCCCGGGGCCATGCCTGCTGTGGAGCTCGGAAACGGAGTGGAAATCAACGAGTTCAGCAGGAAGGCTGTCGTGGAACTCACTCTTTCAGGGTTCGACGGGATGATGAGAAGGCCTGAGGCCGGGGTAATGACTTCTACTGACCGGGATTTCTACCAGTCGGAATTCACTGCGGTCAAGCCTGTTGACGGAGTCGTAAAGGCTGAGGTTCCGGTGGTTCCTGGCACTACGAACTGGATAATGGCCGTGGCTTCCACCATGGACGGTTCGTCATATTCCCGGAAGATAGCCGTGGAAGTACCTGATGTTCCTTGGTATTACAAGATAGCGGACTCGTACACAGGAACTTACGTGTCTGGAGGTACCGGTTATGAATATGTGGGACATCAGGTCTATGTCTCCGTCAGCAGCGATTTCAAATATGTCGCCCTGTACAATTTCGACCCGTACGTGGCGATGAAGACTCCCGGTTATACCTCTGACAGCAAGACTGTGAACTATGCCCTCGGAGAACTCGATATCGAGAATCATGAGATTAAGTTCACGTCCACCGGCAATTTCTTCTCCCTGAACAGCTCCACCTACATGTTCGCGGGCATATCCAGCTTCGACGGAAGCACAATCAAGCTCTCGTCCTCGTTCAAGATAAGCATCAGCGAGGATGCAAGCCAGCTCACGATACCATGGTACGGCCTCTTTAATTATAATGCGAATTATTTCGAGGAACTGTACAAAGGGGAAGTCATCCTTAAAGCGAACAACTGATGAATCAAACAATTGCAAGAAAAATGAGAACCAACACCATATTATTGTCAATATTGTCCAGTGCGCTGCTCCTCGCATCCTGCGAGAGGGCGGTTCCGGTGGAGGTGACTCCTGCAGGCGACGACGTGACAGGCTCCTTGCCCGAGAGCGCTTGCATTCCTGGAGTCGTGAGGCTGAAGGTGTCAGAAAGCATGGCAGAAAAGCTCATCGGGGCAGAAGGTGAGGACGGAATCATTTCCGCGGAATCGCTTCCTGGTGAAATGTCCGGGACGGGATTCCTCTCGATGCGTCCGTGCTTCAACATCGGCGGTCCGTATGAGAGGCTCCAGAGAGAGTCAGGACTTCATCTCTGGTTCGAGGCGAGGATTGGGTCGGAAATCCCGGCGACAAAGTCTGCTGCGGCTCTTCCGAAGGATCTCCCGTTCGTGGAGAGCGCGGAACCGGTCTATCGTCTCAAGGAACAGAGCGTCAGCATGAATGACCCGTATTATACCCAATATCAATGGCATTACTGGAATACCGGGCAGTTCGGCTTCCGTTCCGGAATGGACATGGGCCTGCAGAGGGCATGGGACAAATACGGAATTTTCGGGAACGAGAATGTCATCGTGGCAGTCATTGACAGCGGAGTGGACTGCATGCATCCTGATCTTCAGCCGAATATCTGGGTCAACGAGGGCGAGATTGCCGGCAACGGCAGGGATGATGACGGCAACGGCTTCGTGGACGACGTGAACGGATTCAATTTCGTGACGGACAATGCCAAGATCAATCCTGTGGACCATGGCACCCATGTGGCAGGAACCGTGGCTGCAGTGAACAACAACGGTATCGGAGTCTGCGGAGTTGCCGGAGGACGCATGCCGGACGTTCCCGGTGTGAAAATGATGTCGCTCCAGGTGATAGACCCGAATTATCCGAATATGGGAGCTGACATTCAGAAGGCTTTCCAGTATGCTGCCGAGAACGGGGCCCTGATTGCCCAGAACAGCTGGGGATATGAGGAGTCCCAGCATGTGGTGACACTTCCTCCGTCAGTGAAGGCCGGAATAGATTATTTCATCAGTGTTGCAGGACTTGCCCCGGACGGGAGCCAGAAGGGTCTGATGAAGGGAGGGCTGGTAATATTCGCCGCCGGAAATGATGCGGTTGACATGGCCTATCCTGCTGCTTATGAGAAGGTTGTGTCTGTGGCTGCAATTGGCCCTTACGGGGCTGTGGCATATTATTCCAACTACGGAGACTGGGTGGATGTGTGTGCCCCGGGAGGAGACCAGACCTACAACAACGGAGGCGTCTATTCGACATTGCCTGACTCCAAGTACGGCGGATTCCAGGGAACTTCTATGGCCTGTCCTCATGTGTCAGGTATCGCCGCCCTGGTGCTTTCTGCGGCCGGAGGTGAAGGATATACTTGCAACGACCTGAAGGAGACCCTCCTGAGGGGAACTGACCCTTCCATATATCAGTTCAATCCTTCCATGCAGGGGAAACTCGGAGTCGGGATGGTGGATGCCGAACTGGCATTGTCCACCCTCAATCTCGAACCTCCCCAGCCTGTCACGGAGTTCTCGGTCAGGACCAGGTCCAATACTATTGTATATGAAGCCGTCGTGCCTTCCGATGACGGAGGTACGTCGAAGGCGAGATATATGAATGTCTATTACAGCCGCAACCAGTTCACTGCTGCATCCAAGAGCAGGGCCATCAAGGTTCAGTTCGATGTCAATGACCTGGAGGAGGTATCTCCGGGGAAGGTCCGTTTCACGGTCAGGGCCCTGGAATTCAATGCCGGATATTATTGCGCCGTATCGGCTTCCGACTTCGCGAGGAACGAGTCATCCCTGTCTCCGGTGGATTTCGTCACCACCGGTTCCAATACCGCACCTTCGGTGGCCTGTGATGTGAAAAATCTCACCGTAAAGGCCTGGGAGGACGTGGACGTGACGTTCCGCGCAGTGGACCCGGACGGACATTCCGTGACATTGTTCCTTGAAGGAAACCAGTCAAGCCTCTCGTTCTCATACGATGACCTGGCCCAGCAGGGTGTCCTGACGATTCACGCTGCATCCGCTCCTGAAGGTTCCAATTCATGCGTAATCAGGGCGATGGACGAATACGGTGCGATGGGACAGATGACGTTCAGTTTCACTGTCCTTCCGAACAATCCTCCTGCCGTCACCAAGGAGATTGCCTCCGTGGCTGTCAACGGGCCGGGAGATGAAGTGGTGCTGCAGGCAGGGGATTATTTCTCGGACCCTGACGGGGAACCGCTTTTCGTGACCCCAGTCATAGCTGACAGGAAAGTCCTGGAGATAAGTTTCTCCGACGGGAACATTATCTTCCGCGGACTGCGTACCGGATCAACTGCCGTAAGGCTCGTGGTGTCCGATTCGAGGGGCGAGAGCGTGACTGCAGAATTCGGGGTCGTGGTACGTGATCCGTCGAGGCCTGTGGACGTGTATCCGAATCCTGTAGTGGACTTCGTCAATGTGAGGACTGGACAGCCGTTCAACGGTTCTGTCAAGATCCTCTCGGCGACCGGGTCTGAGGTGTATTCGGCAGGGGATGTCAGTATCTCGCTCAACGAACCTCTGCGGATGGATATGCGCAGTGCCGCTCCGGGGAATTACACAGTCGTGCTCAAATCAGCCGGCGGGGAATATAAATCATCATTTTCCAAAAAGTAGAACACAATGAAAATCAGATATTTTCTCACGGCGATCCTGCCGGTTGCCACTATTATCAGCGTATCAGCCCAGGAGGTATCCTCTCCAGCCTCGATGCAGTTCCTGAACCTGAATCCGGATCCTGTATCCATGGCGATGGGAGGGACTTCAAGGAACGGGGCCTATGCTCATTTCGGCTCGGTGGCAGGAGCAGTTGACGGTACCGGGACATTGTCAGTAGCTGCCTCCTACGGACTTTTCCAGCCGACGGTCACTTCTTCAGACCTGATTTCTGCAGGAGCAGTTTACAGGATAGATGACCGTTTCGCAGTGACTTTCGGCTTTCTCGGAGAGTTCGGGAAACGTTATGATGTGACTGACGGTATCGGTGCTGTCATCGGAGACTGCCAGCCGTTCGATTTCAGGGCAGGTGCCGGGTTTTCCTGGAAAAGCGGAATGGGGCTCTCTGCCGGTGTGACACTTAATTATGCACAGAGCGCTCCTTATCCGGAGATTGACGGGGAGAGGCAAGTGCTCAGGACAGGTTTTGCCGATGTCCAGGTAAGGTATCAGCTTCCGGGAAATGTGGGTATATCCCTCCATGGAAGGAATCTCGGAATTCCGGTCAAGGCGGATGACGGTGAATCTTTCGGACTCCCTGCAAACATCGCCCTGTCTGCGGACGGCAACTGGACTTTCGGGAAGAATTCGTTCGCCGCCGCGGTGGATGCGGGAATGTATTTCAATCCTGCCGTGTTCAATTTCGGGGCGGGTGTCGAATATGGTTACGACGGTCATTATTTCCTCCGTGCAGGAGGGCATTTCTGCGGCGAGGGTACCGGAATACCGGGATATGTCTCTGCCGGTGCGGGAATCCGTTTCTGCGGTTTCAACCTGGACCTCTCATGGAACTGGTCAAAGGGCCCGATGAAGAATTCCTTCTCTGCAGGAATAGGTTATTGTTTTTGATATTGGATTAATAATCATTTGAATATATATGCTCAACAAAGAATCAATGCTGACGCTTTCCGTTTTTGCCGCATGTCTCCTGTCCGGTTGTTCCGAAGAGGAGAAGGCCCAGGTCCTTCCTCAGGTCAGGGTCGAGAACGTACAGGTCCAGGCCAACTCCATGAGCTTCGACATAGTATCGTCTGATGCCATTACCTGTGCATACATGCTTTCAAGGTCAGATGAAACGGTGGAAGGTCTGCCGGCCGAGAACATCCTTTTCAATGGTACTGAGGTCCCGGTCAACGGAACGGCCAGGGTCAGCGTGTCCGGACTCGACTGGAACTCATCATATACGATAAAGGCTGCAGCGGTGAGCATCTCGCGCGGATATGTGTCCGACGAGGCCTCTTTCGAGGTGTACGCCGAGCCGTGGACTGAACTCGACAAGCCTGCCAACACATATATCATCACTGATGGCGGCTATTACGGTTTCGTGCCGAAAAAAGTGGACGGGACCCCAATCGAGATTGCCTCGGCCGACTGGATATGGGCTACGAGCGAGGAGACATTCGCCAAGGAGCAGAACATCATTTCCGAAGTGGAACTGATTGACGGAGTGGTCAGGTTCCGCACCCTTGGCAATGAAGGCAATGCGGTAATTTCCGGATTCGATGCTTCCGGAACAGTGGTCTGGTCCTGGCTCATCTGGTGCACCGACCGGCCTGCCGATGTCCAGATTACGGCTGATTCCTATTTCATGGACAGGGTAATAGGCGCTACCGGCTCGACCCAGGAGGAAGGAACGAAGACCTGGAGTGTCATCATGTACCAGTATGCGAGGATTTCCCCGATTTTCGGCGGCTATGCTGATGAATGGGGTGCCTCCGAGGTGTTCAACGAGGCGAGGAAATATACTGTCATCAATCCTGCACATGATTTCGAGTGGACGTTGTCCGGAGCCCAGATGCCGAGTCAGGAAGAGGCTGACAAGCATCCGCTCACGTTCTTTACCGGAGTTGACAACCAGAAGGACGGTCTCTGGTGCAGCGCCCCTTGGGACTGGAACTATCTCGGCCTCTGGTACGGCAAGGTGACCAACTGGAAGAACCGCGAACGTTTCAAGACCAATCTGGATCCTTGTCCTTACGGCTACAGGATACCTGCAGGTTCCGACTGGGGGACCACTGCAGAGTTCATGGCCAATATGGAGCCGGTCGGCACCGTGGACAATCCGATTGGGTGGAACTATACTTACAATGGACAGAAGTCCTGGTTCCCTTGCGGCAATGCCGGACGTATCGGCTACTCAGGAGAGCTGTCGAGAGGTTTCGGCGGCAATACCTTCCTGTGGAACAGCTCTTTGGCCAATCTCGGACAGGCCCAGTATTTCGTTACCGACGCATTCCCTGCCAGATGGTCGTTCGCGTTCGCAGGAATCGGCTGGTCCGTGGAGACGGCGGCCAATCCCGGATTTGCATTCGGTATCCGCTGTGTCAAGGAAAATGATGTAGAATAACCGGTTCCGGTCAGAGCAGCTTCGACGCGATTTCAGACAGTTCGCTGCGTTCTCCCTTGCGGAGGAATACGTGCTCGAAGAGTCTCTGGCCGGCCATCTTTTCGCCCAGATGGGTGAGTCCGTTCGACCATTGGTCCAGATATGGCTGGTCGATCTGGAAAATGTCTCCCGTGAACACCATTTTCGTGCCTTCTCCTGCCCTCGTGATGATGGTCTTTATCTCGTGCGGGGTCAGGTTCTGCGCTTCGTCAATGATGAAATATGCATTGCCGAGACTCCTTCCGCGGATATATGCGAGAGGGGTTATGAGCAGTTTCTCGTTGTTCACGAGGCCTTCGAGTTTCTGGTATTCCTTGCTGCTCGGCCTGTAAAGGGACTTGATGACATTCAGATTGTCCATCAGCGGCTGGAGGAACGGGGTCATCTTGTTCTTCTGGTCTCCCGGCAGATATCCTATGTCCTGGTTTCCGAGAATCACTGTCGGCCTTGACAATATTATCTGGTCATAGTCTTTTTCCTGCTCCAATGCTGCAGCGAGGGCAAGCAGTGTCTTGCCAGTTCCTGCGCCTCCTGTCAGGGATACGAGCTGGATTTTCCTGTTGAGGCATGCGTCGAGGGCGAACTTCTGCTCGTCATTCCTCGGCTTGATGCCGTAAGCCTCCCTGCTCTTTACGAGCACTATCCTGTCCGCATCGGTGTTATATCTGCCGCAGACCACCTCTCCGCAGTCTCCCGGCCATTTGAACTTGTAAAGCTGGTTGGCCATAGGCTCTTTCTTGCCAACAGCCTTCCAGTCTATGGAATTGTTCTGCCCGTATCGGAGCTCCTGAAGCAGTTCCGGTGACAGATTGTCGATGACCTGCACGGCTTTCTGCGAATCCTCCACCCGGTTTTCCTCGACCCTGTCGGTCAGATAGTCCTGGGCAACCATCCCGGCGGCCTTGGCCTTCATCCTGAGATTGATGTCCTTGGTTACCAATGCCGTGAAACGGTCAGGATTGTTGTCCCTCACCCAAATTGCCGTGGAGAGGATTCTGTGGTCCTGGATGTCGTCGTGGAACAAGTCCTTCATATTGTCCGGGAACGGATGGTTCGGCTCTATCTTGATGTTTCCGAGTCCTTTTCCTATCGGTACTCCGCTCTTGCCGAACATCCTGCCCTCAGTAAGCCTGTCGATGGTCCGCATGAAACCCCGGGCATTGAAACTGAGGGCATCATTGCCTTTCTTGAACTTGTCCAACTCCTCTATCACGGCGATAGGGATGACTATGTCGTTGTCCTGGAATTTGCGTATGGCCTTGTAGTCATGAAGTATGATGTTCGTGTCGAGAACGAATATCTTCGGTTTCCCCTGTCCGCCTTTGCCGGGGACATTAGCATATTTCTCTGTCATTGCAAAAGTATTTTCAATGTTGGTGTATCAGTCTTCGCCTTCCGCTGCCTGCACGTCCATAAGTGACTGCAGGATACCGGAAATGCTGTTGTTGCTTCCTCTGTTCACCCTGACTCCTTCAGGACCCGGATGCCCGATCGGGTAATAGGCCACGTCCTGCAGCAGGAGCTCCGCATCCACGTAGTCGAAGTCGGATGAAGGTATCTCGATGACTGCTCCCGGAATCTCCGAGAACAGGATTCTGACCGAGTCATTTTCCTTGTATGACTGCATGATGCTCTCTATGTCAGCATCGATTCCGTGTCCTCCGGATGCCATCCTCTCAAGTGCGGCCATCAGGCCTCCTGCGCCCACTGTGACGCCGGACAGGATGATTCCGTCTTCCACGAACTCCCTGACCACCTCATAACAGTCTATGAAATAATCCGTGTCAAGTATGTCTGGAGCCTTACCTCCCGGGATGCCGGACAATTCCGACAAAAGGGATCCTCCCAGTCTGTGGCTGCATGTGTCGAAAGGAATGTAAATCAGCCAGTTGTTCTTGTTTCCCTCAAGCGTCTCCCGGCATTTGCGGGATTCTGACATGATTGGGTCAGGCGTTCTGAAAGGTACCTCGTATAAAGGTTCCTGGCTTTCGGAAGGCAGATGGAGCGGCAAGTCTTCATCCATCCCTGCCGGACTCTCCCCGGCCTGCTCTGGGGCAGGGGCTGCAACTCCCATTCTGAAACGGACCGTGTTTGCGGAAGAACTGCCGGAGATAGAGTATCCGCCAATATTGATGCCCAGCATGTCAAGGTAGCCGCTGATTTCCGAAACCGAGGAATAGAAAGCCGCGAGACTGCCTGTAGGTTCCCCGTTCCACGACCATTCTATATTTGCCTCAAGGTCTCCTATGCGGAAATGTCCGCCTTTCCAGAGCGTGTCCACGACTGCTCTCGCGGCCTCGGAAACTGAGATGCTGCCGGCACAGTCGAGAGGGATCTTTCTCGGCAGGTCCTTGGCGGCCAGGATGCCGGGCTTGGCTGCAGATATGGTCTCCCTGTCGAAGTCTCCGACAGCAGGGGAGGGGTCAATGCTCTCGTCGACAATCTGCCCTGAGGCTCCTGCCGTGCATGCCTGTCCGGAGGCACTCTCAAGCAACTGCCTCGGCGTGAATTCCATTTTTGCTCCGTCAATGATGTACTCCGAGTCCAATGCCGGAGTCTTTCCCATCTTCATAGTCTCAATGATTATTCTCCCGCACCTGCGGAACTTCTTGTAAATATATGCAAAGTCAATGTAAAAATGAAGTGTCAGGTTCAAAAAAAGATTATTTTTGCATACGAATCCGGAATTTTCGGGAAACGTATTTCATAATATGCGAAAAATAGAAGTATGCTGCACTTCGGTGCATGACGTGCAGGAGGCCGGAAAAGGCGGTGCCGTCAGGATTGAATTATGTTCTGCTCTCGGAGGCGGGGGAGTGACCCCGTCATGCGGTCTTGTCAGGGAGGCGGTCAGGGAGGCCGGTACCCATGAGGGGCTTGCCGTGAATGTCCTTATCCGTTCCGTAGAGGGGTGTTTCTGCTATTCTCCTTCGGAAATCAGGACAATGCTGGAGGATATTTCGTTCTGCCGGACGGCCGGTGTGTCGGGAGTAGTCGTCGGTGCTCTCACGCCGGACGGTGACATAGACATGGAGGCCTGCCGTGCATTCGTCAATGCAGCAGACGGGATGAACATTACTTTCCACAGGGCATTCGATGTGTGCCGTGACCCGAAGACTGCTCTGGAGCAGATTATATCAATGGGATTCGACCATCTTCTCACATCCGGACAGAGACCTAAAGCCATCGACGGGGCTTCTCTCATAGCCGGACTTGTCAGGCAGGCCGGAGGACGTATCACCGTAATGCCAGGTTCCGGGGTGAATCCTTCCAATGTTGCTGAAATAGAGAGGCTTACGGGTGCTTCGGAATTTCATTCCACTGCCCGTAAGCCTGTTCCTGACCTATGTCTTCATCATGTTCCGGAACTCGGGTTCGATGAACCGTCTGCCGGTCCCGGACTTGTCATGCGCACCAACTCGGACATCGTGAGCCTGCTGGTGGGCAGGTAGCTCAAAGTTTTCCTATCACGTTCCTGAGCTGGATGCCGAGTGAGGTGTTGTAACCTGTTGACAGATAAACGATTCTGCCGAAGCTGTCGCAGAGAGCTACAACCGGGAGGGTGGAGGATTTGCTGTGGCATCCGTCGCATATCATTGTGCGTACGGCATTGTCCGTATCAATTCCGAAATGGGCATTCTCCGCAAGGAACTGTCCTCCTTCTCCTTCAGGCATCTTGAGCTTGGCAGCGTCCCTTGCAGAAGGGCTGAGAATCAATATCGGCCTGTTCCATCCGGCGAGCACGTCCTTGATTCCTGCAAGGTCTCTGAGGGCATGATTGGTCGGTTCGTCACCTGAACCTGCCACCACGATCAGGAAATAGCCTCTGCCGGTGGTCGAGAGGATTGATTTGTCCAGTTCACCTTCCCTGACAGCTGCACCTATACCTTCAAGTGGGGTGTATGTTTTCTCTGCATCCATGGAGCCGATGACTCCCACTTCTTCCGGCGCCTGGCGCATTATCATGCTGACATCTGTCGTCTTTCCTTCCTCCACGATGAACGAGACCATTCTTGCCAGAACCTTGCCGCTTGCCATCCTGCTTCCGGTCGTAAGGAGATATGCTCCGGTCTCGAGAGGGAATGGCTTGCTGAAATATCTGGCGGAAGCGTCGGCACCGAGTTCGGTGGCGTCTCCTCCCTCGAATTCGAGTACCCGCCTGGCACCTCCGTCAAGACGGCTGATTGTGAAATGACGATAATATTCAGGATTGTCAAGTGTGCCTTCTCCAGGAGTGTAACGAATTGTCATCCATCCCTTTGACGGTGCAATACCAGTTCCGGTACCCTTGCCGATGCCGAGCCATTCCCCGGATTCGCGTGAAACGTACTGGGCCTTCCCTGTAAGAATGTCTATCCTTGCCGGAATGCCGAAAGTCCTGAGTGCTGCCACCGTGAAAATGTCCTTGGACCTTGAGTCTGCCTTGCGTGTCTTCAATGTCCCGGCAGGCGTGGCCTGGAGGCGTCTCGGATTGATGCTGTCGGTATTGGCGATGTTTCTCTCACACCATCCTATAACTGTTTCTGGTTCAGGGTTCTGGCCTGTTTCTGGGACAAGCGCGGCGCGGATTGCATCATGATATGGCTGGAGGAATTCTCCGCCGATTCTCGGGCAGAGTACGTATGCCGCATAGAGACTCCCGTCATATCCTTCCGCGAGCACAGGGGCTGAATCGAGGGCGTCCTGGAGTACCTTCCTGTCAGTGTCCCTGACATCCTTGCGGCTGATGTTGTCCAGGATTTCCATGGCTCTGTCGCGCTGGCCGCAGGATTCTGCATATTCAAGGAATGCCTTGATTTCCCGCCAGTTGCCTTTTGCGTCAGGAATGTCCCCTGCGAATGTGGCCTTGTATGCGAGCCTTATGGAATCCTCCACGGCGAGCCTGAGCTTGTTGGCTTCCACGGCCGCCTCGTCAGCTTCTGCAGGAATCTTTCCCGGAGCCGGAGGATTTATGTCAATGTCCTCGGTGATGAGGTCGGAGTCAGTGAGAGTCAATGCGATATCGGCCCTGCATTCCGGTTCGTTTCCGGAACTGTCCCCGTTTCCGCCCAGAAGGGCTTTGCCGAAGCGTCCGTCCTTGTAAGCCCATACGAGCATGTCTCCGAGACCTGTATGAAGCGATGCCGTGCCGTCCTCTCCGCTTTTCAGGGTTACGGCAGGGTAGAATTCACCGTAGTTGTATATGCAGAAATTGATGACCGCGCCGCTGACAGGATTTCCGTTGCCGTCAATGATCCTGACAATGTTGTTCCTTGTCTTCACGTAGTTTCCGATGACATTGATTTCCGTGAAGGAATGTGTCCTCCTGATGATGTCCTCGTCTCCGTGGTAATCCCCGAATACCAGGGTATGCATGAGCATTGCCCTTGCGGCAGGTTCGTTGAACCATGCCATGTTGAGTGCCGCTTCAGGTTCGCAGGCTCCGAGGAAAGACCATTTTCCGTCTGTCCATACCTCCACCCATGCATGGTTGTCGTCGGTGTGGGCCCATCTCGGGGTATAGACCTGCCTTGCCGGAATGCCCACGGTCCTCATTGCAGCGACTGTGAATGTGGATTCCTCTCCGCAGCGTCCTTCGGCATTGAGCATGGAGGCGAGAGGTGACGAGGTCCTTGCGTCAGAAGGGGTGTAAGTGACTTTTTCGTGGCACCAATGGTTGATTTCCAGGGCGGCGTCCTTCATGGACAATCCTGCCACACGGGCCTTGAGTGTGTCGTAATACATTGTCCTGAAGTCGTCCAGTCTCTCGTTGTTGACTCTCGGCGGAAGTACGAAATGCATGAACAGCTGCTCCGGCACCTGTCTGCCCCAGTCCATTTCCTTCCTTGCCTTGAGCGCCGTCCTCACGTTGCCGAGGAAATAGGTGCTGTCATAGTCACCGATGTCGGCTATGCTCATCGAACCGTATAGAAAGTCCATTGCCTTGGCTTCTTCGCGGCTCATTTTCAGCCCATCGGCATCTTTGCCGCCGGTACATCCCGGCAGAATTGCCAGGACTGCCGTCAGTGTGAAGAACAGTTTGTGTCTCATATTCATATAGTTGATATTCTCGTATGTTCGCCTTTCGCCCACAAGCCTGATTGGCCGGTTTCATATGGCCGGCATGAGCGGTGTCATTGCAAATATAAGAAGGATTATTCAAATATCAGTCAATGATTTGAGCATCTGATGCGTCTGCCTCAATATCCTTTTCGCGGATTCCTTCACCTGCGGCGGCCCGTCGGGCCAATGACTTGTCGGACATTTTCTCCAGCGCTTCCTCCGCCGATTCCGATTCTTCCAGTATCCTGTCGAAAAGTCTCCATCTGTATGCCGACAACAGAGTCCTTTCCACCCAGTAGAGGAATTCCACTCCGGGATTAAGATGTTCCATCAGCTTGGCTTTCAGATACATGGGGAGGCCGTCCGAGGCGTCGTGCCACAGGTCGATGAATGCAAAACCGTAGTTGCGGTGCTGCATTTTCTTCTCCATGTATTCGAACGCATCGGTGTGTATGATTTCCCTGATTTTGTGCCTGTTCGGGAATTGTGGAAGAATGTGCGTGGTGAACAGCCTGATGGCATCAATGTCTTTCTCTATGATGTCTATCGTCTTTACTGCCGGGTTCTGCGAGGCCATGAATGCGAAATATCCCAGGCCGAGCCCGAATACGGCAATGTCTCCGGATATTATATCAAGCGGTTCGCGCATCGTCTCTATCTCACTCGGTTTTACGGCCATCCATTCGCGACCGTCCTGTTCAACGGCAGGATATACGAAACGTTCCTTGAAATAGCCTGTCAGGGGGATTTCCCTGTTGCCCTCGCCATGCCTGATGTCATCCCTGACGAATGCCTCGTATGGCTTGTAGGCATAGTGTGTGAGGCGCCAGTTTCCGGAAGAGGTTTCCGGGAAAACGATTGTCCGGAGGTAGGGATTGTCCCTGTATCTGTCTGTCTCGAGGCATTTCACAGATTCGATGAAATATGTGGTCAGGTCCGTGTCTTCAGGAGGGATTCCTGCCATTCCAGCCATCAGGACGGCATAGAGCAGTTCTTCCGGGAGCTCCATCCCTGAATTCATTTCCCGGAGCAATGCAGGAGTTATGGCGCAGGGGGATTCGTTGATGAATTCCGACATTGCCCATGCCGCGTCATTGTTCGCCTCCCTGACCGCAGCCAGTTCGGCTTTCCATCCTGAATAATTGTTCTCT
>JBJEBJ010000105.1:0-26694 GCA_051869955.1 Candidatus Cryptobacteroides sp.
CTTTGTGTCCCAGACGCACAAAAAATGCAAATCAACCGGGATTTTACGTTGAGCCCTTTTACGTTGAGCCCGGCATCGCAGCCGGAAAATTTGCAAATCAACCATATATGCAAAAAGACCCGGAAAATTTTCCGAGTCTTTTTGGTGGGAGCAGAGGGAGTCGAACCCCCGACCCTCTGCTTGTAAGGCAGACGCTCTGAACCAACTGAGCTATGCTCCCGAGCTTGGCTCCTGAACCAGGACTTGAACCTGGGACCCTCTGATTAACAGTCAGATGCTCTAACCAACTGAGCTATTCAGGAATTTTGTTTTCCACCCGTTTTTTCGTTTCGGGATTGCAAAGGTACAACAAAAAGATTTCTTTGCAAATTTTTTTTGCATTTTTTTGCTAACTTTGTAAAGATTTTTTTGGCGACTGTATAGTTTAATTGTAGAAACTCTGCGTCTTGACGCATATCATACGTATTACCTATGGACATCGATCTTCTGTCAAAAATGGTCAAGGAACTTATCCTTGAGAAAGATGAAGTGACTCTTCCAGGAGTCGGCACTTTCGTGGCCGAACTTGTCCCGTCTGCTTTCTCGGACAGGGGATATACGATTAATCCTCCTTATAAGAGATTGACATTCAGGCAGATGAAAAAAGATGGCGATAACTCTCTCGCTGAATTGTATGCTGCCGGCAACAATATTGATATCGAGACCTCAAGGCGGATAATCAAGGATTTCCTCGAAGAACTCAAGGAACTTCTTACGACGAGAAAGTCAGTTCCGTTCCCCGGTCTCGGTAAACTCCGAGCCACTAAGGAGAATTATTTCTTTTTTGTAGCGGACGAGGATCTTGACATATATCCGGAAGGATTCGGCCTTGAACCGGTTTCATTGAAGACTCATGAGGAGAGCATTTCCGAGGTGTCCGAGACTATGGCCAGCCTGCGCTCGATACTCAATCCTGAAGAAGAACCTCAGAATCAGGCTCCGGATGTTGCCCGGAGTATTGTGCAGAGTAATCCCGAGGCTTCAGCCGGGAATGCAGCCGGGAATGATTCCCAAAGTGATCCCGGAACTGTCGCAGGGGAAAGTGTCACCGCTATCCGAGAAATAGTCGAACCGGAGAACGCATCGAATGTCGGAGGTGAAATCACGCCGGGAGGAACAGCTTGGGAAGAATCAGAGTGTGCAGTCAAGACCGGATGTGAGGTTGTGGACGGAAGTCCTGAGATGACCGTGGAGGACAATGAGCCTGGTCTCCCGGCGCAAGCTGATGAAAGTGCTGGCGCAATCGCCGGAGACATCAGAACGGGCAGTGAGCCGGGAACAGGCGGTGAGTCAGCATCAGAAAGTGAGTCAGCATCAGAAAGTGAACCGGCAGCTGGAAATGTTCCGGCAGCAGGAGAATCAATATCAGGGAGCGAATCAGCAGCAGAAAACGCCCCTGAAACAATAACGGGAACAATAGTTGAAACTGAGCCCGGAGCAGAGCCGTTGAACGACCCAGAACAGCTGAACGGCCCTGAGTCAGTAAACTACCCAGAATCTGAGAATGACTCAGAATCAGTCAATGCCCCTGAATCCGTGGAGGACTCAGAAATCGTACAAGAAACTGGACAAGAATCCGTACAGGACTCAGAACCCGTACAGGAAGAGGCAGGAAGCCGGATATGGAAAATATTGAAATGGAGCATCCTGGCATTGATAATCCTCGCCGCCGTTGCACTGATTGCATTCCTCGTCCTGGCCCATGTCGCCCCGGATTTCATTGACACGATACTTTATACCCCTGAGGAACTGGAGATTCTGAGATATTGATTCCGCATTCATCCCAACGAGCAGAAGAAACTCACGAGGAACGGAACCGAGAAATCGACTATGAATCCGTGGAAAATCGAGACCAGTGCGAATCTCTCCCCGCAGCACCCTGTAATGACCGGAAGAGTGGTGTCTGCCGTGGTTGCCCCTCCTGCCGAAATGGGCGCAAGAGGTCCTGCCATCTTGACGAGCAGGGGAGTGCACAGCAAGGTAAATACCTCACGTATTATATTGGAAATCAGGGCCAATGTGCCCAATTCGGCTCCCCGACTGCCCGAAATCAGCACACTTGACAGAGAGTAGTATCCGAATCCCGAGCCTATTGCCAGCACATCCGCCGTCCGGTATCCCAATGCTATATTGACAAGGACACATCCTATGTACGTGCCTGCCACCGTTGCGACAGGCAGGAGGACTATGCGCGGGTTCATGCTTTTCAACGATGAGACGAGCTCAGGATTGCCGCCGGCGCTCATCCCGACCAACAGCATCAGTATGCAGAGCGACCTGTAGCCCAGTTTGTGCACAAGCCCTTCCCCAAGGTCCAGTCCGGCCAGCCCGAGCAATATTCCTGCAACGAAAAATCCCAGGATCACCAGACTCCCGGAAAGCCCTGCCAGAACCCCTCCAGACCTTCCTGCCCCGGCATTGTCACCATCATTATCCCTGTCTTTCAGGCTTTTCCATAGCAACCAGGCCAGAATGCAGCTTCCCGCTGTCCCTCCGGCAGTCAGGATGAAGGCATCCATGCCGAGGGACGGAAGCGCCTTGACGACGTTGCTGTCACCGCCTGCCTCCCATCCGAGAAACAGGAGCAGCAGCCACGTCATCGCAAGGATGATTTTCTGGAGATTCCTTGGTCTGAACAGCCTTCCGGCAATCATGCCGGCTGCCATCCACAACATCACTTCAAGCATCTGTGCGCCGTTTATTCCGGACGCAAAGTTACCTTATTTCCGTAATATTGCAATCAGTACCGTTCTTCTTCATCGCCTGATACTTGTACCATGTGTTCCGCGACACTCCTATACGCTTGCACATCCTTGTAATGGATACCCCGTTGTGCAACATTGTCTTTATGCGCGGATAATTCTGCTCTATCAGCTGCATCTTTACCTTGCTGCCCTTGTGCCTGCCGAGAACGACTCCTTCCGATTTCTTCAGCGCGAGTGCCTCTTTCGTCCTCATCGAGATGAGATTGCGCTCGATTTCCGCGACTAGACCGAATGCGAAACAGAGCACCTTGCTGTTGATGCTGTCATCGAAAGTGTAGCGTTCCTTGGTCGTGTAGATACCGATGTGGCGTTCAAGACATTCTCCCATGATGGACATGATCTCGGTCAAAGACCTGCTCAGTCTCGAGATTTCCGTGACTATGATGATGTCACCGCTTTTCATCTGCCTGAGGGTCCGGCCGAGTTTTCTTTTCCGGTACGGAATCTTTCCGCTTACCGTTTCCGTGACCCATCCGTCGATGGACAGATTCTTCTCCTCACAGAACCGGCGGATTTCATCTTTCTGATTTTCAGGATTCTGTTTTCCTGTGCTGACTCTCAAATAACCTATTGTCATACGTTTTGGTTTTGTGGTTGTTGAGAGTAAAATGCACTGTCTCCACGCACATGGATGACACGGATTCCCTATGGGTAATGATTATCAGAGTCTTGTTCTTGACATATTTCCGCAGTCTTCCGAGCAGCTCACGTTCAGTGTCCGGATCGAGGGACGAGGTCGGCTCGTCGAGCAACATTATTCCTCCCGGCCTCAGCAGTCCGCGCGCTATGGCGATGCGCTGGGCCTGTCCTTCACTCAATCCTGCGCCGGACTCTCCACAGACAGTGTCCATGCCTTCAGGCAGTTCCATCACGAAATCCGCGACTGCACAATGCAGGGCATCCTCGAGTTCATTGTCCCGTGCATCAGGATTGCCGAGCAGGAGATTGTCCCGGATTGTCCCGGATATGAGAGTATTGCCTTGCGGGACATATACGATGTTGCATCTCGTACGCGGTGATGCCGTTACCGCTCCCTTGCCGTCGTACAGGGATATCCTGCCCTTCTCAGGTAGCAGGAGAGCCATGATCAGGCGTATCATCGTGCTTTTTCCCGCACCTGTCTCCCCGGCTACTGCCGTAAGACTTCCCGGCCGGAAATCGTGACAGAATCCTTCCAATACCGGTGAATCCCCGTCAGGATATGTGAAAGTGACATCCTCGAAACGGACTCCCGGCATCCCGCCAAGCTTCACCGGATCACCCTGCTCCTCGAGCGGTATGTCGGTCAGTTCACAGAGACGCTCCACGCTCGTGAGCACCCTGACAACGCCCGGCACCTGCCTGCTCAGGTCCACCACGGGTCTCTGGATTTGTGATACAAGCTGCAGGAATGCCGCCATCACGCCGAATGATATGTTCCCGTTCCGCAGTCCGTATATACCCCAAAGCATGACTGCCAGATATCCGGCCGCGAATCCAGACTGCACCATGAATCTCGAGAAAAGAGAATAGTCGGTCCTGTCCATCACCTTGTTCTGAAGGTCGGTCTGCAATGATATCAGTTCGTCAGTCGTCTTCGATGTATATTCAAGTGCCGAAATCAATGTCCTGTGCTGGAGATTTTCCTGAAGATGACTCTGGACCTTGCTGTCAGACATCCTGATTTCCCTTGTAAGCCGTCTCATCCTGCGGACAAACCCTTTGCTCAGCAGGATTGCAACAGGCATGAGCGCCACGATTATCAGGGCCAGCCGGAAATCCATCCTGGCAAGAAGCCAGAACGCTCCGATGAGTTGCACGCAGGTTGCGATAGTGGACGGCGCTGAGATGCAGACAAGCCCAGACACGGCTGCGACATCCTCATCGAGCCTGTTCATGACATCCCCCGTATGGAACGAGTCCCGGCCAGTCCACCGGCTTTCCATCAGATGAGTGAAAATGCGGTACTTCAATTCATTGCGCAGCCTTATTTCATTCCTTGTCCCAATTCTTGCCTTCGCCGCCCCGGATGCCAGCTGCACCAGCATGCACCCTGCCAGAAGCGGCACGTAAACCCTGAAACTGCCCTCTGCATTGCCTGTGGCAATGTCAATGAGATATTTGCTCGTCCAGATGAATCCGAGCATGGCTGTCGCCCTGATGCATCCGAACAATGCATCGAGACAAATCCATCCCCGCCATCCGCGGGAAATGCGCCATAACCAGCGCAGACAATCGGCAGCCTTCATATTATTCCAGTCAATTGATTATCAGTGTATCCGGCTCCTGTGGAAAAATTTCCACACCGGAATCAGAAACCTCCGGGCAGGTCTGAGTGACATCCATATCCAGGCCTTGAGCCTTTCGCATTTCCCGCCGGTATCCACCCTCCTTCCTTTTCGGAAAATGGCATTGGCTTTGCCTATAACGTCACAGGCCGGACAAGTCTCTGTCATATACAGATTTCCGTCTCCCATGAGGGTGAACCGGGCATCGGAACCGCACCCTGAAATCCTGTATATCCTGTGCATCACTATTCCCCTGTCCGTCCTTGCCAGCACTATGTCCCTGCGTCTCAGTTCCCCTGAAACAGGGCCTGCCTCCACCTCATCCCTGCCTTCCACGATGAACGGAATCATGCTCGTACCCTTCACCGGCATCCTCACGGACCTGCCTTCCCGCAGCATGCTTTCCACCCCGGAGAAAAAATCCCCGTTGGAAATCTCTATGATATGTTCTCCGGTAAGGAAATCTTTGTCGGCCATGGTCAATGTGATGTCAACCATGCAAAGATAACAATTAAATATATAAATTTGTACCCATGAACATCTTCAATCCGGAACATGACCTCTGCCTGGCGAACGGTGACCCGAACTTCGTGCCGCCCGAGTCCGCATTGAAATTCGGACGAGACTGCGCCGGGCTGACCTCCCTGATAGAAACCGGGGATGGAATCATTCCGTGGGGATGGGACGCTATGCTCAAACGCCGGCTCCTCAAGGAAGGAGTACCGGAGACAATGCTGCCGGATGACGCTGCGCTTGCCCGCATCAGGGAGCTCTCGAACCGGAAAAATGCGGTGGCCGCGGACTCGTTCATACGCAGGCGCCTTCAGGAAATACTATCCGTCCAGTCATTCGGGGGCAGGCCATATACGGATTTCCTGACGGAAAACGCCCCTGTGATTGCTGAATCAGTCCATGAAGTCGTGAGCTATGTCGGGAAGTACGGCGATGCGGTGGCAAAGGCTCCGTGGTCGGGCAGTGGGAAAGGACTCCGCTGGCTGCGCGCAGGGGAATTGTCTGGCAATGACCTGGGCTGGTGCCGCAATGTGATAGCGAAGCAGGGCGCCGTCGAAGTGGAATGCAGGGAGAAAGTCGTCCGGGACTTCGCAATGCTCTTCCACATTTCCTCAGGGGAAGTCCGCTTCGAAGGATTCTCGATGTTTTTCAACGAGAACGGGATGTACCGGGGCAATGTCCTGGCATCCGACGGGTGGATTCTCGGGAAACTTTCCGGATATGTGCCGGAAGCTATTGTGCTGGCAGTCAAAGATATAATGACGGAATATTTCCTGTCGGAGTTTGCCGGGAGTTACGAAGGCTATGCCGGAGTGGACATGTTCATTTCAGCTGACAGGGAAGGACGGTTCCGGCTGGCTCCCTGCGTGGAAATCAACGTCAGGATGACAATGGGCCTGCTTGCAAGGCGTCTCCATGACAGATATCCATACGAGGATGGCAGGACGGTGATGAGGGTGGCATATTCCCCTGTGGCAGAAGGCCTTGCGACCTTGCTCGAAGATGCGTTGCAGGTGTTGACCGCCCCTGGGCCGGATGCCAATTATGCGTTGGCAATATTCAGGAATAATAGTTGAGAAAACAATATGGCAGAATTTGACACAAGTGTGAATCTCAAGACATTGGATTCACTTACAATCACTTCGGAGCTCGGCCCGGAGGATTTCGAGAAGGCGGTCTTCGAAGCCGTCTCGGCAGGACGGACCATCAGTGACCTGGGTTGTGGCCGCATCCTGGCCGACTGGTCCCTGTTCATGCGCACCAGATATGTGCTCTGTGACATTTATGAGGAAGGCGAGGCTGTACAGCAGGAGGACGGACGCCAGATGAAGACCTACCGGATAGATGTGAAGGCGGGGGAGAAGAACAGTTTCGGAGGGGATATAGTATATTGTTTCCTGTTCCTTGCCGGATTCTGGTTCCTGAGGAATTATTTCACCAAATCCAATGTCCTGTTCCTCGTTCTCACCGCCCTGTGCGCGGCCTTCGCCGTCTGGCTCGCCCTGACCCCGAGGAAATCCGGCTTCGGCCCGAAGGAAGTTGCGGAGGTTGTACGGGACATACGTCAAAAAAATATTCTTTAATTTTAAAATACTGAAAACTGACGGATTGTAAGCAATTCGCGAGATATTTGTCCGGTTTCCAACAATACGGGCGCTCAGGCTGCAAAGATTAAACTTTCGAAATCCTGCTCACGCGCTCTGGAGGATGCATTTTTATGCAAAAAAATTTTGTTTTTGAAAAAAACTCTTTAGATTTGTATCCGCTTACAGATTGTAAGTGACTTTTAGAACAAAAGGTAAGATTATGTTATATATTATCAGCATCGTCGTCGTGCTAGTCCTTGTCATTAAGACACTTGGACCGGGAAGGTGATGCTATGAACTTGACAAGTAATTGACAAGCCCTTCCCGGTACATGGGAGGGGCTTTTTTTTAAGGATCCCTTTAACAGAAACGAACTGGAACATATTGTTATGCGGCACGAATTAAGAAGTTCAATCACGATGAACGGCAGGCGGATGGCCGGGGCAAGAGCGCTCTGGGTTGCTGCCGGGATGAAAAAGGAGCAGATGGGCCGTCCGGTCATAGCTGTGGTCAACTCATTCACACAGTTTGTACCGGGTCACACACATCTCCATTCCGTCGGCCAGACGGTCAAGCAGGAGATCGAGGCTCTCGGATGTTACGCGGCGGAGTTCAATACCATAGCCGTGGATGACGGAATCGCCATGGGCCACGACGGAATGCTCTATTCCCTCCCTTCACGTGACATCATCGCAGACAGCGCAGAATATATGGTGAACGCCCACAAGGCCGATGCGATGATCTGCATCAGCAATTGTGACAAGATTACCCCGGGAATGCTGATTGCCGCAATGAGGCTGAACATCCCTGCAGTCTTCGTCTCTGGCGGGCCGATGGAGGCCGGAGTCATGGGCGAGGCTCGTCTCGACCTGATAGACGCGATGGTGAAGTCGGCGGATCCGTCCGCGGATGACGCACAGGTCAGTGAAATCGAGTCCCGTGCATGTCCGGGATGCGGATGCTGCTCAGGAATGTTCACGGCCAATTCCATGAACTGCCTCACTGAAGCCATAGGACTGGCATTGCCGGGCAACGGCACCGTGGTTGCGACCCACCGCAGGCGCGAGGAACTTTTCCGCAAGGCCGCCCGTCTCATTGTCCGGAATGCATACAAGTATTATGAGGAAGGAGACGAAAGCGTACTGCCGCGTAACATTGCCTCAAGACAGGCATTCCTCAATGCAATGGCTCTCGACATCGCGATGGGAGGTTCCACGAACACGGTCCTGCATCTTCTCGCAGTGGCCCATGAAGCCGGGGCGGATTTCAGGATGTCCGACATAGACGCCCTCTCCCGCAAGGTCCCTTGCCTGTGCAAGGTGGCTCCGAATACGCAGAAATATCACGTGCAGGATGTCAACCGTGCAGGCGGCGTGGTGGCCATAATGAACGAACTTGCCAAAGGCGGGCTGGTGGACACGTCCCTTGTAAGGGTGGACGGCATGACCCTCGCCGAAGAAATAGACAAATATTGCATAGACAGCCCTGACGTCACGGACGAGTCCAAAGGAATCTATTCCAGCGCTCCGGCCGGCAGATTCAGTACGGAAATGGCCTCCCAGTCAGAAGATTACGATTCATTCGAAACCGACAGGTCAGGCGGCTGCATCAGGGATCTCGCCCATGCATATACGAAAGACGGCGGACTCGGGGTCCTCTTCGGGAACATTGCGAGGAACGGCTGCGTCATCAAGACTGCCGGAGTGGACGAGTCCATCTGGCATTTCTCCGGCCCGGCCAAAGTATTTGACTCCCAGGAAGCTGCATGCGAAGGGATACTCGGCGGCAAGGTCAAGGCGGGAGATGTAGTCGTAATCACCTACGAAGGCCCGAAAGGCGGCCCTGGAATGCAGGAAATGCTCTATCCGACTTCCTATATCAAGTCAATGCATCTCGGCCGGGAATGCGCCCTCATCACCGATGGCAGGTTCAGCGGCGGCACATCCGGACTCAGCATCGGACATATTTCGCCGGAGGCTGCAGCGGGAGGTGAGATAGGCCTTGTCAGGGACGGGGATATCATTGACATTGACATACCTTCCCGTTCCATCAACGTGAGACTCAGCGGGGAAGAACTGGAGGAACGTCGCAGGGAGGAGAACGGACGCGGCAGCAAGGCTTTCACCCCGCCGTTCCGCAAGCGCGAGGTTTCCGCGAGCCTGAAGGCATACGCCTCAATGGTAAGTTCTGCGGACAAGGGCGCAGTAAGAATGATAAATGACTGACAAATAGATATGGAAAACGACAAGACACAGCGGATTACAGGTTCGGAGGCACTTCTGAAAGCCTTGGTCGAGGCGGGTGCCGACACTGTATTCGGCTATCCCGGAGGCCAGATAATGCCTGTATATGACAAACTGTACGACTACTCTGACAAGTTGAGGCACATCCTCGTGCGTCACGAGCAGGGAGCCATCCATGCAGCCCAGGGATATGCCAGGGTCACGGGAAGACCGGGAGTCGTAATTGTGACATCCGGTCCGGGAGCGACCAATGTCATCACGGGAGTGGCCGATGCGATGACCGATTCCACTCCGGTAATCGTTATCACTGGACAGGTGGCGTCCAGCGCTCTCGGAACTGATGCTTTCCAGGAAGCGGACATCATCGGACTGACCGGACCTATCACCAAGTGGAATTGCCAGATAAGGCACGCCGAGGAAGTCCCTGAAGCTGTTGCAAAGGCCTTCTACATAGCGTCCACAGGCCGTCCGGGGCCGGTTGTCCTGGATTTCACCAAGGATGCGCAGAACGGACTGGCGGAATACAGTTTCTCCAAATGTGATTTCATCAGGAGCTATGTCCCGGAGGTCCAGGTTCCGGAAAACGAACTCGACAGGGCTGCGGCCATCATTGACAATGCCGAAAGGCCATTGGTCGTATTCGGCCAGGGAGTGCTGCTCAGCCACGCGGAAAATGCCCTGATAGAATTCCTTGAAAAAGGAGACATCCCGGCCGCCTCCACCCTTCTCGGCATCGGTGCCCTGCCTACGGATTTCAGGCTTTACGAGGGGATGATCGGGATGCACGGCAATGTCGCCCCGAACATCAAGACCAATGAATGTGACGTGCTCATAGCCGTGGGAATGCGTTTTGACGACAGGGTCACGGGTACAGTCTCCACCTATGCAAGACAGGCCAAAGTGATTCACATCGACATTGACGCCTCCGAAATCGGGAAGATAATCCCGGTAGAGGTCGGCCTGAACGGGGATGCCCGCAAGGTTCTGGAAGGACTCACTGCAAGGATTTCCGCAAGGAAAAGGAGCGGATGGACCGGAAGCTTCGCCGTGTGCAGGAAAGTGGAACAGGCCAGGGTCATCGACAAGGAGGTATCCCCTGAATCCGGTGAAATCAGGATGGGAGAAGTGGTGGACGCTGTCGCGCGGGCTACCGGAGACAATGCCGTAGTGGTGACCGATGTGGGTCAGAACCAGATGGTTGCGGCGCGTTATTCCAGATTCAGGACCAGCCGCAGTTTCATTACCTCGGGAGGTCTCGGCACCATGGGATTCGGCATTCCTGCCGCTATCGGGGCCAAGATCGGAGTTCCTGAAAGGCCCGTATGCCTGTTTACCGGCGACGGCGGAGTGCAGATGACCATCGAGGAGCTCGGCACGATAATGCAGGAAGGCACGGGAGTCAAAATCGTGATATTGAACAACAATTGGCTCGGGAACGTGAGGCAGTGGCAGGAACTTTTCTTCGACAGGAGATACTCTTTCACGAGGATGCTTAATCCGGATTACATGATGATTGCGGCCGCGTACGGAATCAGGTCGGCGGTGGTAAACAGCAGGGAGGAACTTCAGGATGCGGTCAGGGAGATGTTTTCGGATGACGCCCCGTACATCCTGGACGTGCATGTGAAGGAGGAGGCCAATGTCATGCCGATGATTCCTCCGGGAAAAGGTATCGACAATATCATGCTCTCCGAAACCGAGTGGTATGACAATCCCCCTGAAAAACAATAATTCACAACTCACGAAAGATAAGTATTAGCAATGATGGACAATACAGTAAGAAGATATACGGTGGTAATCTATTCGGAGAACCAGATAGGCGTCCTGACCCAGGTGGCCAACGTGTTCACCCGCAGGAGCCTCAATATCTGGAGCCTTTCGGCAGGCGCCTCCGCCATAGAAGGAGTCCACATCATAACCATCGTCACGGACGCGGTCGAGAAGCGAGTCCTCGAATCCGTGAAGCAGCTCGAGAAGAGAGTGGACGTGATGAAGGTCTTCTATTACTCTGAAGACCAGGTGGTTTACAGAGAGCTCGCGCTATACAAGGTCCCGACCGGAAAGATTCTCGAATCGGGCAATATTGAGGACATCCTGCAGCGCTACAATGCCAAAATCATTGAGATAAACAGCTCATTCGCAGTGATATCCAAGGTCGGGACCACGGACGAGACCCAGAACCTCTACGATGACCTTAACAAGTTCGGCGTGATGCAGTTCCAGCGTGCAGGCCGCATAGTGGTCTCACGCGAGAGGCAGGAGCCCCTCAGGGAATTTCTCCGCGAACGCGGAACCGGCAAATGAAAACGCGGAAGCAGCAAATGAAAATATAACAATAAAAACATAACATTATGGCAAAAATCAATTTTGGCGGCGTTGAGGAAAATGTCATCACCCGCGAAGAATTCACACTTGAAAAAGCAAAGGAAGTGCTCAAAGGCGAGAAAATCGCAGTCCTCGGTTACGGAGTCCAGGGTCCGGGCCAGTCGCTCAACCTCAGGGACAACGGATTCGATGTAATTGTCGGACAGCGTCCAGGCAAAACCTACGAGAAAGCCGTGGCGGACGGCTGGGTTCCGGGCGAGACCCTCTTCAGCATTGAGGAAGCCTGTGAAAGAGGAACCATCATCATGTGCCTGCTCTCCGACGCTGCAGTAATGTCCGTATGGCCGAGGATCAAGCCTCATCTCACCCCTGGCAAGGCCCTCTATTTCTCCCACGGATTCGCCATTACCTGGAGCGACCGCACCGGATGTGTGCCGCCTGCTGACGTGGATGTGATAATGGTGGCCCCGAAAGGCTCCGGAACATCCCTCCGCTCCCTCTTCCTCGAAGGCAGGGGAATCAATGCCTCCTATGCAGTGGCCCAGGATGTTACGGGACGTGCATTTGACCGCACCATAGCACTCGGCATCGGAATCGGCTCAGGATATCTCTTCGAGACCACGTTCCAGCGCGAAGCCGTATCCGACCTCACCGGAGAGCGCGGATCCCTGATGGGAGCCATCCAGGGACTCCTCCAGGCCCAGTATGAGGTGCTCAGGGAACACGGACACACCCCGAGCGAGGCCTTCAACGAGACAGTTGAGGAACTTACCCAGTCCCTGATGCCACTTTTCGCACGCAAGGGAATGGACTGGATGTATGCCAATTGTTCCACTACCGCCCAGCGCGGCGCGCTGGACTGGTATCCGAGATTCCACGACGCAGTGAAGCCTGTGATGGAGCAGATCTACGCCAATGTCGCTGACGGCACCGAAGCCCAGATTTCCATTGACTCGAACTCCAAGCCGGACTATCGCGAGGGCCTCGAGAAAGAGCTCAAGATCCTGCACGACAGCGAGATGTGGAGAACAGCGGAGACTGTGCGCAAGCTCCGCCCGGAGAACAAGGAACAGAACTAACGATATTCCCCATGGACAGCAATCGAGTCTATATTTTCGACACCACGCTGAGGGACGGGGAGCAGGTGCCCGGATGCCAGCTCAATACTGTTGAGAAAATCCAGGTGGCCAAGGCCCTTGAATCCCTCGGCGTGGATGTAATCGAGGCCGGATTCCCGGTCTCCAGTCCGGGCGATTTCAACTCGGTCATCGAGATTTCCAAAGCCGTCACCTGGCCTGTTATCTGCGCCCTGACAAGGGCCGTGGAGAAAGACATCGATGTGGCTGCCGAGGCATTGAAATTTGCCCGCCACAAACGTATCCACACCGGAATCGGCACCTCCGACTACCATATCCGTTACAAGTTCAATTCTACCCGGGAGGAGATCCTCGAGAGGGCTGTCAAGGCGGTCCGCCATGCCCGCAAATATGTGGATGACGTGGAATTCTACGCCGAGGATGCAGGCAGGACGGACAATGAATACCTCGCTAAGGTGGTGGAGGCGGTTATTGCAGCCGGGGCCACGGTGGTCAACATCCCGGACACCACAGGATATTGCCTGCCAGAAGAATACGGGGCGAAGATAAAATATCTCTGCGACCATGTCGACAATATGGACAAGGCCATCATCTCCACGCATTGCCACAACGATCTCGGAATGGCAACCGCCAACACGATGGCCGGCCTGCTGAACGGAGCTCGCCAGTGTGAGGTCACGATCAACGGAGTGGGAGAACGTGCGGGAAACACCGCCCTTGAGGAAATAGCAATGATTCTCAGGTCCCACAAGGACATTGACCTCCAGACGAATATCAACACTTCCCGGATTTATCCGACAAGCCGGATGGTGTCCAACCTGATGAACATGCCGGTCCAGCCGAACAAGGCCATCGTGGGCAAGAACGCATTTGCACATTCTTCCGGAATACACCAGGACGGTGTGCTGAAGAACGTCTCGACCTACGAAATCATCGACCCGAAGGACATCGGACTGGATACCAATTCCATAGTCCTGACAGCCCGCAGTGGCCACGCCGCCCTGAAATACCGTCTGGAGACGCTCGGAGTGAAGCTCCCCGAGGACAAGCTCGACAAGGTATATCAGGATTTCCTCAAGCTTGCCGACAAGAAGAAGGAAATCTGCGACGATGACATCCTCATGCTCGCCGGTGCCGACCGGTCCCATGAACAGGTCATCAAGGTGGACTGGCTCCAGGCTACGAGCGGCATCGGAATGAAGCCTGTGGCGTCCGTCGGGGTGGATATCGCCGGGGAGAAATTCGAGGCTGCCGCCACCGGAAACGGCCCTGTGGACGCATCTATCAATGCCCTGCGCCAGATTGTCAAGCGCCAGATAACAATCAACGAATACACCATCCAGGGCGTCAGCAAAGGCTCGGACGACTGCTGCAAGGTACACATGCAGGTGGAGCATGAAGGCCGCTATTATTATGGTTTCGCGGCGAGCACGGACATCGTCACGGCATCCATCGAGGCCTATGTGGACTGCATAAACAAGATTCACGATTTCCGTATATGAACACACTTTTCGACAAGATATGGGACTCCCACGTAGTCAACAGGATAGAGGACGGTCCCGACCAGCTTTACATTGACCGGCTGTTTTGCCATGAAGTCACGAGCCCGCAGGCTTTCGACGGACTCAGGGCGAGGGGGATACAATGTCTCCGGCCGGAGAAGATTTTCTGCATGCCTGACCACAATACCCCGACCCATGACCAGGACAAGCCTATTGCCGACCCTGTGTCGAAATGCCAGGTGGATACCCTCGAGGCCAATGCGAAGGAATTCGGATTGTCGTATTTCGGCATGATGGACAGCCGCAACGGAATCATCCACGTCGTAGGCCCCGAGAGAGGCCTGTCCCTGCCGGGCATGACCATTGTTTGCGGAGACTCCCATACCTCCACCCACGGGGCTACCGGCGCTGTGGCATTCGGCATCGGAACCAGCGAAGTGGAAATGGTGATGGCTTCGCAATGCATCCTTCAGAAGAAGCCCAAGTCAATGAGAATCAGGGTTGAAGGCAAGCTCGGAAAAGGCGTTTCCCCGAAAGATGTGGCCCTCTATCTGATGAAGGAACTCACCACCTCGGGCGCTACAGGTTATTTCATCGAATATGCCGGAAGCACCGTCAGGGAAATGTCGATGGAGGGCCGCCTGACATTGTGCAATCTCTCCATCGAGATGGGCGCGAGAGGCGGATTCATCGCTCCGGACGAGACTATATTCGAATACCTGAAAGGCCGTGAGCATGCACCTTCCGGGGAGGAATGGGACAAGGCCGTGGCATATTGGAAAACCCTGAAAAGCGGGGACGACGCCGTGTTCGACAAGGAACTGGTCTTCGATGCCGCTGAGATTGGCCCGATGATAACGTATGGAACCAATCCCGGAATGGGAATGGAGATTACGGGCAATGTCCCTCAGGTGTCGGAGATTCCTGAAGAAGGCCGTGCATCATTCTCCAAGTCATTGTCCTACATGGGCTTCGAGCCCGGACAGGGACTTCTCGGACACAAAGTGGATTACGTGTTCCTCGGAGCATGCACCAACGGCCGCATAGAGGATTTCAGGGCTTTCGCATCGATTGCAGCAGGCCGCAGGAAGGCTGGTTCAGTGACTGCCTGGCTCGTTCCGGGCTCATGGGAGGTACTTTCACAAATCCGCGCCGAGGGCCTGGACAAGATCCTGGAAGATGCCGGTTTCGAGATACGCCAGCCGGGATGCTCCGCTTGCTTGGCGATGAATGACGACAAGATTCCGGCCGGAAAATACAGTGTCTCCACCAGCAACCGCAATTTCGAGGGTCGTCAGGGCCCGGGTTCCAGGACATTGTTGGCCAGCCCCCTGACAGCTGCTGCAGCTGCCGTGACAGGGGTCGTGACTGATCCGCGTGACCTGATGGACTGAGATGAAAAATTTGACAACATGAAACAGAAATTCGACATAATAGAAAGCACCTGCGTTCCGCTTCCCCTTGAGAATGTGGACACTGACCAGATAATTCCGGCCCGTTTCCTGAAAGCTACCGTCCGTGACGAGAAGTTCTTCGGTGACAATCTTTTCCGCGACTGGCGTTATGACCCGGACGGCAATCCGGTCAGGGATTTCGTGCTCAACAGGCCGGAATTCTCGGAGTCTCCTTCCGGGGGCGTGCACCAGATACTCGTTGCCGGCAAGAATTTCGGTTCGGGTTCGAGCCGCGAGCATGCAGCCTGGGCAATTGCCGGCTATGGCTTCAGAGTGGTGATTTCCAGCTTCTTCGCCGACATACACAAGAATAACGAACTGAACAATTTCGTGCTGCCGGTGGTGGTGAGCGAAGATTTCCTCTCCGAACTTTTCGAAGGAATCGGGACTGACCCGTGCCTCAAGGTGAGGGTGGACGTGCCTGCAAGGACCGTGACCAATCTCGCCACGGGACGATGTGAGACATTCGAACTCAATCCGTACAAGCAATATTGCCTCATGAACGGCCTAGATGACATCGACTATCTGCTCGGCCGCAGGGAAGACATCGAGGCCCACGAGCGGAAATCTCCGCCATTCCTGAAATGAAATCATTGAAAGCCAGATGGATATGATTGAAATAATGGATACCACCCTCAGGGACGGGGAGCAGACTTCCGGAGTGTCTTTCAATGACGGGGAAAAACTCGCCATTGCGAAGCTCCTTCTCGGAAGACTCGGGGTGAACCGCATAGAAGTGGCCTCCGCGAGAGTGTCCAAGGGGGAATTGTCCGCGTTCAGCGGAATTTGTTCCTGGGCGGCCGGCGCAGGATACATTGACCGGGTCGAGGCACTGGGATTTGTGGACGGGGGAGAGTCCGTCAGCTGGATTGCCGGAGCCGGAGGCCGTGTCCTGAACCTCCTCGCAAAGGGTTCCCTCAGGCATGTCACCACCCAGCTCCGCAAGACTCCGGAAGAGCATTGGAATGACATCCGCAGGGAAGTCTCCTTAGCTCTCTCCAAAGGCATGACAATCAATCTTTATCTCGAGGACTGGTCCAACGGCATGATCAATTCTCCGGACTATGTCTTCGCGATGACTGATGCCTTGAAGGATTCGGGAATCAGCCGGTTCATGCTCCCTGACACCCTCGGGATATTGTCCCCGGAACAGACCTATGATTTCTGCTCCAGGATGACCTCCAGATACCCGGACATACATTTCGATTTCCACGGGCACAACGACTATGACCTCTCGGTGGCCGATTCGATGGCTGCCGTACGGGCCGGAGTCAGGGGAGTCCACGTCACCGTGAACGGCCTCGGGGAGCGCACCGGAAATACCCCGGTCTCCAGCCTCGCAGGTGTCCTGAATGACCATCTGAAAGTACCGAACACATTGAACGAGAATGAGTTGACTTCAGTGTGCCGCTATGTGGAGAGCATTTCCGGAATCAGGATACCGGCTAACAAGCCGATAGTCGGGGACGCAGTCTTTACCCAGAGCGCAGGCATACACGCGGATGGGGACAGGAAGGGCCATCTCTATGAGAACCAGCTGCTTCCGGAGCGTTTCGGACGGGTAAGGAAATATGCCCTTGGCAAGACCAGCGGCAAGGCCAATATCGCCAAGAATCTCGAGGAACTCGGCATCAGGCTCACCCCGGAACAGATACGCAAGGTCACTGCCCGGGTGGTCGAGCTCGGCGACAGGAAGGAGTCGGTCACCACGGAGGATCTCCCATACATCATTTCAGACGTACTGAAAGGGGAATTCGCCAAGGGCGAGGACCGTATCAAGGTGGTCAATTATTCGCTCCAGCTCGCGAGGGGAATGAGGCCCGTCGCCACGGTGCGGATCAATATCGACGGCTCTGACTATGAGGAGGTTTCATCAGGTGCGGGCCAGTACGACGCCTTCATGAAAGCCCTCTGGAAAGTCTATGACAAGCTGGGTAAATCCCATCCGAAACTCATTGACTATGAGGTGGGAATCCCTCCCGGAGGGCGGACCGACGCCCTGGTCCAGACCGTGATTACATGGTACTGGAACGGCAATGAGCTGCGCACCCGTGGCCTGGACGCAGACCAGACTGAGGCCGCAATCAAGGCCACGTTCAAGATGTTGAACATAATGGAAAATTCGAACAACGTGCATAGAAATATTTGACAATATGAAACTTAAAATCGCAAAACTCCCCGGAGACGGAATCGGTCCGGAAGTCGTGGAACAGGCCGTGAAGGCGGTGGATGCCGTGTGCAGGAAATTCGGCCATGAGGCTGAATATTCATTCGGCTATGTCGGGGCATGCGCCATCCGAAGATTCGGGAACGCATTCCCGGAAGAGACCTTCAGGACTTGCATGGACAGCCAGGCCGTGCTTTTCGGTGCCGTCGGGGATCCTGAATATGACAATGACCCTACTGCCCCGGTGCGCCCGGAGCAGGGACTTCTCGCCATGCGCAAGCAGCTCGGCCTCTACGCCAATCTCCGTCCTGTGGAGACATTCAAGGCCCTCGTACACAAGAGTCCTCTCAAGGAAGACCTCGTGGACGGAGCTGACTTCCTCTGTGTCAGGGAGTTGACAGGAGGTATGTATTTCGGGGAGAAAGGACGTCTCGACGACGGGGACACGGCTTATGACACGAACATCTACCACCGCTACGAGGTGGAAAGGATATTGAGGCTTTCGTTTGATTATGCCCGCCGTCGCCGCCGCCATCTGACAGTGGTGGACAAGGCCAATGTCCTCGAGTCCTCCCGCCTGTGGAGGCAGGTCGCCCAGGAACTCGCCCCGCAATATCCTGACGTCCAGACAGATTACATGTATGTGGACAATGCCGCAATGAAGCTGATTACCGGACCGAAGTTCTTCGACGTGCTTGTCACCGAGAATACTTTCGGGGACATCCTGACCGACGAGGCGAGCTGCGTTTCAGGCTCGATGGGCCTGCTGGCTTCCGCTTCGATAGGGGAGCACACCGGCGTTTTCGAGCCTATCCACGGGTCATATCCGCAGGCTGCCGGGAAGAATATCGCCAATCCTCTTGCCACGATCCTGTCGGCTGCGATGATGTTCGAATATGCATTCGGGCTCAAGGAGGAAGGACGTGCGATAAGGGAGGCGGTGGCCGCTTCCATTGATGCCGGAGTCGTCACGGAGGACCTTGCCGCCGGAGGAAAGGCGTACAGCACCTCCGAGGTCGGGGACTGGGTTGCAGAAGCAATAGAAAAATAAAATTATAACATTATGATTGACTGGAAAACTTTGGGGTTCGATGCCTACAGGACAAGGACCCTCGTCGTTGCAAGATGGAAAGGCGGTGTATGGTCTGAGATTACCGAAACGGAAGATTTCTCCTTCCTCCTCGACCCGTTCACCTGCGTGTTCCACTATGCCTTCTCCTGCTTCGAAGGATTGAAGGCGTTTACCCAGAAGGATGGCAAGGTAGTGATTTTCAGACCTCTGGAAAATGCTGCCAGACTTCGCCGCACTGCCCGTTATCTCGGCCTTCCCGAGCCGGATGACTCGATGTTCGTGGAGATGTGCGAGCGTTGCGTGAAATCGAACCGGGAATTCATCGCCCCTTACGGGCACGATGCGTCATTGTACCTGAGACCTCTTCTTTTCGGGGCCCAGCCGAAGATGCAGCTCACCCCTCCGAATGAGGCGATATTCGCCGTGATGTGCGCCCCTGCCGGGCCTTATTACGGCGCCAACCTGAAATCATTCTCGGGCGTGATTCCGCTGAACTATGACCGTGCGGCTCCGAAAGGCTCAGGAAGCTACAAGGTGGGAGCGAACTACGCATCCACTTTCCGTCCGTACCAGATAGCCCACAACCAGGGATACAGCGAGCTCCTGTACCTGAATTCCCGCACCCACGAGTTCATCGACGAGTTCGGCTCATCCAATTTCTTCGGTATCAAGGGCAATACGTACGTGACCCCGCTTTCTGACAGCGTCCTGCCGTCCATCACCAACAAGTCCCTTCAGACCATTGCCGAAGACCTCGGAATGAAGGTGGAGAAGAGACCGATTCCTCTCGAAGAACTTGCCGAGTTCGATGAGGCCGGAGGATGCGGCACGGCTGTCGTCATCACCCCGATGTCGCATATTGATGTGAAGGAAGTATTAGAGGAGGATGCCGTGCTGAAAAGCTGGAGATACAGGCCTGACGGTGAGGTGGGCCCTGCATGCACCCGCCTTTACAGGACCATCACGGCCATCCAGAAAGGCGAGATTGAGGACATCCACGGCTGGTGCCACGAGATCAGCAATTTCTGAGCTCGAACCGGTCAGCATCATTGAGAACAGGGAAAGTCCGGCGGAATTCCGCCAGGCTTTCCATTTTTATTTCTCCGCAAGCGACGGATTCGGTACCGTCCGGACATGACACGATTTCCCTGCCCCACGGGTCGAGCAGGACTGATCCTCCGTCATAATTGCATGAGGGGTCCGAGCCAACCCTGTTCACCGCTGCAACGAAGCACTGGTTCTCAATTGCCCTGGCCTTCAGCAGGCAGTCCCATGCATATCTTCTCTGGACAGGCCAGCTCGCCACGCAGAGCATCACGTCGTAATCGCCTCTGTTCCTGGACCATACCGGGAACCGGAGGTCGTAACATACCGTCAGCAGGAACCTGATGCCTTTCCACGTCACCACCTTCCTTTCCGAGCCGCCTGTGAAATTGAGGTGCTCTCCTCCGTAGCTGAACAGGTGGCGTTTGTCATAGAATTCCACCCGGTCCGGCGTAACGAAATAGAACCGGTTCACCTTCGCCCCGTCCCCGAGCTCCACGGCAATGCTCCCGGCTATCGCGCAGCCGTTCTCTTCAGCTATAGACTTCATCAGGCCCAAGCTTGCAGCCGGGTCTTTCTCGCAAATACCATTGAATCCCGTGGAAAACATTTCCGGAAGGATGTACAGGTCGGCCCCCGGATTCTCCCTGACCGCCTTTTCCGCCCTTTTTCCGTTTTTCCTGATGTCAGACCAGTCAATCCCGGCCTGTATGAGCGCTGTTTTCATGTCGTCCGAATTATTGTACCAAATATAGTCAAAATTCTTTTTCTAAATCCTTTTTTATTCGTAATATTGCACTAACCAACTTTATAATTGAAACTCACCGTATAATTGATTTTCTATGAACCGACCGGCTTCCTTCATCCTGGGAGCATTGCTCCCGCTATTCATTTCATGTTCGGAAAAACCTGTGACTTGCGGATTCCTCACCGACCCTGTCGGAGGGCCGGATGCATGGGACTGCTCCGTCTGGATTTCCGCAGCTGATGCTCCTGTGGTACAGGGACGTGTGGATGACGGGGAACGTGCGGCTGACGGGGCGAGCTGGTTCGTGAATGCCAGGAGCAACGACAAGGAAATCGCCTCTGCGAAATGGATGACTTCCGGCCTGGGAGTATATCAACTGTATGTCAACGGTAAGAGCATCGGGGAGGAAGTCCTGAAACCGGGCTTCACCCATCCCCAGAAGACCAAGAGGTCATTTACCTATGATGTGACCGGGGCATTGGACAGAAAGGCAGGAGCCGAGAATGTGTTCGCTGCCCAGGTGACCCCCGGCTGGTGGGCGGACAAGATTGTTACCCCGAAGGGACATTACGGCATGATCGGGCGCAAATGCGCGTTCCGTTCCGTGCTGGAAATCATATACAAGGACGGCACACGCGAGCTGGTTGGTACTGATACTCTCGCCTGGAAAGCCGGAATCGCCGGCCCGGTGAAGCATGCTGCAATATTCGACGGGGAGGAGTACGACGCCAGGGAAGTCCCGGGATATCTTGCCGTGGACAAGCTTTCCGTGCCGGAAGTGAACAGGGAGTTCAGCGGTGAAATACTGCCGACTTGCGGAGCCGAGATATACCATCGTAATGACCTGGCCCTCAAGCCGATGAGCGCATACGTGTGGAAGGAAGTGGAAGGAGCGGCAGAGGAGGAGCACGGTACCGTGGTCGTGGACAGGCAGTATTCCCCGGGTGACGTCATGACACTTTCGGAAGGGGAGAATCTCGTGATTGACTTCGGCCAGAACTGCGCCGGAGTGCCTTCTTTCGAGTTCAAGGCCGCTGAAGGAGTGAAACTTACCTGCCTTCCGGCAGAGATCCTCAATGACGGCAACGGAGCACGTTCCCGCGGCATGGACGGCCCTCAGGGAAGCATCCACCGCAGGAATCTCAGGATACACGAGAAAGGAATCAGATTAGACTACACCTTCGCCGGAAAGAAAGGCTATGTATCATACACTCCGATGTGCACATTCTTCGGATACCGCTATGTATCGCTTTCTGCCACCTCGGACGTGACCATCAGGAGCATTGCCTCCATACCGGTCTCTTCCATTGCGGAAAATCTCGAGACAGGAGTCATCACCACCGGGAACGAACTTGTCAACAAACTCATTTCCAATACTGTATGGGGCCAGAGGTCGAATTATCTCTCGGTTCCTACCGACTGCCCTCAGCGTGACGAAAGACTTGGCTGGACCGCGGACACCCAGGTGTTCTCCGAGACCGGCACCTTCTTCGCAGACACGAGGCGTTTCTTCCACAAATGGATGAGGGACATGCGGGACACCCAGTCGGAAAAAGGCGGTTTCCCGGGAGTTGCCCCTCTCGCCCAATATGGCGCCGAGCCGAATTCCATGATGAGATTGGGGTGGGCAGATGCCGGCATAATAGTGCCTTGGACTGTCTGGAAGCAGTTCGGGGATACCTCCATCGTGAACGAGAACTGGGAGGCCATGGAGCTGTTCTTCAATCACATGACCGAGACGAAATACAGTCACGAGGCGCTCAGGGAGGAGAATGGCAATTTCCAGTGGGCCGACTGGCTGAGCTATGAACCGCTTGAAAGTTGTGCGGGTACCATCAGGGGGATTGGACCGGACGGGAAGAGGCATCTTCTCCATGAGGCCCTGCATTACTGGAACTATCTCTGCGCATCGTACTGGGCCATTGACGCCGGAATGATGAGGGACATGGCCGCTGCCACAGGCAGGGATGCCGCCGCGTTCGAGAGGATTCGTGAAGAGGCCGTGTCATATCTCCGTGAGGAATTCCTCGACGGCAACGGCAATTTCAGGCAGGATATCCTGAACACGATGCAGACCCCTGCTCTCTTCGCCCTGAAGAACGGCCTTGTGGAGGGTGAGGCGCATGAGAACATGACTGCCCGGCTGCGCCGCAATTTCGAGGAACACGACGGCTGTCTCCAGACCGGTTTCCTCGGCACTTCGATATTGCTCCAGACCCTCACCGACAACGGGATGGCGGATGTGGCATACGAACTTCTTTTCCAGCGGAAGAACCCGAGCTGGCTGTACTCCGTGGACAATGGTGCGACCACCATCTGGGAGCGCTGGAACAGCTACACGATAGACAAGGGAATGGGACCTAACGGCATGAACAGTTTCAATCATTATGCTTACGGATGTGTCTGCGAATGGCTGTGGGAGACTGCGGCCGGTATCTGCACTGATACCGCGGAGGCCGGATTCAGGCGCATTGTCATGAAACCTGTCCCGGATGTCCGCCTCGGTCATCTCGATGCCCGTTACGAATCAGCTTCCGGCACTATCTGCAGCAGCTGGAGATATGAAGGCGACGACTGGGTATGGGACTTCTCCATCCCTCAGAACTCCACCGCCGTCGTCACCCTGCCAGGATCCGCCGATTCCAAGGAATATGGCCCGGGCTCGTACAGCGTCAGGGTTCCGAAAGCTGAGATTTAATACTGATTTCATGGTTTAATTGCACTAAATTCAGTGCGTTTTTCGCAAATAGTGCATTAAAGTCAGTGCAATTTATTATATTTGCTGCACTAAATTCAGTGCAATGCTTATGGACGCTTTATTTCAGACATACCGGATCAAACTTGATTTGACCACTACACATTATGTCAGATCAATTCATGATGCAATCAATTGGAAAAACAGACTTATTGGTATCTTGGGCCAGAAGGGTGTTGGAAAGTCAACATTGATTCTTCAGCATATCAAACTATATGACAAGATTGAGGAGTCCCTCTATGTTCAAGCGGATGATTTCTATTTTGCCGGTCATAAGATTTTTGACCTTGCTCTGGCTTTTTTCCAGCGTGGCGGCAGGAAACTGTATATTGATGAAATACACAAATATGCAGGTTGGACTACTGAAATCAAGATGATTTATGATCAGTTGCCTCTTTTGCAGGTCGTATATTCCGGGAGTTCAATTCTTGATCTGAAGAAGGGAGGAAAAGCCGACCTGAGCAGAAGAACGATTGAGTACACTATGCCCGTGCTCTCTTTCAGGGAGTACCTGAATATCTCGCAAAACTGGAGCCTTAAGCCTTGCAGTTTGGAGGATATTCTGGCGGGAGAGGTGGACTTCCCTTATGGGGAGCATCGGCCAATAAAATATTATCAAGAGTATTTGCGCCACGGCTGCTATCCGTATTTTACGGAGGAGGACTTCCTGATCAAATTGAAACAGGCGCTTAATGCTACAATAGAGGATGATATCCCGAAATATGCGGAGATGACAGTAGCGGCAGCTGTAAAATTGAAAAAACTAATGTATATGCTTGCCCATTCTGTGCCGTATAAACCGAACTACAGCACCCTGGCAAGAGATCTTGATATCAGCCGTAACTCTCTTCCTGATTATATCGAGTATCTTGAGAAGTCCGGAATATTTAATGCGCTGCGTGAGAAAGCGACAGGTGATGGCATATTGCAGAAAGTTGAGAAACTTTATCTGGACAATTCAAATATTATCTTTGCGCTTGGCCTTGATAAATCGGATGAAGGAACAATACGTGAGACGATGTTCATGACTTGGATGAAGCAAAAATACACTGTATATGCTTCAAAAATATCAGACGTCGAGATAGACGACATAACATTTGAAGTAGGCGGACGAAAGAAGAAGGGCACTCAGCTCAAGGATGCAGGGACCGGGTATATCGTGAAAGACAATATTGAATATGCTGCCGGCAAAAATGTGCCTATATGGATGTTCGGGTTTATATATTAGCCTGCGCGCTGCGGCCATCTCGATGCCCGTGACGATATAAACACGGCCACCTGGCAGTTTCCTTACCGTGAACCAATCCAGATGAACAGCATGCCGACAAGGATGAAGGCAAGGTCAAGAGCCTTGGCCTTGAGATTCCGTTCTTTGAAGATAATGGCTCCGCACAGGAAGGACACGATGACTGAGCTCCTCCTGACAAGGGAAACCACGGAAATCATCGAGTCCGGTTGCCTCAGGGCTGAGAGGTAGGCGAAATCAGCGGCGGAAATGAAGACCGAAATCAGCGGAATGGCACACGACCAATGGAAAGGGGTGGATTTGTGCCGGTTTGGCATCCATAAGGCTACCATCATCAGGCCCATGAGCATCATCTGGTAGAGATTGTACCAACCCTGGACAAAGGCCGGATCGAGTATCCGCATTATGTATTTGTCGTACAGGCCGCTGCAGGCGCCGGTTATCGCAGATGCAGCTATGAACCAAATCCATTTATTATGAACGAAATCGACATTTTCCTTTTTGCTCGAACGGCTCAGCATCAGCAGGGATACCATTGCGAGGATGACTCCTCTCCATTGCCAGCCGTTCAGCTTCTCCCCGAAAAGAAGCATCGCGCCAAGAAGAACAAGAATAGGTCTCGTGGCATTGATAGGGCCGACTATCGTGATGGGAAGATGTTTCAGCCCGAAGTATCCGAACAGCCAGGATGCCAATACAATACAGGATTTTGCAAAAGTCATCAGATGGGCTTGCAGCACGCCGGCAGCACCAGCGGAGGCCCAGCTTTCTCCAGTAATAGATGAAATGATGAACGGGGAGAAAATCAGAGTTGAGAACACAGTGTTGAGAAACAACACGGGTATCACCGCATTGTCTTTCAAAGATGCTTTTTTGGCGGTATCATACAATCCCAGCAGCGCTGCGGACAAGAATGCGAGAGCAAGCCACATATTGTCAAGTTCAAGGCCGCAAAATTACATAAAAATGACGGATTCTCGCAATTTCATGAAGTGAAATCTCTTTTCCGGAGGGAATTTTTCTATGGCATAGCGGAGCATGACCCGGGGCATTCCGTGGGCATGCTGGTCCAGCCATTTTTCCAGGCGGGCGGGGTCGCGTTTGCCGGCCTCGCGCAGGAGCCATCCCACAGCCTTCTGAAGCAGGTCGTGCAACGGATATCCGGACGGCTTGAGGAAAATTCCGGCAATGTAATATGTGTCATCGAGTTGCCCGGCCCGGACAAAAGTCATTGTGCTGACAATGCCGATACGGCGCTCCCAGATTGTCTTCCCGTTGCGGGCCAATTCGTGGAGCAATGTCCGGTCTTTGTCCATAAGCCATTCACCGAGAAGGGGATAGCAGCTCAAATCCACGAGGTCCCAATTGTTGATGTATTGAAGGTGAGCCAGATAGAAGTCAATGCAGTATTTTCTCCGTTGAGGGTCCCGCTTTGACCGCCTGAAAATCTCGACCAAGGTCAGGAGAGCCGCCAGCCGGACCTCATGGTACTCGCTCGAAATGCATTTTTCCAATTCTGCATTGTCAGTGTCGCGCCAGCATGCCCTTACCACTTCACGTGTCACGGGAACCTTTATTCCCAGAAACTTGTCACCTTCTCCGTACTGCCCGGGGCCGCATTTGAAAAATCGCGACAATCCGGGCACTAAAGCCTGGTCCCTTCGGGACAATATGGAATCGTACAGCGTCATTCAGAAGAATAGTTGGATTTGGCAAATATAGCAATTCCTTTTATATTTGTTTCCGTAAAGACAGACTTCAGGTTTTCGAGCGGACAAGAGCCGTTTTCCTGGAAGGAAGGTGCATGTAAATAAATTTTTATGATAAGCATATCATTATGCAAAGTAAGTCTGATTGTTACATCATTAAAA